>CAYQDR010000046.1:0-7947 GCA_964416315.1 uncultured bacterium
ACTCGTGGCATATCCGTCGGGAGGCATGGTGCACGCGAAGATTCCGCGAGTCAATCGACGGACCCTACACGGCGAGGTTGCGACCGGGGAGCCGGCAGGCCGCGAGGCGTGGTAGTGGCGGCGTCATACGTCCCCGCACGCGGGGACCGTGTCTGCGCCTCGGTGTCGAAGAGACGGTGCTTTCAGCTCGGGGGGCCGTGAGGTGACGCGGACCGGCGGCGAGTGGGTGGTCGAGGCGCTCCGGGCCGAGGGCGTCCGCCACGTCTTCGGGATCCCCGGCATCCACAACCTCGCCGTCTACGACGCGCTCCTCGGCCAGACGGAGCTGACCCACATCCTGGCGCGCCACGAGGCCGGGGCGGCTTTCATGGCGGACGGCTACGCCCGCGCGTCCGGGCGGCCGGGCGTGGTGGTCGTGACGACGGGACCCGGCGCCACCTACGCGCTCACGCCGCTGGTCGAGGCCTACGCCGGCTCCCAGCCGGTCCTGCTCCTCGCCTCCGACATCCCGGCGGCGCTCATCGGCCAGGACGTGGGCGCCCTCCACGAGGTGCCGAACCAGATCGCCTGCTTCAAGCCCGTGTGCCGCTGGGCGGAGACGCTCGAGGCCGCCCGCGACATCCCCGGGGCGGTCCAGGGGGCGTTCCACCTCTTCAGGACCGGGCGCCCGGGCCCGATCGCGCTCTCCATCCCGACCGACTTCCTCACGGCGCGCGTCGAGGCCCAGCTCACCCCGCCGGGCCAGGGCCGCCGGCCGCCGTGCGACGTCCGCCTGATCGCAGAGGCGGCCGGGCCGCTCCGCCGCGCGCGCCGCCCGCTCCTCGTCGCCGGGGGCGGGGTCATCGCCGCAGAGGCCGGGGGCGAGCTCCGGGCCCTTGCGCGGCGGCTCGGGGCGCCGGTCGTGACCACCGTGATGGGCCGGGGGAGCCTCCCCGAGGACGATCCGCTCTGGCTCGGCGTCCTGCCGAACAAGCGGGCGACCCAGGCGGCGCTGGAGTCCGCTGACGTGGTCCTGGCCGTCGGCTGCCGCTTCGCCCACCGCTCGACGCGCGGGCTTCTTCTGAACCTCGCGTTCCGGCCGGACCAGGCGCTGCTCCACCTGGACCTCGACCCGACGGTGATCGGGAAGATGCACCGGGCGACGGTCGCCCTGGTCGGGGACGCGCGCGACGGCCTCGCGGGGCTCCTCGCCGCGCTCGGCCCCGGGGCGCCGGCCGCCGAGTGGGACCCGACGTGGCTCGCCGCCCAGCGGGCCGCGCGGAGCCCGCGCTACACGGAGACGGTGGACCGGCTGATCCGCACGCTCCGGGAGGCGCTCGCCCCCGACGCGATCGTCGTGAACGACCAGACCGGGCTGAATTACTGGATGGAGTGGCACTTCCCGGTCCTCGCGCCGCGGACGTTCCTCTACCCTGTCGGCTCGGCCACGCTCGGTTACGGCGTCCCGGCCGCGATCGGGGCCAAGGTCGCCCACCCGGCGCGCCAGGTCCTCGCGGTCGTCGGCGACGGCGGGTTCCTTTACTCGGCGAACGAGCTGGCGACGGCGGTGAAGTACCGCCTCGGCGTCGTGTTCCTCGTCCTGAACGACCAGCGCTACGGCGCGATCAAGTACCTCCAGGAGGCGCTCTACGGGCGCTGGGGCGAGGCCGACCTCACGAACCCGGACTTTCCGGCCCTCGCGCGGGCCTTCGGGGCGGAAGGCGTCCGTGTCGAGGGCCTGGCAGCCCTCCAGCCGGCCCTGGACAAGGCGCTGGCCCACCCGGGCCCGACGCTCCTCGAGCTGCCGATCCAGGTGGACCCGCCCTGGGAGCTGTAGCACGCGAACGGGCACGGCCGGAATGACGCGCGTTGGGCTGGCGCTGCTTCCGACTTGTGCTCGACACCGGAACCTTCCACGACTTCGACAGCGTCCAGCAGCAAGCGATGGGTCGGGAGGTTGACGCGGTCGCCTCAGCCGACGCTACGGTGCTGCTGCTTGTGTGGCCGAAACGTCTGAGCTGAGACCACTGATACGTGGCGCGAGCCGCGGTGAAATCGAGGCGGCCTTTCCCGGATGGAAGATTACCGCTGTTGAGGCTTCGCATTTTCGATTGCCCAAGGTCCTGGAACTGTATTTTGAGGCCTGACGAACACTGGTACCGGTTACGTCGCGCATAGCGGAGTCAGGCTGAGCCGCGCCAGAGCGTGAAGCCCGCCGCGGCGAAGTCCTGGTCGAAGCCCAGCACGTGACGACAGCCCGCGGCCTCCATCACCGCGAAGCTGACGGCGTCGGTGTAGGTGACGGGGTGAGGCGCCAGCCGCTCCAGCCAGCGACGCGCCGCGGCGTGGTCCTCGGCCGTCGCGAAGTGGATCGTCACGCTCCGGCTCGCGTCGATGCGGTCCAGTGCCCGCACGGTGGCCTGGACGCCGGCCCGGAACAGCGTGAGCCGGTGAACCTCGGCGAGGATCAAGTTGGTGGTGAGCAGGCGGATCCGGCGCTCGAGCGCGGTCCGGAAGAGGCGGTCCGCTTCGGCGTGATGCTGGTCGCGCTGGCTCCGCAGCGCGATCCACGCGCCGCTATCGACGAGGAGTCGGCCGGGCTCGCCGGCGCCGCGCACGGGAGGGACCCAGCGGCTCCGCGACGAAGGTTTCGTTGAGGTAGCGGTCGAAGTGCTCGCTCAGGTCCTCGGGGAGGCCGTCGATGTCTCCGCTCAATTCCAGGAGCGGCTCGTCGGCCGGCCCGCGGGTGAGGGCGCGGATCGCCACGCGGACGGCCTGGGACTTCGTCCAGCCGCGCTGGCGCGTCCAGGCCTCGAGGCGGGCGAGGTCTTCGTCATCGAGGTAGACTTGAAAGGGTCTGCTCATGATCCGATAGTGTACGTTATCATGAAGACACAGTCGATATGTTCATGATGGGCCGTTCCGGCGACTCGAACAGCATGGGGTGGGGGTGGACCCGATGATCGGGCCGGGCTTCCTCGACTGGGGCCGGGAGGTCCTGGGTGCCCTTCCGGTCGTTGAGGCGCCGGAGTGGCTCTGCACCAACGGCCTGGGTGGCTTCGCGTCGGGCACCGTGGCGGGGCTCCTCACGCGGCGCTACCACGGGCTCCTCGTGGCCGCGCTCGCGCCGCCGCTCGGCCGGACGCTCCTCGTCGCCAAGGCGGACGAGACGGTCGAGTACGGCGGCCACGCGTACCCCCTCTTCGCCAACCGGTGGGCGGGCGGCACCGTGGACCCCCACGGGTATCGGCACGCCGAGCGCTTCCGGCTCGAGGGGACCACGCCCGTCTGGACCTACGCGTGCGCCGACCTCCTCCTGGAGAAGCGCGTCTTCATGGACCCGGGCGCGAACACGACGTACGTGCGCTACCGCGTCCTGCGGGGGAGCGGGCTCGTCGAGCTGGCGCTGACGCTCCTCGTCAACTACCGCGACTACCACGGCTCCACGCGCGGCCCCGGGTGGCAGATGCGCGTCGAGCCCGTGCCGCACGGCCTCCGGGTCTCCGCCTACGACGGGGCGCGGCCGGTCCTCCTGCTGACGCGGGGGGCGGCGTTCACCCCCGCCCACACCTGGTACGAGCGGTTCGACCGCGCCCGCGAGCGCGAGCGCGGGCTCGACGCCGAGGAGGACCACCTCTGCGTAGGCACGGCCCGGGCCACGCTCCGCCCCGGCGGCGAGCTCACGCTCGTCTGTTCCACCGAGGCCGACCCCGGGCTCGACGGCGCGGCCGCCTGGGAGCGTCGCCGCGCCCACGAGGCCGACCTCCTCGCGCGCTGGCGCCGCGCCGAGCCGGCCGCCGCCGAGGCGCCCGCCTGGATCGAGCGCCTCGTGCTCGCGGCGGACCAGTTCGTGGTGCGGCGCCCCACGGCGGACGACGTGGGCGGGATGTCGGTCATCGCGGGGTATCACTGGTTCGGGGACTGGGGGCGCGACACGATGATCGCGCTGCCCGGCCTCACGCTCGCGACGGGACGGCCCGAGGTGGCCCGGTCCATCCTCGCGACCTTCGCGCGCTTCGTCGACCAGGGGATGCTCCCGAACCGCTTCCCCGACGCGGGCGAGCAGCCTGAATACAACACGGTGGACGCGACCCTCTGGTACTTCGAGGCGATCCGCGCCTACCACGCGGCGACCCAGGACGACGCCCTCCTCAAGGAGCTCCACCCGGTCCTCGAGGCGATCGTGGACTGGCACCAGCGCGGCACCCGCTACGGCATCGCCGAGGACCCGGCCGACGGCCTCCTGCGCGCCGGCGAGCCGGGCGTCCAGCTCACGTGGATGGACGCGAAGGTCGGCGACTGGGTGGTGACGCCCCGCATCGGGAAGCCGGTCGAGGTCAACGCCCTCTGGTACAACGCGCTCCGCGCGATGGGCGCGTTCGCCCGCCGCCTCGGCCTCACGGCCGAGCCGTGGGAGCGTCGGGCCGGGCGGGTGCGCGCCGGCTTCGACAGCTTCTGGAACGCGGCCGCGGGCTGCTGCTATGACGTGATCGACGGGCCCGAGGGGACGGACGACGCCCTCCGCCCCAACCAGATCTTCGCCGTCTCGCTTGCCGAGAGTCCGCTGCCACCCGAGCGCCGGCGGGCGGTGGTGGACGCGTGCGCCCGGCACCTCCTGGCTTCCTTCGGGCTCCGGAGCCTGGCGCCGGGGCACCCGGCGTACCGCGGGCGCTACGAGGGCGGCCCGCGGGAGCGCGACGGCGCCTACCACCAGGGGCCCGTCTGGGGCTGGCTTCTCGGCCCGTTCGCCCTGGCGCACCTCCGGGTCTATGGAGATGCCGCCGCGGCCCGGGCTTTCCTCGCGCCGATGGCGTCCCACCTGGCCGACTACGGGGTCGGCAGCGTCGCCGAGATCTTCGACGGGGATCCGCCCTTCACCCCGCGAGGATGTGTCGCCCAGGCCTGGAGCGTCGCGGAGACCCTGCGCGCCTGGGTGGAGATCGCGCGGGCGGAGCGGCAGGGGTCGGCGCGCTGACGCGGCCCCGGCCCTTGAACCGCCGAGGGCCGAACGCTACTCTAGGGCTCTCGTGACACCGATGACAGAGACGACAGCGCCCACCGCCGCGCCCAGGCCGGCTGCGGGCCCGGCCTTCGGCGGCCACGTGCTCGCGCGGCGGTCGACCTCGCTGGCCCCCCGGATCCTCGTCCTCGGGGGCGGGTTCGCCGGCGTGACCACGGCGCTCGAGCTGGCGCGGCGCTGCCGCGGCGTCCTGCCGGTCCACGTCACGCTCGTGAGCGACCGCAACTTCTTCCTCTTCACCCCCATGCTCGCCGAGGCCGCCACGGGCGCGGTCGAGACGCGCCACGTCCTCTATCCGATCCGGCCGCTCGCCAGCGCCGCGGGCGTCGAGTTCGGGGAGATGTCGGTCGAGGGGGTCGATCTCGGCCGCCGCCGCGTGGCCGTGCGGCACCACCGGTCCCCGGTCCGCCAGGAGGTGCAGTACGACCGGCTCGTCCTCGCCCTCGGGGCGACGCCGAACGTCGCCATGGCGCCTGGCGTGGCCGAGCACGCGCTGACCTTCAAGGGGGCGGGCGACGCGATCCGGATCCGCAACCGGGTCATCGACCTCTTCGAGGCGGCCGCCCTGACCGGCGACCCCTGGACGCGGCGGCGGCTGCTCACGTTCGTCGTGGTGGGCGCGGGGCACGCCGGCACCGAGCTCGCCGCCGCGCTCGAGGAGCTGACGCGGGGGATCCTCCTCCGCCACTACCCCTCGATCCCGCGGGACGCCGTCAGGCTGATCCTGGTCGGGAGTGCCGTCCTGCCCCAGACGGCGACCAACCTCGCCGCGTACACGAAGGAGCAGCTCCTCCGGCGCGGCATCGAACTGGAGACGAGCCGGGCCACGCGGGTCTCGGCCGACGGGCTCGAGCTCGGGGACGCGCGGCTGATCCCGAGCGACTGCGTCATCTGGACGGCGGGGAACCGCGTGAGCCCGGTGGTGGCGGCGCTCGAGTTGCCCAAGGTGAAGGACGGGCGCCTCCTCGTGAACGAGTTCTTCGAGGTCCAGGGGGCGCCGGGGGTCTACGCCCTGGGGGACAACGCGGCGCAGACCGATCCCCACGCCGGGCAGCTCTACGTGGCGACCGCCCAGGTCGCGGTACGCCAGGCGTGGGCCCTCGCCGCGCAGCTCGAGGCGGAGCTGACAGGCCGCGAGCGGCGGCCGTTCCGGTTCCGGGTGCTCGGCGAGATGGTGCCGCTCAGCCGCCGGACGGCGGTCGCGGACCTGCGGGGGATCAAGCTCGTCGGGTTCCCGGCGTGGTTCCTCTGGAAGACGATCTACATGCTCAAGCTGCCGACGCTCGCGGCACGCGTGCGCGTCGTGCTGGACTGGACCGTGGAGCTCTTCTTCGAGCCGCTCGGCCGCACGTTCGGGCAGGGGGTGCCGACCCACACCGACGTCTACCGGAACCAGTCCGGGACCTGGATCACGGCGTTCGCCCCGATCCGGGACCGGAGCGGCCGGGTGTTCGCGGTGTTGGACGTGGACTACCAGGTGGACGTGTACCTCGCGGAGCTGGCCGCGGTCCGCCGGCGCTTCTACTGGCACTCGCTCGCGGGCGCCGTGCTCGCCGCGGTGGCGGGCGCCGTCCTCGCGCGGCGGATCACGCGGCCGGTCGCCCGGCTGACCGCGCTGGCGCGCGGGGTGGTCGAGGGGGACCTGACGACCCGGGTGCGCGTCGGGGGCCGGGACGAGATCGGGATGCTCGCGAACGTCTTCCACCTGATGGTCGAGCGCCTGCACGTCTCCCACCGGAGCATGGTGGACGTGCTCGTGCGGGCGCTCGAGGCGCGGGGCGGGGCGCCGGGGTCGCTCCGCCGGCTGGCGGCCGCGGCGCTCGCCATCGCGGAGCGGCTCGAGGTCTCGCCGACTCAGCGCGAGGCGCTGGAGCTCGGCTCGCTCCTCCACGACATCGGCGAGATCCGCACTCCCGAGGCGCTCCTCGGGAAGCCGGGGCCCCTCACGCCGGAGGAGCGGCGCGTCGTCGAGCAGCACCCCCAAGCGGGCGTGGAGATCCTGGAGACGGTGCCGCTCCTCACCCCGGCCCTGGACGTGGTCGGGGCGCACCACGAGCGCTGGGACGGGGGCGGGTACCCGGCGGGGCTCCGCGAGGAGGCGGTCCCCTTCACGGCGCGCATCTTCGCGGTGGCGGACGCGCTGGACGCGATGACGCACTCGCGGCCCTGGCGGCCGGCGCGGCCGCTGGCCGAGGCGCTCGAGGCGATCCGAGCCGAGGCCGGCAAGCAGTTCGACCCGCGGGTCGCGGAGGCCGTCCTGGCGATCCCGGCCGCCCGATGGGCGGAGATCCTCGGCGTGGAGGCGCGGTGAGGGAGGAGGCCGTGGTGGGCACGCCGCCGCGGCCGGCGTCCGGCGCGGCGCCTACGTCCTCGCCGACGCGCCCGGGGGCCGGCCGGAGGTGATCCTGATGGCCTCGGGAAGCGAGGTGGCGCTCGCGATCGAGGCCTACGAGCGCCTCCGGGCCGAAGGCGTGCGGGTGCGGGTCGTGAGCATGGCGTCGTGGGAGCTCTTCGAGCGGCAGCCCGCCGAGTACCGCGAGGAGGTCCTGCCCGCGGCCGTCGCGGCGCGGGTGGCCGTCGAGCCGGCCTCGACCTTCGGCTGGGCGCGCTTCGTCCGGCTGGCCGGGGAGACGATCGGGATGACGACGTTCGGGGCCTCGGCCCCGCTGAAGGAGCTCCAGCGGAAGTACGGGTTCACGCCGGAGCGGGTGGTGGCGGCGGCGAAGGCGGTCCTGAGCCGGGCGCACTGAGGGAGAGCGCGCATGAGACATCCTGTGTCACCCCGCCCGCGCGACGGTGCTGGGACAGCCCGTTGCGCCCCTCCCCCCCCTTGAGGGGTGGGAGGGGGCGGGGGTGCGGGGGGAATCGATGAGCAATCCGCGTGTGTCAACCTCCCGCCCGCGCGACGGTGCTGGGACAGCCCGTTGCGCCCCTCCCCCCCCTTGAGG
>CAYQDR010000046.1:8047-32259 GCA_964416315.1 uncultured bacterium
CCCGCCCGCGCGACGGTGCTGGGACAGCCCGTTGCGCCCCTCCCCCCCCTTGAGGGGTGGGAGGGGGCGGGGGTGCGGGGGGAACCAATGGGCAACCCACTGCGGGACCTCGCGACCTACGGCCAGGCCGTCTGGCTCGACTACATCCGGCGCAGCCTCATCACGAGTGGGGACCTCCGTCGGCTGATCGAGCAGGACGGGCTCCGCGGCGTCACCTCGAACCCTGCGATCTTCGAGAAGGCGATCGCGGGCTCGACCGACTACGAGGCGGAGCTCAAGGAGCTGGGGCGGCGGAAGGACGTGGATGCCAAGACGGTCTACGAGGCGGTCGCGTTGCGGGACATCCAGGACGCGGCGGACCTCTTCCGGCCGCTCTACGCGGCGACCGGGCGGCGCGACGGCTATGTGAGCCTCGAGGTCTCCCCGGACCTGGCCCACGACACGCAGGGGACGCTCGAGGAGGCGCGGCGACTCTGGCGGGCGCTCGGGCGCGAGAACGTGCTGATCAAGGTGCCGGCGACGCCGGCGGGGATCCCGGCGATCGAGACGCTCATCGGCGAGGGGATCAACGTCAACGTGACGCTGCTCTTCGCACGGGAGACCTACGAGCGGGTGGCCGAGGCATACATCGCCGGACTCGAAGCCTTCGCCCGTGCCGGAGCCGACGTGAGCGGCGTCGCGAGCGTGGCGAGCTTCTTCATCAGCCGGATCGACAGCCTCGTGGATGCGCTCCTCGCGGAGCGCACGAAGGCCTCGGACGAGCCCGCGGCGCAGGTGCTCCTCAAGGGGCTCGTGGGGAAGATCGCCATCGCGAACGCGAAGCTCACCTACCAGCGTTCCAAGGAGATCTACGCGACGCCGCGCTGGAAGGCCCTGGCGGCGCAGGGGGCGCAGACCCAGCGCCTGCTCTGGGCGAGCACGAGCACCAAGAACCCGAACTACCGGGACGTCGTGTACGTCGAGGAGCTGATCGGCGCGGACACCGTGAACACGATGCCGCCCGCGACGGTGGACGCGTTCCGGGACCACGGCCGGCCCCGCCCGAGCCTCGAGGAGGACCTGGAAGGGGCGCTCGACACGATGGCCGGGCTCGAGCGGGCCGGCATCTCCATGACGCGCGTCACGGACCAGCTCCTCGAGGAGGGGGTGCGACTCTTCGCCGACGCCTTCGCGAAGCTCCTCGGGGCGACGCGGAAGAGCTGTGTGACCCCGCAGGCCGCGATCAACCGCCTGGCCTTCAGCCTGCCGGCCGACCTGGACTCGGCCGTGCGGGCGTCGCTCCGGGACTGGGCGATCGGCGGCAAGGTGCGGCGGCTCTGGACGCGGGACGCGACGCTGTGGACCGGAGCGGACGAGGCGAACTGGCTCGGGTGGCTCGGGATCACCGAGGACCAGATTGCGCGGATCGACCACCTCCTCCGGCTCCAGGAGGAGGTCAAGCGGGAGGGGTTCGCCCACGCGCTGCTCCTCGGGATGGGCGGCTCGAGCCTCTGCCCGGAGGTGCTGAAGCTGACCTTCGGGCGGATCGCGGGCTTCCCGGAGCTCCACGTCCTCGACTCGACCGACCCCGCGCAGGTCCGCGCCTTCGAGCAGACGGTGGACCTCGCCCGGACGCTCTTCATCGTCTCGTCGAAGTCCGGGAGCACGCTCGAGCCGAACATCTTCAAGCAGTACTTCTTCGAGCGCGTCACGCAGGCGGTCGGCCCCGCCGAGGCGGGTCGCCGCTTCATCGCCATCACGGACCCGGGGTCGAGGCTCCAGCAGGTGGCCGAGGCGGATCGCTTCCGGCAGGTCTTCTTCGGCGTGCCGTCGATCGGCGGGCGGTACTCCGCGCTGTCGGACTTCGGGATGGTCCCGGCGGCCGTCATGGGCCTCGACGTCGCGCGGTTCCTGGCGCACGCGGAGGCGATGGCGGCGGCGTGCGCCTCCTGTGTGCCGGTCGAGGAGAACCCGGGCGCCGTGCTCGGCACGATCATGGGCGTGCTCGCCAAGCGCGGGCGGGACAAGGTCACGCTCGTCGCCTCGCCGGGGATCCGGGACCTCGGGGCCTGGCTCGAGCAGCTCCTCGCGGAGTCCACCGGCAAGGACGGCAAGGGGCTCATCCCCGTGGACCGCGAGCCGGTGGGGCCGCCCGAGGCCTACGGGGCCGACCGGCTGTTCGTCTACCTCCGGCTCGAGACGGCGCCGGATGCGGCCCAGGACGCCGCGGTCGCCGCGCTGGAGCAGGCCGGCCAGCCGGTGGTCCGCGTCCACGTCGCGACCCCCTACGACCTCGGCGAGGAGTTCTTCCGCTGGGAATTCGCGACGGCGGTGGCGGGGTCCATCCTGGGGATCAACGCCTTCAACCAGCCGGACGTCGAGGCGAGCAAGATCGCGACGCGGAGGCTCACCGACGAGTACGAGCGCACCGGTGCCTTGCCGGCCGAGGCGCCGATCGGGGAGGCGGGCGGGATCCGGCTCTTCACGGAGGAGGAGAACGCGACGGAGCTCGCGGCCGCGGCGGGCCGCGACCGGAGCCTCGCGGGCCTCCTCCGCGCCCACCTCGGCCGCATCCGGCCGGGGGACTATGTGGCCCTGCTCGCCTACATCGAGATGAACGCGGCGCACGAGGGCGAGCTCCAGGCGATCCGCCGCGCGATCCGCGACCGGCGCCGGGTCGCGACCTGCCTCGGCTTCGGCCCGCGCTTCCTCCACTCGACGGGGCAGGCCTACAAGGGCGGGCCTGACACGGGGGTCTTCGTTCAAGTCACGTGCGACGACGCCCAGGATGTCGCGGTGCCGGGACAGAAGTACACGTTCGGCGTCGTCAAGGCGGCGCAGGCGCGGGGGGATTTCCAGGTGCTGGCCGAGCGCGGGCGCCGGGCGCTCCGGGTGCATCTCGGCAAGGACGTCAGGGCCGGCCTGGCGGCGCTCCGCCGGGCCGTGGATGAGGCGCTCGCCTGAGCGCCGTCCGGGGGAAGGGAGCGGCAGCGATGCAGATCGCCATGGTGGGTCTCGGGCGGATGGGCGGCAACATGGCGCGGCGCCTCATGCGCGGCGGCCACGAGGTGGTGGCGTACGCGACCGATCCCGCGGCGGTCAGGCAGCTCGCCGGCGAGGGCGCCACGGGGACGACGACGCTGGACGACCTCGTGGCGAAGCTCCGTCCGCCCCGCGTGGCCTGGGTGATGGTGCCGGCGGGGGCGGCGACCGAGCAGGTCGTGACCGACCTGGCCCGGCGCATGGAGGCCGGCGACACGATCATCGACGGCGGTAACTCCTTCTACAAGGACGACGTGCGCCGCATGACGCTGCTCAAGCCGAAGGGGATCCACTACGTGGACGTGGGGACGAGCGGCGGGATCTGGGGGCTCGAGCGTGGCTACTGCCTGATGATCGGCGGCGAGCCCGGGGTCGTCCAGCGGCTCGACCCCATCTTCCGCACGCTGGCGCCGGGCCAGGGGACGATCCCCCGCACCCCGGGACGCGAGGCGCTCTCCGGCACGGCCGAGCTCGGCTACCTCCACTGCGGGCCGTCGGGTGCGGGGCACTTCGTCAAGATGATCCACAACGGGATCGAGTACGGGCTGATGCAGGCCTACGCCGAGGGGTTCGACATCCTGCTGAACGCCCGGTCGAAGGAGCTGCCCGAGGAGCTGCGCTACGTGCTGAGCATCCCGGACATCGCCGAGCTCTGGCGGCGGGGGAGCGTGGTCGGCTCGTGGCTCCTGGACCTGGCGGCCCAGGCGCTCGCCGAGACCCCGACGCTCGCCAGCTACACCGGCACCGTGCAGGACTCCGGGGAGGGACGCTGGACGATCATGGCGGCGATCGAGGAGGGCGTGCCGGCGGACGTGCTCTCGGCCTCCCTCTACGTCCGCTTTCGCTCGCGCCAGGAGCACACCTTCGCGGAGAAGGTGCTCTCGGCGATGCGGCACAAGTTCGGCGGCCACGTGGAACGCGCCGCCGGCGGCTAATCGACCCGGAGGGGGGCGGAGCCCCCCTGAGACCGTGAAGCTCGACTTCAGCTACCGGGACTTCGGGGAGACCAGCGCGGCGACCGGCTACGAGCGGCTGCTCTACGACAGCATGGTGGGCGACACGACGCTCTTCCACCGCACCGACATGGTCGAGGCGGCGTGGCGGATCGCGACCCCCATCCTGGGCGCCGGGGCGGGGCGGCCTCCCGCGGATTTCCCGAACTACGCCGCGGGCTCCTGGGGGCCCGCCGCGGCGGAGGGTCTGCTCGTTCGGGAGGACCGGGCGGCGCTGTTCGGTGCCGCCATCTTCGCGGCCCGCCGCGCGGCGCCGCGCCGGGGGAGCGGGGCATGACCATCGCGGGCACGAGGCTGGGGGAACACCTGGCGGACGAGGGGCAGCGACACGGCGCGCCGGACGCGGCGGTGGCGACGCTCCTCGGCGCCGTGGCCCAGGCGGCGAAGGCGCTCGCCCGCGAGATCCGCCGCGCGGGGCTCGAGGGGAACGTCGGCCTCGCGGGGGACCGGAACGTGACGGGGGACGCCCAGAAGAAGCTGGACGTGATCGGGAACGAGACGGTGCTCGCGGCGTTTGCCGGCACGGGGCTCGTCGCGGCCGTGGTCTCGGAGGAGCTCGGCGAGGCCCATCCGCTCGCCGGCCCCACGGGGCGGTACGTCCTCTGCGTGGACCCCCTCGACGGCTCGTCGAACAGCGACATCAACGGGGTGGTGGGCACGATCTTCGGGGTCTACCGCCGCCGGGCCCCGGGGCCCGTGGGGCCGGACGACCTGCTGCGGACCGGCACCGAGCAGGTCCTCGCGGGATACGCCATGTACGGCCCGGCGACGATCCTGGTCTACACGGTCGGCCGGGGGACGCACGGGTTCACGCTCGACCTCGACGTGAACGAGTTCGTGCTCACCCACCCGCGCATGCGGTGCCCCGCCCGCGGCCCGTACTACAGTGCGAACGTCGCCCGCGCCCGCGACTGGGCCTCGGGCATCCAGCGGTTCCTCGCCGCCGCCGCCGAGCCCGCGGCCGCCGCCCCCGGCGGTCACGTCTGGTCGTTGCGCTACACCGGGGCGCTCGTCGCGGACGTCCACCGGAGCCTCGTCGAGGGGGGCATCTACTTCTACCCGGCCGATGCCACGCACCCGCACGGCAAGCTCCGGCTCCTCTACGAGTGCGCGCCGCTCGCCTTGGTGGTCGAGCAGGCGGGCGGGGTGGCCTCGACCGGCACCCGGCGGGTCCTCGATGTCCGCGCCGAGAAGATCCACCAGCGGGTGCCGTTCGTCATCGGGAGCGCCGAGGACGTGGCGGTCTACGAGCGCTACGCCCGCGAGGGCGGCAGCCCGTGAGCCTTTCCATCCGCGTGCTCGCCGACGCCGCCGGGCTCTATCGCGCCGCGGCCGAGGAGTTCGTCGCCCGCACGAGCCCGCCCGCTCGCGCGCGCGGGGTCGTGACGGTCGCCCTGGCGGGGGGATCCACCCCGCGCGGGCTCTACGCCCTGCTGGCGACGAACCCCGAGTTCCGGGCGCGCGTGCCCTGGGCCGAGACCCACTTCTTCTGGGGGGACGAGCGCCACGTCCCGCCCGACCACCCGGACAGCAACTATCGGATGGCGCAGGAGGCGATGCTGGGACGGGCCCCCGTCCCGCCGTCGCACGTGCACCGGATCCGCGCGGAGGACCCGGATGCCGAGCGGGTCGCGCGGGAGTACGAGGCCGAGATCCGCGAGTTCTTCGCGGCCCGCGGCCTGATGGACGGCGGCCTCCCGCGCTTCGACCTCGTGCTGCTCGGCATGGGGCCCGACGGGCACACGGCCTCCCTCTTCCCGGGGACGGCCGCGGTGTCCGAGACGGAGCGGCTCGTCCAGGCGTCGTGGGTGCCGAAGCTCGGCGCCCACCGGATCACGCTCACCCCGCCGACGCTCAACCGGGCGGCCGCGATCGTCTTCCTCGTCGCCGGCGGGGACAAGGCCGAGACGCTCCGGGCGGTGCTCGAGGGGGAGCGGCGTCCCGACCTCTATCCGAGCCAGGTGATCCGGCCGTCGAGCGGCGAGCTCCTCTGGCTCGTGGAGCGCGGGGCCGCCGCGCGCCTCAGGCGCCCCGACGCGCCGGTGGCGGGAGCGCCCGAGGGGAGCCGGAGAGGGGAGCGACCATGACCACGACGAAGGTGCGGATGACGCGGGGGAAGCTCGCCGGCATCCAGGCGGTCGCCGGCGAGGCCGGCATCATCGCCGCGGCGGCGATGGATCAGCGCGGCTCGCTGCGGAAGGCGATCGCGAAGGCCAAAGGGCGCGAGGTCTCCGACGCCGAGCTCTCCGAGTTCAAGGTGATCGGGACGCGGGTCCTGACGCCGTACGCGTCCGCGATCCTGATGGACCCCGAGTACGGCCTGGATGCCGTCAAGGCGACGGCCCCGACGGCCGGCGTGCTGCTGGCGTACGAGAAGACGGGATACGACGCCACGGTCCCCGGCCGCCTGCCGGATCTGCTGGACGGGTGGTCGGTGGGGCGCCTGGTCGCCGCGGGCGCGGACGCCGTCACTACGGAGGCCTCGCCAACATCGCCGTCGTGGACGGCCCGGTGCCCCCGGGCGCCTCGGGGGTCAAGAATTGACACCGCCGTGACAACCGGGTGATGCGGGAGAGGCACGCTTCCGGGGAGGGATGCGCATCCGGCTCCGCTCGCCGCTCGTCCGGTTCGCGGCCTTCGCGCTCCCGGCGATCGTCCTCCCCGCGGCCATCCTGGCGGTCCTCGGCTACCTCTCCCTCCGGCAGTGGCAGCACTCGGCCGAGCTCCTCCTCCGCGAGCAGGCGCGCGAGATGGCCTCGATGGCCGCGGAGCGGGTGGACATGATGCTGCGGCAAGCCGACGACGATGGGCTCCGCCGGCTCCAGGCCATCGTCCGGCGGCGCGACTTCGCGCCCACGGACCTCCAGGGGGTGCTGGCGACGAGCCCGCTGGTCCAGCGCCTCTACCTCCTCGACCGCCGCGGCCGGCTCCTCTTCCCCGCGGCGTGGGTGGGGGACGACGCGGCGGCCATCACGGGGCTCCTGGCCGAGATCCCCCAGGGCTTCTGGGAGCGGGGCGGGCGCCGCTCCCTCACGGCGGGGGACCAGGTGGTCCTCGCCGCCGTGCTGAGGACCGCCGACGGGAGGCCCCTCCTGGCGGCCCTCCGCCGGAACGTGGGGGTGCTGCGGCGGGAGATCCTCGAGCGCCTGCTCGCGAGCCTGGAGGTCGTCTCGGTCCTGGACCACCGGGACCGGCCCGTGTTCCGCCGGGGGGCGCCCGAAGGGGCCGAGCGGGTCGCGACGGTGGCGCTCGGCGAGACCCTGCCCGGCTGGCGGATCGCCCTCTACCAGCTCCCCGGCACCTCCCCGCGGGCGGCCATCCAGCGGCAGATCACGATCTTCACGACCGTCTTCTGCCTGCTCCTCCTCGTCATCCTGGCCGGGCTCGTCGCCACCTACCGGCTGGTCCGCCGGGAGACCGAGATGGCGCGCCTCAAGGCCGACTTCGTCGCCAACGTCTCCCACGACCTCAAGACCCCGCTCTCGCTGATCCGCATGTACGGCGAGACGCTCGAGATGGGGCGGCTGCCGGACGAGGCGAAGCGCCAGGAGTACTACCACGTGATCACGCGGGAGAGCGAGCGGCTCTCCCGGCTCATCGACAACGTGCTCGACTTCTCCCGGATCGAGGGCGGCCGCCGCCGCTACGACATCGCGCCGACGCCCGTGGAGCCGCTGGTCCGTGAGACGCTGGAGGCCTTCGGCTACGTGCTGGCCGAGCAGGGCTTCGACGTCGTGGTGACGGTGGCCCCGGACCTCCCCGAGGTCCCGATGGACGCCGACGCCGTGGGCCAGGCGCTCGCGAACCTCGTGGACAACGCGGTCAAGTACTCGGGCGACCGGAAGGTGATCCGGGTGGACGCGGCCGTCCGGGACGATCAGCTCGCCCTGTCGGTCGCGGACGAGGGGATCGGCATTCCCCTGGAGGAGCAGCGGCGGATCTTCGAGAAGTTCTACCGGGTCGGGCGCAGCGAGACGCAGGGCCGGCGCGGGAGCGGCGTCGGCCTCGCCCTCGTCCGCCACATCGCCGAGGCCCACCGCGGCCGGGTCACCGTGGAGAGCCAGCCGGGCGCGGGGAGCCGCTTCACCCTCTGGCTTCCCCTGGCGGCCCCCTCGGCCTGAGGCGCGCGATGCCGCGCATCCTCATCGTGGACGACGAGCCCGAGATGGTGCGGGGGCTGGAGGACAACCTCCGCTTCGAAGGGTACCAGACCCTCGCGGCCGCGAACGGACGGGACGGGCTCCAGCTCGCGCTCACGGAGGCGCCGGACCTGATCCTCCTCGACGTGATGATGCCGGAGCTCTCCGGCTGGGACGTGCTCCGGACCCTCCGCCAGAAGGGGCTCGACATCCCGGTCATCATGCTGACGGCCCGCGGCGAGGAGGTGGACCGGGTCCTCGGGCTCGAGCTCGGGGGGGACGACTACGTCACGAAGCCGTTCTCGCTCCGGGAGCTCCTCGCGCGGGTGCGGGCCGTCCTCCGCCGGCCGGGGCCCCGGCAGAAGTTCGAGGAGGTGGCGTTCGGCGACGTCCGGGTCCATCTGCGGAGCCGCCAGGCCTTCCGCGCCGGGCGGGAGGTGCGGCTCACCCGCAAGGAGTTCGAGCTGCTCCGCTATCTCCTGGAGCACCGCGGGGAGGTGCTGACCCGCGACCGGCTGCTCGACGAGGTCTGGGGGTACGAGCAGTTCCCGACGACCCGGACCGTGGACACCCACATCCTCCGGCTCCGGCAGAAGTTCGAGCCCGACCCCGAGCATCCCCGCTACATCCTGACCGTCCACGGGCAGGGCTACCGGTTCGTCGCGTAGGCGCGTGACGAAGATTTGACATCCCCGTGATACTTCCCTGCCGGGACGGGCTTAGATTCGGCGGCGGACAGGATCCCCGCCGGCCGAGGAGGCACGCATGGCGTTCTCCGTGGGCATCGGCCTCACCAACGAGTGCAACCTGCGCTGCCCCCACTGCTACCGCCCGGACGGGATCGACCGGCTCACCCTCGCCGACGTCCGGCGGGTCTGCGAGGCGATCCCCGTCCGCTCGGTGAACCTCGGGGTCGGGGAGAACGGGCTCCACCCCGCCTACGAGGCGATCCTCGAGTACCTGTGGGAGCGGGGGATCAGGACCAGCATCACCTCGAACAGCCGGAGCATCGAGGTTCTCCCCGACGCGGCGGTCAAGCGCTTCCACAGCGTCGAGCTCTCGCTGGACTTCCCGACCGAGCGGGAGCACGATGCTTTCCGGGGCGCGGGGAACTGGCAGGGGGTGATGCGCGCGCTCGACCGCTGCGCCGCCCTCGGCGTCCCCGTGACGGTGACCGCGGTGATGATGAGCGTCAACGCCACGCGGCTCGGCGAGCTGGCGCGCGTGGCGGCCGCATTCGGCGCCCCCCTTCGCGTCAACGTCTACCAGCCGGCGAAGACCGACCGCTTCACGCTGACGTACGCCGGGTTCTGGGACGCCCTGCGCCGGCTCGCCGCGGCGACGCGGCTCGTCGCAACGACCGAGCCGGTCCTCGCCGCGGTGCTCGGCGTCGCCGACTTCGCGGGCCCCGGGTGCGGGCGCTCCACGGTCCGGGTGGCGCCCGACGGGCGGGTGCTGCCGTGCACGTACTGGCCGGCGAGCCGGCTCGGGCTCGACGACCTCGAGGCGCGCGGGGCCGGCATCGTCGAGGCGCCCGAGTTCGCCCGCGCCCGCGAGCTGCCGGCCGCGTGCGCGGGCTGCCCCTGCCGGGGCGGCTGCGCGGGCCGGCGCGCCCTGGCCGGGGACCTCGGCGCGGCCGATCCCTACTGCCCGTTCGCTCGCGGGGAGCGGATCGCCCTCGACTGGGAGCGGGCGGCGACCGCGGACCTCCCGAAGCTCGGGAGCGCCTGCACGACCGTCGTCTCGGCGGCGTAGCCGGGTGCGTGGGGTGTCTGCGTGATCAGCCCGGGTCTCGGCGCCGCGTGAGGCTGTCGACGATGCTCGCGGAGCGGCTCGGTCTGACGCGCGAGCTCCCCGGGTGGCCGCTCGCGCTCTTCCGGATCGCCTACGGCCTCCTCTACCTCGACATGGCGCTCCAGAAGGCCCCGTGGGTCGGTTACGGCTGGCTCCGCGGGTTCATCGAGCGGGAGATCGAGAGCCCGGCGTTCGCGTGGTACGCGGCGTTCCTGCGCGACGTCGTCCTCCCGAACTTTGCGCTCTTCGCGTTCCAGACGTTCGTGATCGAGCTCGCCCTCGGCGTGGCCCTGCTCCTCGGCGCGCTCACGCGCCTGGCAGGGCTCGCGGGCTTCCTCTGGCAGGCGCAGATCGCCCTGGGGGCCTTCAACGTGCCCGGCGAGTGGTACTGGATCTGGCCGCTCCTCACCCTGCCGCTCTTCTGCTTCGCGTTCGCGGGCGCGGGGCGGGTCATCGGCCTCGATGCGTGGCTCGAGCCGGCGCTCGGTCGGCGGGCGGCGGCGGGGTCGGGATGGGCGCGGGTCCTCCGCCACGCGGCCTGAGGGCCGGAGTCGTCGGTGGCGCCGCGCCGGGGTCTCCGCGTCGGGATCGGGCTCCTCGGCGCGCTCAGCCTGGCCGGCTACGCCGTCGGGGTCCCGCAGGCCGCCCGTGCAGGCTTCCCGGCCTACGTCGCGCTCTTCGTCGCGCTCTTCGCCCTCTACGGGGCCGCGGCGTGGCTCGTCCTCCGCCGCCCGGCCGCGGATCCCGTCCTCACCGGCGTGATCCTCGCGTTCGGGCTCGCCTTCCGGCTCGCCGTGCTCCCGACGCCCGTGTTCCTCTCCTCGGACGTCTACCGCTACTTCTGGGACGGCCGGGTGCAGTCGGCCGGCATCAACCCCTACCGGTATCCGCCGGCCGCCGACGAGCTGCGCCCGTTGCGCGACGCCGTGATCTACCCGCAGATCAACCGGCCGACGAAGCGGACGGTCTACCCGCCGGGCACCGAGGCGCTGTTCGCCGCCGTGGCGACCCTGGCGCCCGACAGCCTCCTCGCCTGGCGCCTCATCCTGATCGGCTTCGAGGGCGCGACGGGGGTCCTCCTCCTCCGGCTGCTCGACCGGATGCGGCGGCCCCGCGCGGCGGCCTTGCTCTACGCCTGGGCGCCGCTCGCGGTCCTCGAGGGCGTGCAGGCGGGCCACGTCGAGGTGGCGCTGGTCCCGCCGATCCTGCTCGCCCTGGCCTGGCGGCAGGCCGGCCACCTCGCGCGCGCCGGCGCGGCGCTCGGGGTCGCGACGCTCCTGAAGCTCTACCCGGCCGTGCTGCTCGTCGCCTGGTGGCGCCGCGGCGACCGGCGCCTCGGCGTGGGTTGGGCGGCCGTCGTGGCGGCAGGCTACCTCGCCTACGGCTGGGGCGCCGGGCCGCGAGTCGTGGGCTTCCTCCCCGAGTACTTCGGCAGCGCCGAGGACTTCAACATCGGCCTCCGCCACTTCCTGACCGGGTGGCTGCCACTGGAGGGCGTGGCGCGCGAGGTCGTCCGCGGTGTGACGATGCTCGCCCTCGGCACGGCGCTCGTCGTGGCCCTCGCCCGGATTGCCCGCCGGCGCGGCGAGGAGCCGGCCGCGATCTTCCGGGCCGGCCTGGCGGCGGCGGGGGCCTACCTCCTCCTGGTCCCCACCGCCCTGCACGCCTGGTATGCGCTCTGGATCGTGCCGTTCCTCGCGGTCCGGCCCTCCCCGGCGTGGCTCTGGTGGAGCGGCGCGGTCTCCCTGTCGTACCTGACGTACGCGTGGGAGGGCCTCCCGTTCTGGCTGCGGGTGCTCGAGTTCTGGCCGCTCTACGGCCTCCTGCTCTGGGAGTGGTGGAGGTGGCGGCGCGACGCGCCGGTCCCCGCCTGCGGGACGGGGTGGCGCTCCGGGGTCGCGTCGCCCGTCCCGTAGCGGGGGTGCGGCGATGGCGTGGGGCGTCCAGGTCGTCATCGGCGTCGTGTACCTCGTGGCGCTCGCCGGGCTCTGCCTCTACGGCCTGAACGCCTACGTCATGCTCGCGCTCCACTGGCGGCGGCGCCGGGGCGCCCAGGCAATCCCGCCGCCCCCGCCACCCGCGGTCTGGCCCACGGTCACCGTGCAGTTGCCGCTCTACAACGAGCGGTACGTCACGCGGCGGCTCCTCGAGGCCGTCGGGCGGCTCGACTACCCGGCGGACCGCCTCGAGATCCAGGTGCTGGACGACTCGACCGACGAGACGACGGCGCTCGTGGGCGAGGCGGTGGCCGACCTCTGCCGCCGGGGACTCGATGCGGTGCACCTCCACCGGAGGGAGCGGACGGGCTTCAAGGCCGGGGCGCTGGCGGCGGGCCTCGCGCGGGCCCGCGGGGAGTTCGTCGCGATCTTCGACGCCGACTTCGTCCCGCCGCCGGAGTTCCTGCGCCGGACGATCCCCGACTTCGCCGACCCGCGCGTGGCGGTGGTCCAGGCGCGCTGGGGCCATCTCAACCGCGAGTTCTCGCTCCTGACCGTGGCGCAGGCCCTCGGCATCGACGGGCACTTCGGGGTCGAGCAGCCGGCGCGCTGCTGGGGGAACCTCCTCCTCAACTTCAACGGGACCGCCGGGGTCTGGCGCCGCGCGGCGATCGAGGACGCCGGCGGGTGGACCCACGACACGCTGACCGAGGATCTCGATCTCAGCTACCGGGCCCAGCTGCGCGGCTGGCGGATCGTCTACCGCCCGGAGGTGGTCTGCCCGGCGGAGCTCCCGGTGCTCATCACGGGCTTCAAGTCGCAGCAGCGTCGCTGGGCCAAGGGCTCGATCCAGACGGCCCTGAAGCTGCTCCCGGTGGTCCTCCGGGCGCCCCTGCCGCTCTGGACCAAGTACCAGGCGTTCATCCACCTCACCTACTATCTGATCCACCCCTTCATGCTGACCGTCGTGCTGCTCTCCGTGCCGCTGCTCGGCCTCCAGGAGCTCTCGCTCTCGCCCGTGGGCCTCGTCCTCGTCAGTCTCGCGGTCGCGGCCGCCACCCTCGGGCCGGGCTCGATGCTCGTCTACGCCCAGCGGGTCCTGGATCCGGCGTGGTGGCGGGGCGCGTGGCGGCTGCCGACGATCATGGTGATCGGCGTGGGGGTGGCCTGGAGCACGAGCCTCGCGGTCCTGGGCGCGTTCGTCGGCGACGACCGGGAGTTCGTCCGCACCCCGAAGTTCGGGATCGGGCTGGCCGGCGGCCACTGGCGGGGGAAGGGCTACGGTGACCGCCGGGCCTGGGGCGGCTTCGTCGAGCTCGGGCTGGGGGCCTACTGCGCGTGGACGGTGTGGCTCTTCTGGCAGCACGGCCAGTACGGGACGCTCCCGTTCCTGCTCCTCTACACGGCGGGCTTCCTGACGGTGGGGACCCTGACGATCCTCCACGCGAGCGGCGTCACCCGCGCTGCCCGGGCGCCGTGACCGGGGCGGGGCGGCGCCTGGCCGCCCTTCTCCTGGGAGGGCTCGTCGTGACTCCCGCGCCGACCTCGGGGGCCTCGCCCGATCGCGCCCTCGTGGCCGAGGGCGAGCGCTGGTGGCGGGAGTCACCCGACCCCGGGAACCCGGTCGCGTGCGCCACGTGTCACTGGGATCCCGCGCTCGCGCGGGGCTGGGCCGCGGGCTTCCCGAAGGTCAAGCCGATGCCGCCGCCCCACACGCGGGTCATGACGCTGCTCCAGGCGAACGCGGAGGCCGTCACCCGCCATTACCGCCTGGCCGACCCGAGGCCGGCGGCGACCGCGATCACGGCCTACCTCACCGCGCTGGGGGCGGGCCTCCCCGTCTCGCCGGGAGTGAGCCCGGGCCAGCCGGTGTTTCCCGAGCGAATCCGGCAGCTCGAGTCGAGCGTCCAACGCGGGCGGAGGCTCTTCGGCCGGCGGTGCGCGGCCTGCCATCGCGTGGGCGTGGTAGCGGCCGCCGTGCGGAGTTTCCCGCGGCTCCGTGACGGACACGCGGATTCGGCGGAGAGCTTCCTCGCGTCGCACCGCGCGCGCGCCAAGCCGCTGGCCTGGAATGGCCAGGCCGTGGCGGATCTCGTCGCGTACCTCACGTCCATGCTGGCGGGCCAGCCGGTGGGGCCGGACCCGGCCGTTGCCGCAAAGGAGAACCGATGATCCGCGTCGCCGTCGTCGCGTCCGTCCTCGCCGGTCTCGTCGTGCTGGGTCTCCCGCTCGGGGCCGAGGCTCAGACCGTGATCACGGGCACGGTTCGGAACCAGGTCGGCCAGCCGCTGTCCGGACTCGCGCTCCTCGAGAAGGGCGAGATCCACAACAACGAGTGGGACCGCGGCGCCCGCGTCGGCGCGGACGGTCGCTTCCGCATCGAGCTCCCGGCGGGCGGCCGGTACGGGCTCCACGTGTACGCGAGCGGCTACATTTACGCGCCGCAGGCGATCTACGTGGGGACGGGGAAGACGCTCGAGGTGCCCGTCGTCCTCGCCGGCGAGCCGACGCGCGCCAACACCCCCGTGATCAGGCGCGTGGGCTTCTTCCCGTGGGAGGCCCGGCGGGGGAAGCTCTCCTTCGTCAAGCTCGACGTGACGGATCCGAACGGCGACCTCGGCCCCCAGGTCCTCGCGTTCAACGCCGCGACCGGGCGCGCCTACGCCATGGACCCGCCCCGGCGGATCCGCAACCTGAAGGCGAATTTCCCGAACGGCACCTACCAGCTCGAGGTGGACACCTCGGCGGCGCCGATCAACGCGCGAGAGTGGCACTTCGTGGTCGCCGACCACCAGTGCAACACGAGCGACATCCTGGCTCACCCCCACGAGCCGAAGGAGCAGAAGGTCCTCCAGTTTCCCCGCTGACCAGGCCGCTCGACGCGCGCTCGCGCCGGGGAGGGTGCTCCGGCGCCGGGACGGCGCGGCGCGCGCGGCCCTGGACGGGGGAGCGGCACGGCTCTACAATCGACGAAGAGACCCGTGCTGGAGGAGGGACGCGCATGGTGAGCCCCCGCGAGGCGATGCTGGTCGAGACTGACTGGCTCGCCGCGCACCTCGACGACCCGGAGGTCCGGATCGTGGACATCCGCGGGACGATCCGGCCGCCCGATGCCCCGCAGCCGTGGTACCAGGCGGACCGCGACGCCTACGCCGCGGCTCACATCCCCGGCGCGGTCTTCGTGGACTGGCTCCGGGACATCGTGGATCTCGCGGCGCCGGTGAAGATGACCCTCGCGCGGCCGGACGAGTTCGCGGCCCTCATGAGCCGGCTCGGGATCGGCGATTCCCACACGGTGATCGCCTACGACGCGACCGGCCACATCGCGCCGCGCCTCTGGTGGGCGCTGCACTACTACGGCCACGCGGCCGTCAGGCTCCTGAACGGAGGGTGGACCAAGTGGGTGGCCGAGGGCCGCCCGACGACCACCGCGGTGCCACGCCACCCGCCGGCGCGCTTCACCGTGCGCGTCCAGCCGGAGTGGCGTGCGGCGATGAGCGAGGTCCGGGCGCGGCTCGGCGACGCGGCGCTGACGCTCGTGGACTGCCGCAGCCCCGCCGAGTTCCGGGGCGAGATCGGCCGGGGTCACCGGGTGGGCCGCATCCCCGGCGCGGTCAACCTGCCGAGCGGCCGGCTCCTCGAGGGCGAGCACCGCGTCTGGCGGTCGGACGCCGACCTCCGCCGCGCGTTCGAGGAGGCCGGGGCCGGAGCCGACCGCGAGGTGATCACCTACTGCAACGCCGGCGTGTCGGCGTCGATCGCGCTGTTCGGCGCGAAGCTCCTCGGCTACCCGCGCGCCCGGAACTTCGCGGGCTCCTGGTACGAGTGGGAGCACGATCCCGGCAGCCCCATCGAGAAAGGCTGACCGCGAGGAGCGCAGGATGGACCACCTGACCTACCACGAGCGGCCCGGCCACCTCCGCCGGCCGATCCTGCTCATGGCCTTCGCCGGCTGGAACGACGCCGCGGAGGCGGCGACGAACGCGGCGCGGTTCCTCCGCCAGGCGTGGGAGGGGCGGCCGATCGCGACGCTCGATCCCGAGGAGTTCTACCACTTCGGCATCTCCCGACCCCAGGTGCGCTTCAAGCCCGGGACGACGGAGCGCGAGATCCTCTGGCCGGAGGCCGAGTTCTCGCTCTCGACGCTGGACGAGCTGAGCCGCGACGTCCTGATCGGGCTCGCCATCGAGCCGCATCTGCGCTGGAAGACGTACTGCCGGACGATCCTCGAGCTGGCGCGCGACCTGGAGGTCGGGCTCATCGTCACGCTGGGGGCGCTGCTGGCGGAGGTCCCGCACACGAAGCCCGTGCGGCTCACGGGCTTCGCGACGGACCCGGAGCTGGGAGCGGTCCTCGGCGTCCGGCCGACGCGCTACGAGGGCCCCACGGGCATCGTCGGGGTCCTCTCCTCGTCGGCGCGCGCCGCCGGCTTCGCCACGGCGAGCCTGTGGGCCAACGTCCCGCACTACATCTCGGCGGTCGAGAACCCCCGCGCCACGCTGGCGCTCGTCCAGCGGGTGAACCGGCTGTTCGACGGTCCGCTGGACGTCCGCGAGCTCGAGGAGGCGGCGGCGCAGTTCGACGCCCAGCTCACCGAGGTGCTCGCGCAGAACCGGAAGGTGGCGAACTACGTCAAGCGCCTCGAGGCCAAGGACGCCGAGGCCGAGGAGCCGCCGCTCGAGTCCCCGGGGGAGCTGCCGAGCGCCAAGGACCTGGTCGCCGAGATCGAGCGCTTCCTCCGCCAGCAGCCGCCGGAGCCGAAGGCGGAGTGACCGGGCGCGCGATCGCCCGAGGCCTCCTCGCCCTCCTTGCCGTCCCGGCCATTCTCGGCCCCTCGCCGGCCGCTCACCCCGCCGTCGTCGTCACGCCGGCAAGCGCGCGGCCGGGCGACGTGGTCGTCGTCCGGGTGCGCGGCGTCGCCCCGGAGGTGCGGGGCGAGTGGGCGGGGCGGCCGCTCGACTTCTTCCCGGTGGCCGACGGGCTCGCCGCGCTCGCGGGGGTGGACCTCGAGGCCCCGCTCGCGCCGATCCCCTGGCGCGTGACGCGCGCCGCCCCCGGGCGCGGCCGGGCCGTCGTCGCCGCGGGCCGGGTCCCCATCCGATCCCGGGCCTTCGGCACGCAGGAGCTGACGCTCCCGCGCGACCAGGTGGACCTCGACGCCGAGACGCTCGCGCGCGTCCGGGCCGAGGCGGCGGAGCTGCGCGCGGTGCTGGCGCGGCCGACCGGCGAGCGGCTCTGGCGCGGGGCGTTCCTCACCCCCGTCGAGGACGGCCAGCCGACGGGCGGGTTCGGGGTCCGGCGGATCATCAACGGCCAGCCGCGGAGCCCGCACGCGGGCTACGACTGGGCGGCCGCGCGCGGGGCCCCGGTGCTCGCGGCGAACGCCGGGCGCGTCGCGCACGTCGCCGAGCACTTCTTCGCGGGCCGGCTCGTGGTCCTCGACCACGGCCTCGGTCTGTTCACGCTCTACTTCCACCTCGACGAGGTCCGCGCGGCGCCGGGCGAGGCCGTCGCCCGCGGCCAGCGGATCGGCGTGGTCGGCGCCACCGGGCGGGCGACGGGCCCCCACCTCCACCTGGCCGTCTCCCTGGGCGGCGCCCGCGTGGACCCCGAGATCCTCCTCGCGCTCTCGTTCCCGGACTGACCGCAACCCGTGACCTCATGGCAACGAACAAAACCTACCTGATTACCGGCGGGTCCGGCTTCCTGGGCATCAACCTGGTCCGGCATCTCCTGGCGAGGGGCCGGAGCGTGGTCGTGCTCGATCTGGCCGACTTCGACTACACGGACTGCCGGGACCGGATCACGTTCGTCAAGGGCGACATCCGCGACCGGGCGACGGTCGACGGGGCGATGGCGGGCGTGGATTGCGTGGTCCACGCGGCGGCGGCGTTGCCGCTCTACCCACCGGAGGACATCTTCAGCACCGATGTGGACGGCACGCGCCAGGTGCTCGACTCGGCGCACCGGCACGCGGTCGCGCGCGTGATCCACATCTCGTCCACCGCGGTCTACGGCGTCCCCGACCATCATCCCCTGCGGGAGGAAGACGCGCTGAGCGGCCTGGGGTCGTACGGCCAGGCGAAGCTGAAGGCCGAGGAGGTCTGCCTGGAATACCGCCGGAAGGGTCTGTGCGTCCCGATGCTCCGGGCCAAGTCCTTCATCGGGCCGGAGCGACTGGGGATCTTCGCCCTGCTCTACGAGTGGGCGAAGGACGGCAAGAACTTCCCGATCCTGGGCCGGGGCGACAATCGCTACCAGTACCTCGACGTCGAAGACCTGTGCGAAGCCATCTGGCTGTGCGCCACCCTGGACCGCGACACGGTCAACGACACCTTCAACATCGGCGCGAGGGAGTTCGGCACGGCCCGGGAGGATTTCCAGGCGGTGCTGGACCACGCCGGCCACGGCAAGCGCGTCGTCTCGCTCCCGGAAGGCCCGGCGATCCTCGTGCTGTCCCTCCTGCACCGGCTGAAGCTCTCCCCGGTGTACTCCTGGATCTACGAGACGGTCGGCAAGGAATCCTTCGTCTCGATCGAGAAGGCCGAGTGGGTGCTCGGCTTCAGGCCGCGGTATTCGAACCGCGAGGCCCTGATCCGCAACTACCAGTGGTATCTCGCCCATCTGCACGAGTTCCGGGGCGGAACGGGGATCACCCACCGGGCGCCCTGGAACCAGGGGATCCTGAAGCTCGCCAAGCTCTTCTTCTGAGCGCGGGGGCGACGGCTCGCCGTCAGGGGCCGGGGACGACCGCGGCCAGGCGGCGCGCGTAGGCGGCGAGGCCCCCGTTCGAGGCAGCCAGCACGACCGACGCCGCGATGTGACGCCGGAGTTCGCTGCGCGAGATCTTCACGACCGCCGCGGGGTCCAGGAGATTCTCTGCCCGCATGATCCGCGCGAGCGTCCCGAGCCCGATCAGGAGCGGCCAGAGGGCGGCGAGGCGGAGGCGGGCCTCGGCGCGCGGGAGCGCCAGGACGTAGGCGAGCCCCTCATCGAGGTCCGCCCGGGCCCGGGCCGCGAGCGCGCCCAGCAACGGGCGCAGGCGACCGAGGGCGCGCGGGTCGAGCAGGTCCGGGGGCGCCAGGCCCAGCGCCGCGAGATCGGCGCGCGGCAGGTAGCAGCGCCCCAGGCGGAGGTCCCGCGGGAGGTCCCGGAGCACGTTCGTGAGCTGGAGCCCCTGCCCGAACCGCGCGGCGCGCGCCCGCTGGCGCCCGAGGTCCCCGCGGGCGCAGCGCCGGCGGTGGGCGGCCGTCAGGTCCGTCCAGAACTCTCCCACGCACCCCGCGTTCATGTACGTGTAGCGGTCGAGGTCGGCGCGGGTCTCGAGCGCGGCGACGCGCCCGTCGCCCTCCGGCGGGAAGGAGGCGAGGGCGTCGAGCATCGCCTGCGTGAGTGTGACCAGCACCGCCTGGCAGCGCGCGCGGTCCTCGGGCAGGAGGGTCCGGTACGCGGCGAGGACCTCCGGGAGCCGTGCGAGGAGGGCGCGCTCGGCGGGGGGATGGTCGGGCGCGGCGAGCACGCCCAGCTCGGCGAGGTCGGCGGTCTCCCCCGGCCGGATCGCGGCGCGGAGCGCCTCGACGTGCCGCTGCCGCTCGGCAGGGGGGAGCGCGCGGGTGTCGGCGAGCGTGTCGGCCGCGCGGGCGAGGAGGTACGTGATGCCGAGCGGCGCGCGCAGCGACGCGGGGACGATCCGGAGGGAGAGCGCGAACGAGCGGCTGACGCCGGGAAGGACGTCGCGGAGGAGGACCGTGGCGGGCGCGGTTCCCATGGCGCGGGTCACCCGCCGCGGGGCGCGCGGCGGGTCTCAGTCCAGGTCGATCGGCCGCCGGGGCGGCCCCGGCGTGTCCTTGGCGCGCTTGAGCCCCGCTTCGAACTTCCGCGAGAGGACCTGGTCCTTGCTCCGCTCGGCGTCGGCGGCCTCTTGGAAGCGCGTCTCGCGCCGCGCCGGCGCCCCCTTGATCGCCTCGAGGGCCTTGTCCAGGCTCGCCAGCGGCCCGGTCTTGGGAGCGGGCGTGTGCTGGATGACCGCCTTGACCTCCGGGTCCACGGTCAGGCGCGCCTGGCAGCCGGGGCAGGTCACGTCGAAGGCCGCGGGCTTCCGTTCCGCCATGCCCTATCTCCTACCACGGCGCGCGGCGCGGGGCAAGCGGGCTCGCCACCGCGTCAGCGTCGCGGCCAGCGCGTGATGGGCCGGCTCACCGCCCGCGAGAAGGCGCAGTTCGGGACGACGGCGGAGTGCTTCCCCGGTCCGCCGGCCACCATGACGAGGACGTCCTCCGGGGCCGACACGACCGGCAGCATCGCGGCGTCGTCCACGGTCGCCATCCAGCGCGGCCAGTCCTGGATCCCCCACATGCCGCCGAGCTTCCGCCGCCCGAGCGAGAGGCGCGCGTGGTCGAAGAGGTAGCGCTGGACGTCGGCGCGGGAGAAACCGTCGGCGGCGATCGTCGCCGCGTGCTCGGGGCCGAGCACGACGAGGAGCTGGCTCTGGGCGAGGTACCACCCGACGTTCGAGCCGAGCGTCGCGGCGGTGCCGGCGACGACGGCGAGGAGGTTCTCGGCCCGCTGGCTGACGTGGTCGTTCACGTTGTGGGGGGCCTCCCCGCCGAACACGGTGACGGCGCTGTCGGTCGGGGCGAACCCCAGGCTCGCGTGGAGCGGGCCCCAGGGGCTCCCGTCCTCTAGCTCGGCGATCGCGTAGGTGTACTTCGCCGGGCTCCCCTGGGTCGCCATGTCGCCCGCCCCGGGCCGCGCGCCGCCCAGGTTCCAGAGGCAGAGGCGGACCGCGCGCCCGAGCGTCGCGTTCGCGCGGTTGCCGGGGCCGAAGACCCCGGAGCCCGCGTGCATCCCGAGTCGCCCCGCGGCCGGCCCGTGGACGATGACGAGCGGCGCGACCGGGTGGGTCGTCGCCTGGACACCGTAGAGGTTGAACGCGGGGTCCAGCATGGCCTCGAGCGCGGCGACGAGCACCGGCATCGCCGGCGGCGGGCAGCCGGCCATGACGGCGTTGATGGCGATCTTCTCGACGGTCGCCTCGCCCCAGAGGGGCGGGATCTTCCCGACGACCGTGTCGGGCTCGGCCTCGATCCCCGCGAGCATCGCCTCGGCCCGCTCGGGCGTCGGCGGCACGATGGGGAGGCCGTCCGTCCAGCCGCGCTCGCGGAAGTGGGCCTCGACGGCCTCGAGGGCGTCGGGGAGCTCGAGAACCTGCGAGGCGAACTGCCAGGTCCCCCCCTCCCCCGGGACCCTCACGGGGTCACCGCCCGAGGCGCGCGGCGAGCTGCGCCGCCGCGCGGCCTGCCTTCTCCCGGACGCGCTCGGGGGGCTCGCCGCCGAGCGGGTGGTCGATGACGAGGAGCGGCAGCGCCTCCATCCCGAGGTTGTGCGCCTCGTGACGGGCGAGCGTCTCGAACGCGGTCGTCGTGACGACGGCCGCGGGCGTGCCGGACCGCCCGAGGGTGACGGCGTCGTGGAGACTCCACGACGTGCAGGACCCTCAGTCGGCCGAGCCGGTGACGACGAGATCGACCCCGGCGAGGGCCGCGAGCACCTCGGGCGAGGCCGGCGTGGCCGCGTTGGCCTTCCGCTGGTAGACGACGCGGCCGAGGCCGAAGCGCTCGGAGAGGAGCGCCGCCATCTCCCGGGCGAGCAGCTCGAAGTTCGCCTTGGTGTTGTCGAGGAAGGCGACCGTCTTGCCGGCGAGCTCGGCCGGGAGCGCCCGGGGCGCCTCCTGGCTGACCTTGCTCTCGGCGACGGGACTCAGGACGCGGGTCGTGCCCATGGCTGCCTCCATACGGCTGGCTGTAACGTCCCTGCCTTGATAGCACCGCGTTCCCGGGGGGTCAAGCCGGGGCGAGCCGCGCGGCGAGATCGCGCGGCAGGGCGTCACGGTTGGTGAGCGTCACGGTGACCAGCTCGACGCCCGGCCGGCCTTTCACGCGATCCGCCCACGGGTGGGGCGCCTGGAGGATCGCGCCGAGGACCGGGGCCGGGCTCTGGAGCGCCTGCTCGACCGCCGCCCGGAAGGCCGCCGAGGCGAGCTCCATCTTCCCGATCTCGTCCACGACGACGAGGTGGCCCCGACGGACGGCGTCCAGAATCGCCGGGACGCCGATGCGCTCGAGGGCCTCGAGGTCCACGCCGTACTTTCCGACCCGCGGGCCGCCGGAGTGCCTGACATGGGCCAGCGTCGCCGTGCGGCCGTCGAGGGTCTCCAGCGCGAACCCGACGCGCGTCCCGCCCTCGCGGATCTCTTCCGTGAAGAACCCGCCCGCCGGGCGCGCGGCGAGTCCGAGCGCCTTGCGGAGGCAGGTCGTCTTGCCCACACCCGGCCGGCCCGTCAGGAGGTAGGCCCGGGGTGGCGGCCGGCGTTCCGTCAGGGGCTCCCCGGGATCACGCTCAGGATCCGGGCCTGGAAGCCGAGCTGGTCGATCGCCCTCGCCAACTTCTCCGCCGAGGTCTTGGCGTCGTCGAACTCGACGCGCGCCTCCGCGTTCTCGAGGCTCACCTCCGCTCGCGTGACCCCCGGCAGCCTCTCCAAGGCTGTGGCGATGGAGACGGGTCAGGCGCTGCAGACCATCCCCTTGACCTGGATGATGGCCACCCGGGGCGCCGCGCTGCCGGGCATCGCCGTCCCGAGCACCGACGCGATGAGGACCATCGTCAGCAGGATCGCGAACCGGCTCACCGTGGATCTCTCCGGCTTGACCGCTCTCACATGCCTGCGCGGACGTAGTAGTAGCCGAGGTAGAGTCCGGCCAGGATCAGCACGACGCCGCTGGCGCGCTTGACCCAGACCGCCGAGCGTTGGAGCGCTCGGACCAGGTTCTGCTTCGCGAGGCCGACGAGGAGGGTCGTGAGCGCCATCAGGAGGGCCATCGCCGCCGCAAACGCCAGGAAGGTCAGGAGCGCCGCCCCCGCGTAGCCGCTCGTGAGGGGAAGCACCGTGATCGAGACGTAGAGCGGCAGCGTGCATCCGGTGGAGGCGAGGGCATAGCCGAACCCGTAGAGGAACACCGAGGCCGCCACCGGGAGGTCGCGACCCGCGCCGGGTCCCAGCGGCAGTGCCAACGAAGGCATGCGGACATCCGCCACCTGGAGGACGCCCAGCCCGACCACTGCCAGTGCGATGACGGGCTTGGTCGCGATCAGGTAGGGGGAGACGGCACCGCCCGCCAGGGTGACGACGGCGCCGACCAGGGCAAAGAAGACCACGCTGCCCGCCGCACAGGCGAGCCCGAGGCCGAGCGGGCGCGCCATCCCGCCGCCGTCCCCGGCCGCCGCGAGGTAGTACGACACGTAGCCCGGGAACAGGGCGAACGCGCACGGGGCGAAGAACGCGCCGATCCCGGCGAGGAACCCGAGGCCCGCCAGCGAGAGCGGGGCGTCGAAAGCGACCCAGCGAAGGCCAGGGAGCGCTCCGTACGTCCACGCCGCCCAGCCCACGAGCCCGAGCAAGAGTACCCCGACGAGCGGGGATGCCAGGCTCCGGAGGACGGGTCTTCCGCCCACGGCCGCCCCGGGCGCCCTGTGACCGTCCAGACCGGCGCCTGGGAGTGCCATCGGTCACGGTCCCCGGCGCGGGAGCGGCGTCGCCTCGGCCCTCGTGCCGAGCGCGCGGCGCAGATCGCTGGTCACCTGCTCGGCTGATGCCGCGGGAAGGATGTAGAGCCCGCTGACCCGGCCGGGCTGGTTGAGGAGCTTCTGCGCGGTCGGCAGGAGGACGAGCACCTGATCGTCCGTGTTGGGATCGCCCGTCGCGTAGATCCCGACGATCGCGAAGCCCTGGTCGCCGACGATGATCGGGGGGAAATGGTTCTTGGTGAGCATGGCCGGGATGCTCAAGCCCAGGGCGGTCTTGTTCTTCTGGGCGAAGGTCTTGCCGACGACCATGGCCTCCGGCGCATCCCCCGCCTCGAAGCCCCGGCCCTGAACGATGGCGACCGGTAAGATCTCATTTCCAGACCTGAGGTGCAGCGTCGGGCTCGGCTCCACGCCGATCACCCGCACCCCGTCGCTCGCCTTGCCCTCGAGGAAGGACTCGACGTGGCCGACGTTGGGCACCGTCCGGAGCCGCTCGCGAATCGCCTCCGGGAGGACGCCGCCGCCTCGCGCCCGCACGTACACGACGGCCCCCGCCTTGGCGGGGCTGCCCGGGGTGGCCTGCGCCGCGGCGAGTGCGGGACTCATTGGCAACAGCACGAGCGTCGACACGAGGATCAGGCCGAGTCGCGTTCGGCGAACCATCGTCGGCCCTCCGTGCGCCGGGTTAAACCGGCGAGGTGTTGCGAATGCAAGAGTCGTACGGT
>CAYQDR010000047.1:0-31954 GCA_964416315.1 uncultured bacterium
CCGCGGGGTCCCGGGCGGACGGGGGTCCCCTCACGGCGCTCCTTCCGCAATTCGCCAGAATTGCGGAAGGCGCGTGAGAAAGGGGCCCGGAGCCCGGGCGCGCGGGGCGAGCCCGGCGACAGGACCCGTGGCGGCATCATGCGCTCGGGCGCTTCCAGACGCCGCGGTCGTGCAGGAGGCGGATCTGCCGGCGGATGACCTTCCGCTTGTACTCGGCGTGCTTCATCGGCGGGCGCTTGAGGTAGAGGTTCTTCGGGTAGATCGGCCGCTCGTAGAGGAGCTGGTACAGCTCGGTCCGCACGTCCTTCAGCCAGTTGTCCCACTGCGCGGAGGCCCGATGGTGGCGGAGTGCCTCGATGTCGATCGGCCCCGCCACGTACGTCGAACCGCCGCCGTAGTCCTGGCGGCCGACGATCCGCCCCTTGTAGTCGATGATGAAGGAGCGCCCCCCGAAGGTGTCGATGGGCGTCGTCTCCTCCGGGAACAGGTAATAGGTCCCCATGTTCGGCGCGACGATGTACATGTTGTTGTCGAGCGCGCGCGCCCGGCTCTGGATCTCGAAGTACTCGTTCCCGGTCGCGGGGTGCGGGTACGAGGCGCGGTAGACGACCTCCGCCCCGTTCAGCGCCAGCGCCCGGGCGTTCTCCGGGTACGACCCCTCGTTCGCCATCATGATGCCGAGCCGGCCAACCTCGGTGTCCACGACCGGCCAGAAGGCGTCGAGGGTCCGGCCGTACTTCTCGACCCACCAGTCGTAGACGTCGTGCGGGCAGACGGAGTGCTCCACGGGGAACAGCGGCGAGACCTTGTAGTGCTGGAGGATGAGCCGGCCGCGGGGGTTCAGGATGAAGCCCACGTTGAAGAAGCGGTCCTTCCAGTCGGGGTGCCTGGCCTTGGCCTGGGCCATGATGAAGACGTCGTACTCGCGCGCGAGCTTGCCCAGGGCCTCGGTCTCTTCCCCGGGGATGTCGATGGCGCACTCCCGGGCGAACGTCGCGTGGTCGAGGTCGAGCACCTCGTCGTTGAACGCCTGGAGCGCCCCCTCCGGGAACGCGATCAGCCGCACCGGAATCGAGAGGCTCGAGAGCCACGCCGCAGCCTTCACGAGGTGGGTCAGGTGCTCGATGTTGATCCGGATGTCCTTGCGCCTGCGGATCCCGCGCACCGTCGGGATGAGCCCCACCGCCATGTAGGGCTTGATCATCGGGTCCCTCCCTTCCCCGGCTTCCGGCCGGCCCCGGCCCGTCGCGTCGAGCTGAGGTGCTTGGTCGAGCTGAGGTGCTTGAAGAACTGGACCTGGCGCTCCCGGCGGAGCGCCTCCTCCCGCGTCCGGTAGGGCCCGCCGAGCTTCCGCGAGCCGTCCTGAGAGTAGAGCACGTAGCCCTCCCGCGTCTTCCGGATCATGAGGGATCAGCCCATGGTCAGCGAGACGCGGATCGCCCGGCGCTCGCTCGCGAAGCCGAACGCGTCGTTGATGCGGTCGAAGGGGTAGGTATGGGAGACGATCCGTTCGAACGGATAGACGCCCCGGCGCCGGCGAAGGAAGTCGAGCGCCCGCGGGAGCGCCCACGGCTCGTAGACGATGACGCCGCGGATCGTCTGGCCGCCCCGCACGACCGTCCCCGGGTCGAGCGCCGACGGGAGGTCGGGCGTGATGTTACCGACCCAGAAGTAGCGCCCGCCGGGCCGGAGGAGCTTGACCCCCTCCTCGACCGCGTGCGGCGCCCCGACGAACTCGGCGACGATGTCGGCGCCCTGGCCGCGTGTCCGATCGCGGACGATTCCCCGACGCTCGGCCTCGGAGCCCTCGTCCACGTTCACGGTGAGATCGGCACCGAACGCCCGCGCCAGCTCGAGCCGCGTCGAGAGCCGGTCGAAGACGATGACCTGCCCCGCCCCCATGTCCTTGGCGAGCGCGGTGGCGTAGAGGCCGAGCCCCCCGGCCCCCTGGATCACGACCGTGTCCCCGAGCCGCACGCCGACCCGGTCGAGGCCGTAGAGCGCCTCGGCGAGCGCGCAGTTGACCGGGGAGACCACGTCGTCCGAAAGGCCGTCGGGGACGCGGCAGACGGTCTGGCCCTTCCGGAGATAGTAGAAGTCGCCGTAGGCCCCGCGGAAGTGGGGCAGCGTCTCCGCCCCCGCGCCGAGCCAGTGCCGGTACCGGTTCGGGCACGCCGGGGACCCGTCCAGGCACGCCCCGCAGGCGCCGCACGGGACGAAGTACGCGTAGGCGATCCGGTCTCCCTCGTGGAGCGGCTCCCCCTGGCAATCGTGCTTGACGTCGCGCCCGAGGCGGAAGACCTCGCCGACCATCTCGTGGCCGGAAACGACGGCGACGTGGCGCGGGAAGGGCGGCCCGTGACCCTGCCAGATGTGGAGGTCGGAGCCGCAGATGTTCGCGCGCCGGACGCGGACGACGATGTCGTCGGCCCCGGGGTCCGGGACCGGGTACTCCCGGAGCTCCATGGGCTTGCCCGCTCCCGCGAAGACGGCTACCCGGCCGTTCATCTTAGTTTCGTGGTGGGGTTACAGGCCGCTGTGACGGGCTGCTCCGCGGAACCAAGGGTACAGCCGACCGCTCGTACGAGGACCGGCCGGTTCAGCACTGGACTCCGTAGCCGAGGAAGTCACTGCCCAATCGAAGCACTGAGAAATGAAAAGAACTCCGAAGCCCAGATATCGGCGCCGCGCACGCAGAACTCATGGCCATCCTGAGCCGTCTGTCCAAACGAGGGGAAGATCAACAGCTTGTGCGGCTTACCCACGCGCTGCAATTCTGCCGCGAGGGATCGGGTAGGAGAAAGGTCATAGTCGTTCTCAGCTTGAGTCAACAATATAGGCACCGTCGCGCGCTGCGCCGCCCTCAGCAGGCGACCTCTCAGTTCGCGTGACTGAGCCCACGTTTGAGCAGCCGGGGCGAAAGCCATTGCGGCACGAATACCAACCTCCCGCTCCGCCGCAAGCACAGTCTGTATCCCGCCGAATGAACAACCGGCGACCGCCGTGCGCTTGGCGTCCACGTACGGGAGCCGCTTGAGGTGGTCAAGAGCAGCGATCTGGTCCTCGAGGTGATCTTCCTGGAGTGAGACGAGAAGCCGACTCCACGCGTCTCGCCCTCTGTCCTGCATCTCTCGACGGAGGGCGTCCATGATGTACTCGCCCGGCGACCGACCATGGCCCCTTCGGTGCGGGACAAAAAGAACGTACCCCCGCGTCGCGAACATCGCGCCGAGGGTGGGGTGGTAGCCAGCGCGACGTTCGCTTCCATGGTTCCAGAGGACTGCCGGGAACGGGCCGTCGCCGGCGGGCGGGTATATGAACCCGTGCAGGGTTCGCTTACCGCTCCGGAAGGTGATCTCATCCGTTTGCTGCGCCTCCCCGGCGAGCGGCGCCACAACGCACGTCAGGGCCACGGCTGTGAAGGCCGCGGCGTGACCCTTCATGTCGGTAACGCTCCCTGCTGCCGGAACACCTCTTCCATGATCATCCGGTTCAGGTCGTCCACGAGCGCGTGGGGATCGCGGGAGCCGTCGTTCCGGATCAGCTCCCGCACCCGCGCCGGCCGGGCCGAGAGCATGATCAGCGTGGTCCCGATCGCCACCGCCTCCTCGATCGAGTGCGTGACGAACACGATCGTCTTCCCCGTCTCCGCCCAGATCCGCTTGACCTCCACCTGCATGATCCGCCGGTTCTGGGCGTCGAGGGCGCCGAACGGCTCGTCCATGAGGAGGAGCCCGGGCTCGATCGCCAGGGCGCGGGCGATGGCGGCCCGCTGGCGCATCCCCCCGGAGACGCGGTTCGGGAAGTAGCCCTCGAACCCCTGGAGCCCGACGAAGCGGAGGTAGCGGCGCGCGGTCTCGTGGCGCGTCGCCCGGTCGCGGCCGAGCGCTTCCAGGACGAGCGCGACGTTGCCCTCGAGGGTCATCCACGGGAGCAGCCGGTCCTCCTGGAAGACGACGCCCACGTGCAGCTCCGACCCGCCGCCGTAGACGACGGGCCGTCCGTCGAGCCGCACCTCGCCGGCCGTGGGCGGCTCGAGCCCGCCGATGATCCGCAAGAGCGTCGTCTTCCCGCAGCCGTTCGGGCCGAGGAGGCAGACGAACTCGCCCTCGGCGGCCTCGAAGGTCACTCGATCGAGGACGGGGATCGCGTAGGTCTTCGAAACCCCGGTGACCTCGAGCTTCATGCCCGGGTCCGCTCATTCATCGGCGGGCAACAGCCGGAATCGCTTACGGTCGAGGGTCCGCAGCGCGCGGAAGTGCCGCTCGTCGAGGGTCAGCACGTCCTGCGTGCCGTGTCGGGCGGCCAGCACCACGATGGAGGCATCGGCGAGACCCAGGTCCAGCGCGGAGTAGCGGGTCATGACGTCCCGGGCGGCGCCGACATCGGCACCCGAGAAGGGCTCGAGCCGGTATGCGCCCCTGGCGACCTCGTCGAGCAACGCCGTCTGAGCCCGAGCCCCGACCCGGGTCGCCAAGAGGTAGTCGAGCTCGGCGAGGACGAAGGGCGAAAGGAGGAGGGGGCCGGGGGCGCGCGCCACGACCGTCGCGCAGGCCGCGTGGTGGCGCTGGCGCTCGTCAATGACCGACAGGAGACCGCTCGTGTCGAGGACGATCACCGCTCGCCGAAGCCGGCGAGGGCCTCGTCGGTGCGCTCGGCGAGCGTGGGATCGTCGCTCCGGAAGAGGGGCACGCGCGGGCGGGGGGGCGCGGCCGTCGCCACGAGGGCCCGGAGCGCCTCCCGGATCAACTCGGCCACGCTTTCGCCCCGATTCCGCGCGGTCTCCTCGAGCGCGCGCTTGAGGTCTTCCGGCAGGTACACCGTGGTCTTGCGCATGCCATACATCCTACCATACATCGGCCGGGGGACCCCGGGCCGGCCGCGGCCCCGGGCCCCGCCCCGGGCTACCGCCAGCGCTCCAGCCGGCGCGCCAGGGACTCGAAGACCAGCTTGTCGGTGACCATCATGATGCCGATCATGACGATGGCCCAGGCGAAGACCATCTGGGTGGCGAGGATCTCCCGGCTGTAGTTCATGATGTAGCCGATCCCGCTCGTGACCCCGAAGATCTCGGCCACGACCGAGACCTTGAGCGCGAGCCCGAACCCGACCTTCATGCCCGCGACGAGGTGCGGGATGGTCGAGGGGATCACGATCGCGCGGAACTTCTGCCAGCCGGAGAGCCGATAGACCTGCCCCATCTCGAGGAGCCGCCGGTCCACGCTCTCCACGCCCTCGACGACGTTCGCGGCCAGGACCGGGACCGTGATCATGAACGTCGTGAAGATGGGCGCCAGGTCCGTGAGGCCGAACCAGATGAGCGACACCACGATCCAGACGAAGACCGACGTCGCGTTGAGGACCGTCGTCAGGTCACGCACGACGACGCGCGCAGAGCCCCACAGGAACGAGGCGAGGCCCATCAGGATCGCGACGCCGAGCGCCCCGCCGAAGCCGACCAGGATCCGGTAGAGCGAGGCGCCCGTGTGCGTCCAGAGCTCGCCCGACTGGACGACGGTGCCGAGCCCGGCGAGGACGGAGCCCGGCGCCGGCAGCACGTAGGCGCCCCAGCGCCGGGCGAAGACCTCCCAGACGACGACGACCGCGGCGAAGACGACGAACGTGGGAAGCCGGAGGCGCCGCGCCCAGCCGCCCGCTATGTCCACCGCTCTCCCTCACCCCAGCCCTCTCCCCCGTGGGGGGAGAGGGGATCCTAGCCGCGCCAGAAGAACTCCTTCTTGATGCGGTCGGGGTTGTCCCAGATGTCGGACTTCAGGAACCCCGATTCCTTGGTGAGCTTGAGCTGGAGGACGAGCGTGTCGATCTGCTCGTCGGAGAGCCCGTGAAGCATCTGCACGGTCTGGCCGTACGCGAACTCCACGACGTTCATCGGGATCTTCGTGATCTCGGCGACGATCTCGAGGGCGCGGCCCTTCCGGTTGTACCAGGTGTCCACGGCCTCCTTCTGAGCCTCGTTCAAATCCTTGGGGAACGACGGGTTCTTCTCGATGAACCCAGGGTTCACGAGGTAGCAGACGTGGACCGGGTAGCCGGTCTGACGCCCGGTCGCCTTGCGCCACAGATCGACCTGCTTGGCCAGGTACACGCCGTCGCCGCGCAGCACCACCTGGTCCGAGATCGGCTGCCAGGCGATGATGGCGTCCACGTCCTTCTTCGCCATCAGACTCGCCATGTCCGGGGGCGCCGTCGCCGTGATGATCTGCGTGTCCTTCTGGAGGTCGAACCCGTAGCCCTTGAGGGTGAGCGTCCGGATGTCGAAGAACGTGGACGTGCCGACGACGGCGGCGATCTTCCGCCCCTTGAGGTCCTCGACCTTGGTGATGCCCGCGTCCCTGCGCGCCACGATGGCGCCCAGCACCGCGGTCGCGACCCCCGTCACCTTGAGGGGCACCTTGTCCTCGAACATCTTCGCGGCGAGCGCGAACGACATGTCGATGGCGTCCACGTTGCCGGCCGCGAAGGTGTTGACGAGCCCCGCCGGCGAGCCCGGCACGACGTTGTACTCGGCCTGCCAGCCGCGCTTACCCAGGAGATCTTCCTTGTGGATGATCTCGCACGCCGCCCAGCCGAGCTGGAGGTAGGCGAAGCGCACCTTGCCCTTCGCCTGGGCGGCCGCGCTCCGGGGCAGGGCGCTCGCCGCGGCCAGGGTACCCGCCGCCGCGCCCGTCGTCCGCAGGAACTCGCGCCGGGTGAGATCGGTTCTGTCGAGTCGCATGGCGTCTGCCCTCCTCAGGCGTGTGAGATCGCGTCGTCCCGGCCGCGGCCCACGACGACGAGCGCGTCGACCGCGACCACCTGGGTGCCGTTGACGATCACGGGATTCAGATCCAGCTCCAGGACCTCCGGGTGGTCGGCCAGGAGGTCGCCGACCGCCACGACGAGCGCGGCAAGCGCCCGCTCGTCGGCCGGTGGCCCGCCCCGAAAGCCCCGGAGGAGCGCCCCCTTGCGGCCCTCCCGCAGCATCGCGACCGCCTCATCATACCCGAGCGGCGCCAGGCGAAGCGAGACCTCGCGGAGGAGCTCCGCCAGGATGCCGCCGAGCCCGACGACGAGCGTCGGGCCGAAGGTGGGGTCGCGGCGGCCCCCGACGAGCAGCTCGACCCCCGGGGACATGCGCTCTTGCACGATCACGCGGGGATCGCCGAAGCGCGATGCGAGTGCCCGGCACCCCTCGGCCAGCGCCTCGGGGCCCCCGACGTCGAGGACCACCCCGCCCGCCTCGGTCTTGTGGAGCACCCCGGCCGCCGCGGTCTTCAGCACGACCGGATAGCCGAGCTTCTGCCCCGCCTCGAGGGCGGCCTCGACCGAGTCCACGAGCGCCTCGCGGGCGAACGGGACGCCGTAGTGCTCGAGGATGGCCCGGCTCGCCCCGTGCTCGAGCGGCCCCTCGGCCCCGGCCAGGCGCGCGGCCAGCTCCGCGGGGAGCGCGCGCGGCGCCCGGGCCCGGGGCGCCCCCGCGGACGGCCGGGCGCGCGCCGCGGCGTGCGCCACCAGCGCCCGGTAGGCCCGCACCGCGCGCTCGGGCGTCGGGAAGCTCGGGATGCCGGCCGCCCGGAGGTGCCGGTCCACCTCGGGCGTGTCCACCGTGCAGGCGACGACCGGCTTCCCCGTCGCGGCCTGCGCCCGGGCGACGGCCTCGCCGTACTCGGCCCGGTCGAGCCCGACGTCGATCGCGACGGCGCCCGCGACCTCGGCCGCCTCGATGACCAGCCCCACGGCGGGCGCGAAGCCCGCGGGCTCCATCTGCGGCGTCATGTCCACGGGATTCGCGTCCGCGCCGAAGGCGGGGAGGTGCGCGCGCAGCCGGCGGCGGAGCGCCTCGGGGAGCGCCGGGACGCGGAGCCCCACCGCCTCGGCCGCGTCCGCGGCGATCACGGACGGCCCGCCGGAGACGGTCAGGATCGCGAGCGCGTCGCCGAGCGGCAGCCGTCCCGCGTGGGCGTCGAGCGCGGCGACCGCGTCGAAGAACTCCTCGGTCTCCTCGGCCACGACGATCCCCGCCGCCGCGAAGGCCGCCCGGTAGGTCGCGTACGTCCCCGCGAGCGAGCCCGTGTGGGAGCCGGCCGCGCGCCGCCCCGCCTCGCCGCGCCCCGCCTTGAAGGCGACGACCGGCTTCAGGCCCGTCGCCCGCCGCGCCGCCGCGACGAAGGCGGGCCCATCACGCACGCCCTCGACGAAGAGCGCGACGACCCGCGTCTCGGGGTCCGTCGCGAGCCACTCCAGGCCCTCGGCGAACCCCAGGTCGGCCTGGTTGCCGATCGAGAGGAACTTCGCCACGCCGAGCCACCGCGCCCGCGCCTCGCGAAAGAAGAGGCCCCCGTAGGCGCCGCTCTGGGAGACGAAGGAGATGCCGCCGGGCGTCCGCGGCACCTCCCAGAAGTAGGAGCCGTTGAGCCGGCCCGGGAGGTTCACGACGCCCATGCAGTTCGGCCCGACGATCCGCATCCCGGTCGCGCGCGCGATCGCCGCGAGCTCGCGCTGGACGGCCTGGCCGGCCTCGCCGGTCTCGCCGAACCCCGACGCGAGCACGACGGCCGCGCGGCAGCCGCGGTCCCCGAGGGCGCGGACAGCCTCGACGACCGCGCCGGCCGGCAGGCTCACGAGCGCGAGGTCGAGCCCGGCGGGGAGATCGGCGACGCGCGGGACGCACCGGACGCCCAGGATCGTCCCGCCGCTCGGGTTCACCGGGAAGACCTCGCCGGCGAACCCACCCGCCAGCACGTTCTCGAGGAGCCGGTGGCCGAGCTTCTCCGGGCTCCGCGACGCGCCGAGGACGGCCAGGCGGCGCGGCGCGAAGAGTGGCGTCAGGTCGGCGGTCGCCGCCATGGGGCGCCGCCCAGCTCCGCGACGCGGTCGAGGTCCTCGAGGCGCTCGATGGCGGCGGCGAGCCGCTCCGCCTCGGCCTCCCCGAGCCGGGGTGCGACGAGCCGCCGGAACTTCTCCCGGATGTCGCGGCGCGTGGCCTCGGGGTCCCGGTCGGCGAGGAGATCCACGGCGCGCTCCCGCGCGGCGCCGCCGGCCAGCCGGACCACGACGCGCGCCCGCGTCTCGTCGAAGCCCGGGTTGGGCCGGAGCGCGACGCGCGCCGCGAGGGCCCGCACCGCTGGGTCGCCGACCGCGACGTCGGCGAAGTCCTCCTCCCGGACGTGGCCGCGGAGGAGCGCCGCCGCGGCACAGTACGTCATGCTGAACTTGCCGCCGAGGCCCGTCCGCGGCTCGCGCTGGTCCGCAACCTGGAGCGTCGTCGGGCAGATCTCGAGCTCCACCGCCTCGACGGCGTCCGGGTCGAGCCCGGGCTGGAGCGCGAGGAGGCCCGCGACCGACGCGTGGGTGGCGAAGCAGCAGGGGTAGCGCTTGAAGATCAGCTCCGTGACGGTCCAGCGCTGGCCGAGGCCGTCGACCAGCCGCTCGGGGGCCCAGGTGGATGACAGCCGCCGCGCGAATCCCTCGCCATCGAGGAGGCCGCGCGGCGCAGTCATCCCGGCCTCGGCCGCGAGCGCCGCGCGGAGCGCGTCCGCGGCGGCGCAGCCGACCTGGAAGGGCTTGGCCATGCTCCCGAACGACTCGTGGATCCCGGCGAGCTGGGCCCCGGCGAGCCCGACCGCGGCGTCGAGGCGGGCGGCGTCGAGGCCGAGGAGCCGCCCGATCGCGGCCGCGCCGCCCAGGCGGCCGAGGGTCGTCGTGGCGTGCCAGCCCGCCCGGTAGTGGGCGGGGGCGAGCGCGCGTGCCGCGCGTGACGCGACCTCGACGCCGACGACGAAGGCCGTCAGCAGTTCGCGCCCACCGAGTCCGCGCGCCTCCGCGGCCGCGAGGAGCCCCGGCAGGATCGGCGCCGTGAGGTGGCCCGGGAGCGCGAGGGTCACGTCGTCGTAGTCGAGGGCGTGGGCGGCCGTACCGTTGAGGAGCGTGGCGGTCAAGGGCGAGGCCGTGAGCCCCGTGCCGAGGACGGACGCCGGGCCGTGGAACGGCTCGCGAAGCGCTTCCCGGAGGATGCGTGCGACGGGCTCCTCCGCCCCCGCCACCGTGACCCCCCACCAGTCGAGGACCGCGACGCGCGCGACCTCGACCGCCGGCTTCGGGAGATCCTCGTAGCGCGTCCCGGCGGCGAAACAGATCAGCGTCGTGCCGGGCGAGCTAGCCATGCTGGCCCATTTGCCTGACGAACTCCTCCGCCCGCTTCCGCTGCTGGGCGGTCGTCAGGGTCTCCTTGTGCGTCGCGAGCCCCCACTCGTGGCCGAAGGGATCGGTGACCTTCGAGTACCGATCGCCCCAGAACATGTCGGCGGGCGGCATCTTCGCCTGCGCCCCCGCCTCCACGGCCCGCCTGAACGCCGCGTCCACGTCCCGGACGTAGATGTGGAGCGAGCCGGTCGCACCGCCGAGCGTCTGGGGCGCGCGCGGCCCGGGCCCCATCTCCGGGAACTCGTCCGCGACGAAGACGATCGAGTCGCCGATCCGGAGCTCCGCGTGCATGATGCCCTGGCCGCCGGGGCCCGGCATGCGCATCAGTTCCCGTGCCCCGAGAGCCCGCTTGTAGAACTCGAGGGCCTGCGCGGCCCCTCGCACCGTGAGCTGGGCGGTGACGCTGTGGAAGCCCGCGGGAATCGGCGGGACGGCCTTCTTCGCCTTGGCCCGCGCCTTCGTGCGCTTCGCCTTCGTCGCTCGCTTCATGACGTTCGTCCTTTCTCGGCGGCGGCTCGGTCGCGCCGGCCCTTCCGGTTGTCCACCACGCGCACGGCCTTTCCCTGCGGTCGCGGGATCTCGCCGGGTCCGAGCCGCCGGACCTCGGGGCTGAGCCCGAGGAAGTCGCGCAGCTCGCGCCGGAGCCGCTCTTCGGCGCCCCCGTCGAACTCGGGTCCCGCCTCCACGCAGAGCGCCATGCGCTCGCCCCCCTCGCCGGTTTCGAGAAGGATCTGGTACTCGTGGTCGAGCCCCGTCTGACGCAGCAGGATCTGCTCCACCTGGCGCGGGTAGAAGTTGATGCCCTTGAAGATCACCATGTCGTCGGTCCGGCCCTGGAGCCGGTCCAGCCGCACGCTCGTCCGCCCGCAGCCGCACCGCTCGCGCGAGCGGATCCGCGTGAGGTCGCGCGTCCGGTACCGGATCAGCGGGAGTCCCTGGCGGGTGAGCGTCGTCACGACCAGCTCGCCGACCCCGCCATCGGGCAGGACCCCTCCGGTCGTCGGGTCCACGACCTCGGCCAGGTAGTGGTCATCCCAGACGTGGATCCCGTCCCGGGCCGGGCAGTCGATCCCCATCCCGGGGCCGCCCGTCTCGGTCATCCCGATGATGTCGTAGGTGCGGACGCCCATCTCGTCCTCGATCCGCCCACGCAGCTCGTCCGACCACATCTCCGAGCCGAGGATCGCAATGCGGAGCCGGGTCTTGCGGAAGTCGAACCCCTCCTGGCGGGCGACCTCGATCAGCCGCAGCGGGTAGGTCGCGATGCCCGTCAGGACCGTAGCGCCGAGGTCGCGGAGAAGCTGGAGCTGGAAGAGCGTCCGGCCCGGTCCGATCGGAATCACCATCGCGCCGAGCGCCTCGGCGCCGTAGTGGAAGCCGAACCCCCCCGTGAAGAGGCCGAAGGACGGCGTGATCTGGATGACGTCCGTGGCCGTGACGGTGGCCGCCACGTACGAGCGGGCCATGACCTCCCGCCACTGCTGGACGTCCGCCGCGGTGTACGGGTTGACGATCGGCGCCCCCGTCGTGCCCGAGGACATGTGGATCCGGAGGACCGGCTCGGGCCCGACGCAGGCCATGCCATATGGATAGGCGTCGCGGAGGCGCTCTTTCGCGAGGAACGGCAGCGCCTGGAGGTCGCGCAGCGCCACGAGGTCCTGCGGCGCGATCTTCCCGAGGTGCCGATGGTAGTCGGGGTTGTGGGCGGCGATCCGCGCGACCGTCGAGCGCAGGCGCTCGAGCTGGAGCGCCTCGAGGGCCTCGCGCCCCCGCGTCTCCTCGAAAGGCTGGAACATCGCGGTGGGCTTCACGGCGCCCCTATTCTATGCCAGGACTGCCCGCGGCGGCCCGGGGGCCCGCCGCCGGGGCGCCGCGGCCGACTCGCCCGAATCCCGCCAGATCGACCCTCGGGCCGGCCGCGGGATCTCAGCGGCGCCGCGTTCTCCACGGGCACGCCCCGCGCTATTCGGTGGCACGACACGGCGTATTGCCGAGGCTGGACGCGTGAAGTATCGTGGCACCGACCGAAGGGGGAACGCATCCATGGTCACCCTTCAGGTAGTGACCCCAGTCTGGTAGCCACCAGCGACGGGCATCCTGGACACTCGAGGTTTCACCGTCCGCGAGATGCCGCTGACCGCGAGCGTGAGCTGGACATCAACGTTGTCGATGAGCGCGTGACGAGGACGGCCATGCCCCACGAGAAGGTGACGGACTTCGTTGTCGCGAACGGGGCGAGGCTCTACTACGAAAGACAGGGGACTGGTCAATTGCTGCTCTTCATCGCGGGATCGACCGGCGACGCCGGGAACTTCACCCGGGCGGCCGACCTGCTGGCCGACGAGTTCACCGTGGTGACCTATGATCGCCGGGGGAATTCCAGGAGCGAACGTCCGGCGGGATGGACGACGACCTCGATCTCCGAGCAGGCCGATGACGCCGCCGCCATGATCCGAGCGCTTGGGCTTGAGCCCGCAGTGGTCTTCGGCGCGAGCGCCGGTGGGCCGATCGCGCTCGATCTGATCATCAGGCACCCGCGCCTCGTCCGCGCTGGGATTCTCCAAGACCCGGCGATCTTTTCCGTCCTCTCCGACCCCGCTGCGACCCTGGCACCACGGCGCGCGCTGGTCGAGGAAGCGCTCAAAACAAAGGGGCCGCGCGGAGCGATCGAGGCGCTCATGCGCTACCTTAACGATGACGGCGTCCTGACGGCGATTCCTCCCGATATCCTCGAGCGAATGCTGGGTAACGCCGATACGATTCTCAACGTCGAAAGCCCTGGGTTTGCCGGCTGGCGGCCGAGGAGCGAAGATCTCGCCGCGCTCAAGGTGCCCGTCGTGCTGATGATCGCGCGTGAGACGCTGCCGGTTTACCGGCAAGCGATGGACTGGCTGGCGCGCGAGATCAAGGTCGAGCCCATTACAGTTCCGGGGCGGCATGCGTTCTATTACTACCGCCCGCAGGATCTCGCCGACGTGCTTCGTCCGATTCTGCGTCGCTTGACGAACTGAAGTGCTGGAAGGCATCTTGCGCGCAGCCAACTCGCCTCTGCAACGAACAGCCTCTGGCCGACGTCGAGCGCCGACGCTGGGCGTCTTCCCGCCACATTGATCGTCGAAGATGCGCAGAAATGCTGAAGCCAACCGCGATGTTCTTCTGGCGAAAATTGGACCATCCCGGCCACGATAGCTGCCGCCTCTTCAAGCTTGCCAATGGGTGGCGCCTTGCTGGGGCGGCGGTCTTCTGGGACGACGGGCAGCCGTGGTCATTTTCACTACGAAGTCTCCGCAGACGCGGCATGGCGAACGCGAAGCGCAGATGTATCCGGTTTCCTTGGCAGGAAGGCTGTCGACCTACGCATCAGAGCGACCGGCCCTGGGCGCTGCGCTGGCAAGTCAACGGCGTTTCCAAGAAGAGCGTGCGAGGCTGTGTCGACGTCGACCTGGGCTTCACGCCGGCCACGAATATGATTGCCCTGCGTCGCCTGTCGCTGAAGGTGGGCCAGCGTGCAGAAGCGCCCGCTGCCTACTTGCAGTTTCCCGAGATGCGGCTCGTCATGCTCCCGCAAACCTACCTGCGGATCGGGCGCACCGAATACGAATAGGACGCTCCAAGCGTTGGCTATTCTGGAACGCTGCACGTGTTATTTGCCGTTGCCATGATTCCTCTCCTTCTCGGCTTCCCTCCTCGCCCTCCTGCGCAGACCCGCGTCTCGGCCGAAGTGACCGACCGGGGGCCTGTCAGATCCCCCAGCCGCCGCTGACGTGGATGTTGGTCCCCGTGACGTAGCGCGCTTCCTCCGAGAGGAGGAACCGCGCGGCCGCGACCGCGTCGTCGATGCTCCCCACGTACCCCGCCGGGATCCGGGGGGCCATCGCGTCCAGCTCACTCTTGGGCGCGCTTCCCGAGTCGATGAACCCCGGCGAGATCGCGTTGACCGTCACCCCGTGCGGCGCGAGCACCCGGGCGAGCGTCCGGACGAGGACCAGAATGCCGGCCTTGGCGATGTAGTGGGCGGTGACGTTGGGCTGGGCCGTGAGCTGGTCGGCCGTGGCCATGGCGAAGGCGACGATCCGCCCCCACTTCCGCACGGCCATCCCCGGCGCGACCGCCCGGGCAAGGTAGAAGACCGGGTGGAGGTTGTTGTCGAACATCTCCCGCCACCCGGCAGGCGTCTCCTTGAGGATGTCCACGCGGTGGTAGGGCCCGGCGCAGTTCACGAGCGCGTCGATGCGCCCCCAGGCGGTCTCCACCCGGCGGACCAGCCCTTCCGCCGCCCAAGGATCGGAGACGTCCGCCTGCACGGCGAGCGCGCGGGTCCCGGCCGCCTCGATCGCCGCGTGGGTTTCCGCCGCGGCCTCGGCGCTCGTCCGGTAGCAGAACGCGACCGCCCAGCCCGCGCGCGCGAGGTCGAGGCCGATTCCCCGCCCGATGCCGCGGGCCCCGCCGGTGATCAAAGCCACGCGGTCCGTCACCGAATCCCTCCCTCACCCCAACCCTCTCCCTCCCAAGAGGGAGAGGGGATTTCTCCTCAATTGAGCCGGCCCCGGAGCGTGTGGAGCGCCTTCCGCGCCTCGGGGTCGTTCGGGGCGGCCCGCACGGCCCCCTCGAACTCCCGGAGGGCCTCCCACCACTTCGCCTGCCGGAGGTAGATCCGCCCGAGGTTCATGTACGGGAACTGCCGCGGCTCGTAGCGTGGCGCGCGCTTGGCCTTCTCGAGCCACGGGACCGCCTCCTCGAGCTTGTCCTGCTGCATGAGGTAGACCCCGATGTCGTTGTAGGGGTTGCCGAAGTCGGGGTCCAGCTCGATCGCCCGGAAGCACTCCCGCATCGCCTCCTCGATCCGACCCTGGAAGCTGTACGTCCACCCGAGGTAGGTGTGCGCCTCGGCCGTGGGGCAGACCTCGATCGAGCGCTTGTAGGTCTCGATGGCCCGCTCGAGGTCGCCGGCCATCTGGAAACGGCAGCCCTCCCGCCAGAGCTCCGCGGCGCGCTTCGGGGCCTCGGGGTCCGTCATGGCCGTCACCGCCGGAAAGCCGGGATCACCTCGCCCGCAAACCGCCGGAGGGCCTCGTGGTCGAACGGCGCGCCGACCCCGAGGATGAAGTGGGTCACGCCGGCCTCGAGGAACTCCGCGATCCGCGCCCGGGCCCGCGCCGGCGGCGTGTCGAGCAGCTCCGTCCCCGCCCACGACACCTCGATCGCGGCCGGATCCCGGCCGACGGCCCGGCAGTGCTCCCGGAGCACCGCGAGCTTCCGGCGGAACACCTCCGGCGTCCCGAACGTGTTCCAGCAATCGGCGTGCTTCGCGACCACCCTGAGCATCAGCTTCTCCCCGCCCCCGCCGATCATCAAGGGGGGGTGGGGGCGCTGGACGGGCTTCGGCTCGCAGTAGGCGTCCCGGAGCCGGTAGTCGCGCCCCTCGAACGTGACGCGCGGCTCCGTCCAGAGGCGCCGGACGATCTCGGCCGCCTCGTCCAGCCGCCGGATCCGCTCGGCCGCCGTCCCGAACGGGATCCCGTAGGCGGCGTGCTCGGCCTCGAACCAGGCCGCCCCCACGCCCATGATGAGCCGCCCGCCGCTCGTGTGGTCGAGCGTCGCGCCCATGTTCGCGAGGACGGCCGGGTGGCGGTAGGTGTTCCCCGTGACGAGCACGCCGAGGCGCACGCGCTCGGTCTCGGCCGCGAGCGCCGCGAGCGCGATCCAGCCCTCGAGACAGGGCCCGGATGCGTCGCTCATGATCGGGAAGAAGTGGTCGAATGTCCACGCGGTGTCGTAGCCGAGCCGGTCGATGAGCTGCCACGTCGCGCGGAGCTCCGTCCAGCTCGTGTGCTGGGGCCACGTCTGGACGCCGAAGCGGATCGGGTGCGGCATCCCTCGCCTCCTACGGCACGAGGTGGCAGGCGACCCGGTGCCCCGGGGCGACCTCCCGGAGCGCCGGCACCTCGACGCGGCAGCGCGCCTCGGCGAGCGGGCAGCGCGGGTGGAACCGGCACCCCGCCGGGATCTCGACGGGGCTCGGCGGCTCGCCGGCGAGCGCCGGCGGGTCCCAGGCCACGCCCGGGTCGGGCGCGGGCACCGAGGCATAGAGGACCTGCGTGTATGGGTGGAGCGGGTGCGCGAAGAGCGTCTCGGTCGGCGCCTCCTCGACGATCTGGCCGAGGTACATCACCGCGACGCGATCGGCGATCTGCCGGACGACGGCGAGATCATGGGAGATGAAGAGGTAGGCGACCCGGAAGGCGGCCTGCAACTCCCTGAGGAGGCCGAGGACCCGGAGCTTCACCGTGACATCGAGGCCCGAGGTGATCTCGTCCGCGACGACGAGGTCCGGCCGCAGCACGAGCGCCCGGGCGATGGCGATCCGCTGGCGCTGGCCGCCCGAGAACTCGTGGGGGTAGCGCCGCCCCGCGTCGGCCGGCAGCCCCACGCGCTCGAGCACTTCGGCGACCGCCGCGGCGCGGTCGCCGGGGACGCCGTGGACCGCGAGCGGCCGCCCGACGATCTGCCGGACCGTCTTCCGCGGGTTGAGCGAGGCGTAGGGGTTCTGAAAGACGATCTGGATCCGCCGGCGCAGGGGGCGCAACGCCGCCGCGGAGAGGCGCGTGATGTCCTGGCCGTCCAGGAGGATCCGCCCCGCGGTCGGCTCGACGAGCCGGAGGACCGTCCGGCCGAACGTGGTCTTCCCCGAGCCGGATTCCCCCACGAGGGCGAGCGTTTCCTGGCGCCCGATGGCGAGGCTCACGCCGTCCACCGCGCGGAGCCACCGGATCCCCTGCAGCCAGCCCCCGAGGCGGTAGTGCGTGCGGAGGTCCTGGACCTCGAGGAGCGGCGGCGCAGTCATTCGGGACCCCCCGCACCCCCGCCCCCTTCCTCCCCGAGGGGGGAGGGGGGACCCCAGGTCCGCCCGGTGCTACCCCACGCACCACCGGTCGACGCGAGGCGTCTCATCGGCCGCCCTCGTAGAGGTGGCACGCGACGAGGTGACCGGACGCCAACGCGCCGAGCGGCGGCATGACCTCGTCGCACACCGCCATCCGCTTCGGGCACCGCTCGCGGAACGGGCAGGCGCGCGGCACCGCCTGCAGCGACGGCATCAGGCCCTCGAGCACCTCCGGCGCCTCGGCGCGCCGGTCGGCCCGTGGCACCTGCGTGAGCAACGCCTGCGTGTAGGGGTGGGCCGGCGCGGCGAAGAGCGCGCGGGCCGGCGCCAGCTCGACCACGCAGCCGGCGTACATGAGGGCGACCGTGTGCGCGCGGTGCGCCACCAGCCCGAGGTCGTGCGTCACGAAGAGCGTCGCCACGTCGCGCTCGGCGCGCAGCCCTTCGAGGAGCCGGAGGATCTGGGCCTGTGTCGTGACGTCGAGCGCCGTCGTGGGCTCGTCGGCAATGAGGAGGCTTGGCCCACACGAGAACGCCATCGCGATGAGGACGCGCTGCCGCATCCCACCCGACAGTTCGTGCGGATAGCGCCGGAGCACGTCCGCCGGCTCCGGGATGCCCATCCGGCCGAGGAGCCCCACCAGCTCGGCCTCCGCCAGCCGGCGCGAGAGGCCCCGATGGAGGCAGAGCGCGTCCGTCGCCTGCAGCCCCACGCGGAAGGCCGGGTTGAGCGCCGAGAGCGGGTCCTGCGGCACGAGCGCGATGTCCGCCCCGCGGAGCCGGCGCATCTCCGCCTCCGGGAGCGCCAGGAGGTCGCGCCCCTTGAAGCGAATCTGGCCGGCCTCGATCCGCCCGGACTCCGGCAGGAGCCGGACGATCGCGCGCCCCACCGTGGACTTCCCCGCCCCCGACTCCCCGACCAGCCCCAGCACCTCGCCGGGGCGGAGGGTCAGGCTCACCTCCCACGTCGCCAGCCGCGCGCCGTACCGCACCGTCAGCCCCCGAATCTCGAGCAGCGGCTCGGTCACGGTCGTCGCCGTCGGGCTTGACAGATATGCATGATATGCATATCATTCGGCAGTGGAGTTCGAGTGGGACGATGCCAAAGATGTGGCGAACATTCGGATCCATGGGGTGAGCTTCGACGAAGCGGCGACGACATTCTACGATCCCCTGGCTCGGGTGCGGCCGGACGAGGCGCACTCGGCAAGGAGGAGCGGTTCGTCCTGCTCGGCATGTCCCGCCGGGGACGCATGCTGGTGACCGTCTTCACCGAGCGGCGCAACCGTATTCGGATCATTTCCTCACGAGACGCCACGAGGCGCGAGGTCAGGAGCTATGAAGAAGGAGTATGACTTCACCCGTGCCAAGCGCGCGAAGTTCGAAGGCCTCCCGCCGGAAGGAGAGCGGGCCCGCCACACGAAGGTCAGGATCACGATCCTCCTCGACCAGGATGTCCTCGCCTTCTTCAAGATGAAGGCCGCCAAGCCCGGCGCCGAGCCGTACCAGACCCAGATCAACCGGGCCCTTCGCGAGTACATCTCCGGAAGTGAACCTCCCGCCAAGGACCGGCTGCTCGACGACGAGCGATTCATCTCGCGACTGGCCGAGCGAGTGGCTCGATACGCCGTGGTCAAGCGGACCCACACACCACGCCGACCGAGCCGGCGCGTACTATAATTCGGAGCGATGAGCACGTTCAGCTAGCCGGCGCTGGTGGCCAACCCGCGAGGGAACACGCCCGCGGTCGAGGTGAAGCTCCTCGTCGACACGGGGGCGATGTTCACCTGCCTGCCCCACCCGCAGCTCGAGGCCCTGGGCCTGACCCCCACGTGGCGCGTCCCCGTCACACTCGCCGACGGGCGCCATGACGAGCGGCCGGCAACGGAGATCCTGCTCACCATCGACGGCCGAACGCTCCACACGACGTGTCTTTTCGCGCCCCCGGGAAGCCTGGCTCTTCTGGGCGCGGTGTCGTTGGAGCAGTTCGCCCTGGCCGTCGACCCGCTCGCCCGAACGCTCGTCCCCGCGCGCGTCCCCATGGCATAGTCCCCCCTCCGACTGCCCCCGTCTCCGCCCGCGATTCACTCGATCAACCGATCCGCGCGGAGGAGGAGGGGCTTCGGGACCGTAAAGCCGAGGACCCTTGCGGTCTTGAGGTTGATCACGAACTCGAGCTTCGTGGGCCGCTCGACAGGAAGATCCGCCGCCCTCGCACCCTTCAGAATCCGGTCGACGAGCCGCGCCGCCTGGCGGGCGACGTCCACGTCGCTCGCCCCGTAGGTCGCCAGCGCCTCCGCGGTCGCCTTCGTCCGCGCGTGAAACATGGTTGGACGCCGTGCGGCGTTCGCCGCACGGATCATCGTCTCGTAGTAGCCGGAGGGCAACCCGCCCGGGATGGCGAGCAGCGCATCCGCCGCGGCCAAGCCCTCGAGCGCGCGCGCGATGTCCTCCGCGGCCCGCGTCTCCCGGTCCTGCAGCGTGAGACCCAGCCGCGGCGCGGCGGCACGCGCCGCCACGACGCCCTGGCGGGGGGACGCGTCCCTCGGATCGTAGAGGACGAGCACCCGGCGGATGCCGGGTACCATCTCCTTCAGCAACTCGAGACGCTTTCCGGACAACTCCGGATACTCGAAGGTCATCCCGGTCATGTTGCCGCCGGGGCGAGCCAGGCTCGAGACCAGACCGGCCGCGACCGGATCCCCGGGGGTGAGGAACACGATCGGCAGCTCCGCAGAGACTTCGCGGGCAATCCTCGCGAGCTCTGAGCCGATCACGAAGACCACGTGCGCGCGCCCGCGAACGAAGCCCTCGACCGCGGCCCGGGCAGCGGCCCGATCACCGCGCGGGACGCGTCCTTCGAGGATCGCAACCGACCCTTCGGCGTGTCCGTGATCGCGAAGGCCCTCCTTGAGTCCGGCAGCGATCTCGTCGAAGCGGGACTCTGCCGGTCCAAGAATCGCGAGGCGGGCAGGCTGGCCTTCTGCTCCGGGCGCCGCGCCCACTGCCAGGGCAATCCCCAGGACGAAACTGAGCCAGCCCGTGGAGGGCGCGCTACGGCTCACGCCGTCGTCCGGAGGCGGGGGTCGAGGCGCTCCCGGAGCCCCTCGCCGAGGAGGTTGAAGCCGACGACCGCGACGATCAGGGCAAGCATCGGGATCCCCATCCCCCACCAGCCCACCATCAGGTAGCCGCGCCCCTCCGCGATCATCGCCCCCCACGACGGCACCGACGCCTGGACCCCGAGGCCGACGAACGAGAGCAGCGCCTCGACGCCCACCGCGATCGCCATCTCGAGCGAGGCCAGCACGATGATCAGGGGCACGAGGTTGGGCAGGAGCTCCTCCCCCATGACGCGCAGCGGCCCCAAGCCGATCGCGCGCGCCGCCTCCACGAACTCCCGCTCCCGGAGGGCGAGGACCTCCCCGCGGATCACCCGCGCGAACCGCGTCCAGTCCACGATGACGATGGCGAGGATGACTTTCCAGAGCCCGAGGCCGACGACCGCCATGAGCGCGATGGCGAGGAGCACCGCCGGGATGGACATCCAGACGTCCACGACGCGCATGAGGACCGTGTCCACGCGGCCCCGCCAGTAGCCCGCGGCGAGCGCGACGGGGACACCGACCAGCGCCGAGATCACGGCGCTCGCCACCGCCACGATCAGGGCGACCCGGGCCCCCCACAGGAGCCGCGAGAGGATGTCGCGGCCGAGGCTGTCCGTGCCGAGGGCGTGCGTCCAGGCACCGCCCGCCCACGCCGGCGGCTGGCGGATCGTGGAGAGGTCCTGGCGGTTCGGGTCGTGGGGCGCGAGCCACGGCCCCGTGACCGCGAGCGCGAGCAGCAGGGCGGCGACGAGCCCGCCGGCGACGAGCTTCCCGTTCACGCGCGTGTCGTTCGCAGAGAAACGCTTGGCGACGCAAGCATCTGAGCCGGGCCGAGACCCGAGCAGATCAAGGACGCAGGGAGGAGGTGCCCCGAGGCGTACTCGCTGTACGTTGAGGGGCACCGACGACCGAGGACGCCGAGATGCGACGGGGATCGGCCCGGGCCGTTCACGCCGAGAGCCGGACGCGCGGGTTCAGCAGCGCGTACGTCACGTCCACGAGGAGGTTCGAGCCGATGACCGTCACCGCGTAGACCATCACGATCCCCTGGATCAGCGGGAAGTCGCGGTACTGGAAGGCCTGGAGCGTGAGCTGGCCGATCCCGGGCCAGGCGAAGATCGTCTCGATCAGCACGGTGCCGCCGATCACGAAGCCGAACTGGACGCCGACGAGGGTCGTCGTGGGGATCAGGGCGTTCTTGAGCGCCCGCCAGAAGAGGATGCGCGCCTCCCCGAGCCCCTTCATCCGCTCCATCACGACGTACTCCTCGGCGAGCGCCGTGAGGAGGTCCGAGCGGACCGTGCGGAACACGGCGGCGAGGAGCGGGAGCGCGAGCGCGGCCGCCGGGAGCACGAGGTGGGCGAGGACCGAGGCGAACGCCCCGGGCTCGCCCCGCAGGAGCGTGTCGAGGAGCGCCGAGCCCGTCACCTCCGCGGCCTCGAGCTCGGGCGCGATGCGGCCCGAAATGGGGAGCAGCCGGAGGAACGCGCCGAAGAGGACGATGAACAGGAGGCCCCAGACGAAGTTCGGGATGGAGATCCCGAGCGTGCCGAGGCCGACCGTCGCCGACTCGAGCCAGCTCCGCCGCCGCCAGACGGAAACGACGCCGAGGAGGATCCCGCCGGCGACCGAGATCGCGACCGCGGCGAGCGCCAGCTCGAGCGTCGCCGGCAAGCGCTCGAGGATCACCCGGAGGGCGTCCTGCTGGAGCCAGAGCGACTTGCCGAAGTGGCCCTGGACGAGGCCCGAGAAAAAGGCCCCGTACTGTCGCCACCAGGGTCCGCTGAGCCCGAACTCGACGCGGATCCGCTCGATGTCCTGGACGGTCGACCCGACCGGCGCCATGAGGAGCGCCGGGTCGCCCGGAACGATGCGGAGGATGACGAAGACGATCACGCTCACGCCCCAGAGCGACAGCAGCCCCAGGCCGAGCCGGCTCAGGAGGAACCGCGCCGGCATCGGACGCCTCCTCTCGCGGGCGCGCCCGCCGGAACGGCCGAGCCTCGGCCCTCGGGCGCGCGCCTCACGGGCGGACGCTCTCGACGGCTAGCAGGTACATTGTCTGGACCTCGGCACCGTGGCGGATCCACGCCCGGTAGTCGGTCTCCGCACCAGCCCGGTCGGCCTCGGCGATCACGCCGTCTTCGACCATCTGGCATCCGCGGGTGGCCGCAACGTCGGCCCAGATCCCGGCCTGTGTCTCGAACCCCGGCTCCCCGCGGCGCGTCGTCTCGTGCTGCGGAGTAACGGCGACCTTCTGAAGCCCGGCCTGGGCGAACAGCGCAGCCATGTGGTCCGCGATCGCGTTATCCATCCCCGCGTCCGTGCGCCACTTGAGGAACGCCGCGTAGAACGCCTGGACGCTCGGCGGCGGAGGCGGCGTCCACGCAATCTTCTCGTGGTTGTAGTCGAGGACGACGAGCCGCCCGCCTGGTCTGGCCGCGCGCGCGAGCGCCCGCACGGCGTCGCCGGGTTGCGCGAGCCACTGGAGCAGGCGCGCGGCCGTCACGATGTCGAACGCCTCGTGAAACGGCAGGCTCCACGCATCGGCGACCTGGAACGAGAGCCCCGGCACTCGTCCGTGGAGCCGGCAGGCCTCCGCGACGAGATCCGGGTTCACGTCCACCCCGACCACCCGGCCGCGGGGTGCGACAGCGTGGGCGATACCCGAGGTGATGGCCCCAGTGCCACACCCGACGTCAAGGACTCGGAGCCCGGGCCGCAGCAGCTCGGCGAGCCGGCGATGCGAGGTCTCGAGCGACCGGGCGTTGAGGATCGCGGCCGTGCCCTCGGGCATGTGCGCCCGGCGCCGGGCTAGGTCAGGGCTCACGACGATCCCCGGGACGCGCGGGCCGTGTCGACTCCTCGAGGCGAGCCTCCATGTGACGGTCCGGCCGGAATGTAGCCCAGCTTCCCGCGCGCCGCAAGGACGCCGCCCCTCACCCAACCCTCTCCCCTGAGGGGAGAGGGACGTGTCAGCGAACCTCGCGGAAGAAGGCCCGGAGGTCGGCGGCGAGGGCCTCGGGCTCCTCGAGCGCGGCGAAGTGGCCGCCGGCCGGCATCGCGGTCCAGCGGCGGACCTCGCACACCCGCTCCGCCCAGGAGCGGGGCGGGCGGAGCAGCTCGGCGGGGAAGTCGGCGAAGCCGACGGGGACGCGGATCGGCTCCGCGGGCGAGGAGGACCAGAACGCGTGACGGGACCAGTAGTAGGGCCAGAACGAGGAGTTGATCGCACCGGTGACCCAGTAGAGCATCACGGCCGTGAGGCTGGTCCCATAGCTCCACGCAGGGCCGGGAGCCTCATCCGGCCATCGGACCCGCACGAACCGGTCGCGAAGATCGGCGAGCGCGGCGTCCGGGACCTCGATGCGGAACGGACGAGGCGTCATCAGAAGACGGGCTTCTCGACGTAGGTGCCGAACACGCCGCGGAGGCGGTTGACGATCTCCCCCATCGTCGCGCGCGCCTTGACGAGCTCGATGGTCACCGGCATGAGGTTGACCGCCGGGTCGCGCGCCTCCCGCTCGAGCCGATCGAGCAGCGCCTGGACCCTGGCGCCGTCGCGCCGCCGCCGGGCCTCGCGGAGCCGCGCCACCTGCCGCGCCTCGACTTCCGAGTCCACCTTGTGGATCTCGAGCGTCGCCGCCTCCTCGGGCTCGACGTACTTGTTGACGCCGATCACGGGGCGATCTCCGGACGCCTTCCGGCGGGCAAACTCGTACGCCGAGTCCGCGATCTCGCGCTGGAAGTATCCCTCCTCGATCGCCCGGATCGTCCCGCCCATCGCGTCCACCTTCCGGAGGATCGCCGAGACCTCCGCCTCGATCCGGGTCGTCAGCGCCTCGACGTAGTAGGAGCCGCCGAGCGGGTCGATCACGCTCGTCACGCCCGTCTCCTCAGCGATGATCTGCTGGGTCCGGAGCGCGACCTTCATCGCCTCCTCGGAGGGGATCGCGTAGGCCTCGTCGAGGCCGTTCGTGTGGAGCGACTGGGCGCCGCCGAGGACCGCCGCCAGCGCCTGGAGCGCCGTCCGGACGACGTTGTTCAGCGGCTGGGCCTTCGTGAGCGTCGCCGCGGCGGTCTGGCAGTGGAAGCGGAGCCGCATCGACTCGGCCTTCTGCGCGCCGAACCGCTCCCGCATGAGCTTCGCCCAGATCCGCCGGGCCGCGCGGAACTTGGCGATCTCCTCGAAGAAGTCGGCCTGCGCGATGAAGTAGAAGGCCAGTCGCGGCGCGAAGGCGTCCACGGGAAGCCCGGTGCGGGCCACCTCCTCGACGCAGGCGACGGCGTTCGCCATCGTGAAGGCGACCTCCTGGACGGCCGTCGCCCCGGCCTCGGAGATGTGATAGCCGCTGAGGTTGATCGGGTTGTAGCGGGGCAGGCGCTCGGCGCCGAAGACGATGATGTCGCGGCAGAGCCGCATGGAGGGCCGGATCGGGAAGATCCACTCCTTCTGCGCGACGTACTCCTTCAGGATGTCGGCCTGGACCGTGCCGGAGAGCTTCCCGAGGTCGTTCCCCCGGGCCTCCGCGAGCGCCACGTACATCGCCAGGAGGATCCACGCCGTCGGGTTGATCGTCATGGACACCGAGATGCGCTCGAGGTCGATCCCCTCGAAGAGCGCCGCGACGTCGTCGAGCGTGTCCACGGCGACCCCCTCCCGCCCGACCTCGCCGAGCGCGCGCGGGTCGTCCGAGTCATAGCCCATGAGGGTCGGCATGTCGAAGTCGACCGAGAGGCCCGTCTGCCCCTGCGCGATCAGGTAGCGAAAGCGCCGGTTCGTGTCCTCGCCGGTGCCGTAGCCCGCGATCTGGCGCATCGTCCAGAGCCGGCCGCGGTACATCGTGGGGTACGGGCCCCGGGTGAACGGGTAGCTGCCGGGGAAGCCGAGGTCCTCGAACGACGTGTCGGCGACATCCTCCGGGGTGTACACCCGCTGGAGCGGGAGGCCCGAGGCCGTCCGGAACTCCGCCCGCGACTCGGGCTGGCGTCCGAGAAACGCCCGGAGCTCCTCGGCCTCCCATTCCTTCCGTAGCGCTCGGATGCGCTCGATTGCCTCAGGATCGAACATGGGCTGGCCTCCTCAGCGCTTCTGCTCGCTCACGGCCTGCCGGTAGAGGTCGCGGTCGTCGATGACGCGGCGGGCCTTGAACTCCGAGCGAGCGAGCGTCCCGTGCGGCACCAGCTCGACGACCGGGCGGACGCCGAGCCGGGCACGGAGCCGCTCGCCCATCGTCGCGCGGAGCCGCTCGAGAGCGGCCGGCTCGGCGTGCGTCGGCGCGCACTCCGCCCGAATCAGCAGCTCGTCCATCGCCTCGCGGCGCGAAACGATCACCCGGAACTCGCCGCCGAACCCCTCGATGGCCCGGAGGGCGTCCTCGATGGCGCTCGGGTAGACGTTCTCCCCTCGGACGATCAGCATGTCGTCGAAGCGCCCGTAGATCCCCTGGGGGAGCCTGGGATAGGTCCGGCCGCACGGGCATGGCTCGTCCACCCAGCGCGTCCGGTCACCCGAGGCGAAGCGGATCATCGGCTGAGAGGTCCGCTCGAGGTGGGTATAGACGGTCGTCCCCTCTTGCCCGAAGGGGAGCGGCTCGTAGGTCTCCGCGTCGCAGACCTCGGTGTAGACGAGGTCCTGCCAGAGGTGCATCCCCGTCCGGTGGCGGCACTCGGCGTTCGTCATCCACGGCGTCATCTCGGCCGTGCTCCCCATGTCCACGCAGATCCCGCCGAAGGTCTCCTCGATGAGCCGCTTCGTCGCCGGGATCCCGGCGCCCGGCTCGCCGGAGAAGAAGAGGATCCGGAGGCCGAAGCTCCGCGGGTCCATGCCCTCGCGCCGCGCCGTCTCGGCGAAGTGGAGCGCGTACGACGGCGTCCCGTAGAACGCGGTCGGCCGAAGTTCCTTCGCCCACTCGACTGCCATGCGCGTCTGGCCGGCGGCCCCCGCCCCGAAGGGGAACATCGTCGCCCCGAGCCGCTCGCCGCCCTTGAGCGTTCCCCACGAGCCCATGTAGAGGCTGAAGAACGAGCAGATCAGGATGCGGTCGCCGGGGCGAAGGCCCGCCCCCCACAGGATCCGCGCGTGCGCTTCGCCGATCCGCCCCCAGTCCTCCCGCCCGACCCCGAATACGGTCGGGCGGCCGGTCGTCCCGCTCGTCCCGTGAATCCGCGCGACCTCGCGCGGCTCGATACAGAGGTAGTCGCCGAACGGCGGGTGGCTCGCCTGGGCCTCGCGCAGCTCCGCCTTCTGCACGACCGGGAACCGCGCCAGGTCGGCGAGCGTCTTCAGCGTCACGGGGGAGACCCCGGCGACTTCCCACTTCCGCCGGTAGAACGGGCTCCGTTCCCAGCAGTACCGAAGTTGCGCGCGGAGCTTCGCGAGGATCAGCTCGTCGCGGGCGACCGGGTCGGCGCACTCGACCTCGGGCAGCCAGTGCTCGGCATCGGCCTCCGGCCGGTACGCGGGGTCGTAGCGCGGCGGCCAGACCATGAGATCCACGCCGCGCACGCGCTGGAGCGCCGTGAGGTCGAGCGGCGTCGCCACGCGGTCAGGCCCGCTGTCGGGCGGCCACGAGCTCGCGGATGCGGGTGACGACCGCCTCCGGCGGCGCGTCCTGGAGCACGACGTCCGCGACCCCGCGGGCCCGGAGCGCCGCCACGTCCTCATCCGGGATGACGCCTCCGGCGACGACCAGGATGTCGTCGGCACGGGCCGCGCGCAAGAGCTCGACGATCCGCGGGATCAGGGTCATGTGGGCGCCCGAGAGGATGCTGATCCCGACGACGTCCACGTCCTCCTGGACCGCCGCCTCGGCGACCTCCTCGGGCGTGCGGTGGAGGCCCGTGTAGATGACGTCCATCCCCGCGTCGCGCAGGCAGCGGGCGACGATCCTCACCCCGCGGTCGTGCCCATCCAGCCCCACCTTGGCCACCAGCACGCGAATCGGCCTGGTCTCGGACATCGCGCCCGGCGCAGCGACCGGCTCACGCACCGGCATGCTCGCCGACTCTGAGCAGCTTGAGGTCGGAATGCCGGGCGATCCGGGCGAAGTCTTCATCGAGGGTGAGCAGCGGTGCGTCGCGCTCCGTCGCCAGCGCCGAGATGAGACAGTCCACGGCTGACGTCGTGACCCCCTTCCTGCGGCAGGCATTGGCGATCCGCGCGGCTGCGACGTGATCGCGTTGCTCGGCGACGAGGATGGGGAAGGCCTCGAGGAGATTCCTCAGCCGGAAGAACTGAGCCTCGGTCCGCACGCCAGAAAGCACCTCTTGCAGGACGATCCCGGGAACAGCGAGCGGGACGTCCTCACGAACCATCCGGCGCACCACCTCGACTAGCCGAGGCTCCGGCTCGCGCGTCCGTCGGCGACGGAAGACCAGCGAGAGGACCGATGTGCCGAGGAGAATCACCGTCTTCCGCGCGCTCGTTTGTAGTCGTACGCCGGATCGAAGTCGATCGTTCCGAAGGCCTTCAGCGCCCGGAGACGCCTGCGACGCAGAATGTACTCCCGCAGGGCTTCGTTCACCGTCGCGCGCTTCGTCCGATGGCCCCCGACCCGAACGGCCCGCGTCAGCAGCTTGTCGTCGATGGCGACGTTGATCGGCATGTGCCGGTCAGGCCCAGGACATCTCCTGCGGCACCAGCACGCCCGTCGGGAAGGTCTGGTAGTTCAGCTCCTTCTTCATGACGACGGGCTGGACGACCTGGTAGAGCGGCACGATGTAGCCTTTCTCCATGGCATACTTCGCCGCCCGCCTGGCCGCGGCGATGCGCTTGGGCTCGTCCTTCTCCTCGAAGACCGGGTCGATCAGCGGGACCAGGTCGTCGGACTCCCAGACGCGGAAGGGACCCTTCCGGTTGAGCTGGAAGCCGACGGAGTTGATCGGGTCGCCGCTCGAGTTGGACCAGAAGTAGAACGACAGCGGGCCGATGTCCTTTCCACCCTCGCCGCGGGCCGACCGGAGCGCGAACCACTGCGGGATCGTGATGATCTCGAGCTCGGCCTCGATCCCCACGTCCTTCCACATCTGGGTGATGGCGGTCATGACCTCGAAGTCCTTCGCCCGAACGCCCTTCGTCGCCATGGCCTTGAGCCGGAGGGGGCTCGACGGGGAGTAGCCCGCCTTCTGGAGGAGCGACTTCGCCCGCGCGGGGTCGTAGGAGAACGCCACGCTCGCGTCATAGGCGTCGTAGAGCGGCCCCTCCGTGGTCGAGACGGGGATGCCGAAGCCGAGGAGCACCTTCTCCACGAGCGTCTTCTTGTCGATCGCGTGGTGGACGGCGAGCCGCACCTCCTCCTTCTGGAACGGCGCGAAGCGCGGATTGACGTAGATCGTCGCCATGTCGGCGACGGGCTGCTTGAGGCCCTTGAGCTCCGGGTTGGCGGCCAATCGCGCGAACTCCTCCACGGGGACCTCCGACGTGATGTCGGCGTTCCCCGACATGATCTCGGCGACGCGTGCGGTGGGGTCGGTCACCATCTTGAAGACCGCGCGCTTGATCGGCGGCGCGCCCCTCCAGTACCGGTCGAACGCCTCCAGGACCAGCGTGCTGCCCGGCGTGAACGAGACCACGCGGTACGGCCCCGAGCCCATCGGCTTTCGTGCGAACTCCTCGGCGCGGGCCTTGTCGTCGGCGCCGAGCTTCAGGAAGTACGCCTTCGGGAGGACGAACGACGCGAGGAAGCCCATCCACCGCGGGAAGGAGGGGTCGAAGCGCTCGAACACCAGGTGGACCGAGCTCTTGTCGCGGACCTGGAACTCCCTGACCTTGCCGTAGATCGCCCGGTAGATGGACTCCCGCTTCATCCGCTCCATGCTGAAGACGACGTCCTCGGCCGTGAGATCCGAGCCGTCGTGGAACTTCACGCCCTGGCGGATCTTGAGGTCCATCGCCATCTTCTCGGGACTGGACCACTGCCAGGCCTCGACGATATGCGGGTGGTACCGGAGCTGGCGGTCCTGCTGAAGGTAGCGGTCGAACACCGCCTCGTACATCGACTCGCGTGGGCTGTTCCGCGGCGCGGGCTGGGGGTCCATCGTCGTGATCGTCTCGGGGAAGGCGATCGTGACCGTCTGCTTCCTCTGCGCCAGCGCCGCGCCCTCCCACGCGAACGTCGCGAGCGCCGCCGCCCCTGCCCCCGTCGTCTTGAGAAAGGTCCGCCGGCTCGTCATCATCGCCCTCCCGTGGCCGGGGCCGACCGCCCCGCCGATCCGTCCCGCACCTCGATCACGCAGCTCGGGCGACCGGTCGCGGCGCAGCCTGTCTCGCGCGCCTCGGCCGTCCAGCCGAGCAGTCCTTCGGCCAGCCCCCCGAACACCCCGCGGAGCAGGTGGCACACCGGCTCCGGGGCCGGGGCCATCCCTTCCGCGAACGGCGACCCCACGACCTCGAGCACGAGCTCCCGCCGCTCGAGGTCGAGCCGCCGGAGTGTCATCGCGCCCCAGCCGATCTGGCCCCCCATCCCCGCCATGAAGCGCACCGCGCCCTCCGGCGTCTCGCGGTAGAGCTCGCGGTAGCGAGTCCCCGAGAGCACGCCCCCCTCGTACCCCGCGCGGTAGAGCACGGCCGGCGCCGCGGCCCCGAGCCCCCGGACGATCGCAGCCATCGGCTCCGGGCGGAGGAAGAAGTAGCGCACGCCGCGAAAGCTGAGCTGCCCCCGCGCGGCGTCGTACTCGAGCCCGCGGACGATCTCGTTGGCCAGCGCCGACCCCTCACCCCAACCCTCTCCCCCGAGGGGAGAGGGAGACCAGGGCGCGCCAGACGCGCTCCGGCGTCATCGGGAGCTCCGTCATCCGCACGCCGACCGCGTCCTTCACGGCGTTCGCCACCGCCGCCGAGATCGGGATGGTTCCGGACTCGCCGAGCCCCTTCGCCCCGAACGGCCCCGCCTCGTCGACGGTCTCGATGAGCGTGATCAGAACCTCCGGCATGTCGGGGGCCGTCAGAAGCTTGTAGTCGAGGAAGCCGGGGTTGAGGATCCGCCCCTGCTCGAGCTTCAGCTCCTCGGTCAGACAGTAGCCGAGCCCCATGTGGATCCCGCCCTCGATCTGCCCTTCGCAGCCGATCGGGTTGAGGGCGCGCCCGACGTCGTGGGCCGAGGCCACCCGGAGCACCTCGATCTTCCCGGTCGCCTCCTCCACCTCGACGAGCGCCGCCTGGGCGGCGAAGCCGTAGGTCACCGAGACGTTGCCGCGGAACTCCTTGTCGAGCATCTGGGTCGGCGGGTCGTAGAAGGCCTGGCCGATCAGGATCCGGCCGCCCTCGCGGAAGTGCCCCGCCCGCACGACTTTCTCGTAGGGGAGCCGCCGCTGGGGCGCGTGCCGGACGACGACGTGACCGTCCTCCAGGTCCAGCGCCTCGACCGGCTCGTCGAGCTGCTGGGCCGCGAGCTGGAGGAGCTGCCGCCTGACGTCCCCCGCCGCGAGGAGGGCGGCGTTCCCCGCGATGAAGGTCGTCCGGCTCGCGTGCACTCCGACGTCCCAGGGCTTGACCGCCGTGTCGCTGTTGACGACCTCGACGCGCCCGAACGGGACGCCGAGCTCCTCGGCGACGATCATCGCGAGCACCGTTTCCGAGCCCTGGCCGATCTCACTCGCGCCGGTGATCAGCGAGACCTTCCCGAAGTCGTCGAGCTTGACGATCGCGCCGCAGCCGTCCGAGCGGTAGACGCGCGCGCCGCCGCCGACGTGGAACATCCCAGCGTAGCCGATCCCGCGCTTCCAGCCGGGGCGGAGCGGCCGGGCAACCGGCTTCCGGATGTCGCGCTCGACGGCGTCGAAGCACTCGGCGAGGGCGCAGGTCGTGATCTTGAGTCCCTGCGGCGTGACGTCCCCCGGCCGGTTCGCGTTCCGCCGCCGGATCTCGACGCGGTCCAGCCCGAGCCGCTCGGCGAGGTCGTCCATCTGCGACTCGATCGCAAAGGTGGACTCGAGGTTCCCGTAGCCGCGCATCGAGCCGGAGTAGACGTTGTTCGTGTAGACGATCGCGGTGTCGAAGCGGACGTTCGGGCAGCGGTAGAGGCCGGCAACCGTCGTCAGCATGACGTACGGCGTCGTCGAGCCCCAGGAGACGTAGGCCCCGTTGTCGATGACCACCCGCGCGTCGCGTCCGAGGAGCGTCCCGTCGGCCCGCGCCGCCGTCCGGAGGGTGAACACGCACGGCTCGCGGGTCGGGCTCGCCACGAACTCCTCCTCCCGGTCGAAGACAATCTTCACCGGCCGCTGGACGTGCCGGGCGAGCAGCGCCGCGATGATGTCGATCGGGTAGAGGTCGAGCCCGCGACCGAAGTTCCCGCCGACCGGCGGCTGGATCACGCGGATCCGGTCGCCGGAGATCGCGAGCGCCTCGGCCAGGTCGCGCTGGTAGAGGAAGGGGATCTGCGTCGTGGACCACATCGTGAGGTTCCCGCGCGGGTCCCACGCCGCGATCGCCGCCATCGTGCCGAGGCACGCGGTCGTCACGTACGGGAGCCGGTACGTCCCCTCGACGACGAGGTCTGCCTCGCGGAAGGCGCGGTCCACGTCGCCGGCCTCGAACTTGTACGAGAAGTTGACCAGGTTCCCGGGGAACTGCGGGTGGAGCTGCGGCGCGTCGGCGCGCGTCGCCGCCGCCGGGTCGAAGACCGCCGCCAGCTCCTCGTACTCGACCTCGATGAGCCGGCAGGCCTCGGCCGCGATCGCCTCCGTCTCCGCGGCGACCGCCGCGACCTCGTCCCGGATGCACCGGACGACGTCGCGCTTGAGGGCCAGGTGGTCCTTGG
>CAYQDR010000048.1:0-31417 GCA_964416315.1 uncultured bacterium
CCCTATCCCTTCCCCTACCCATGGGGGTCCTCGGAGTCAACCGGATAAGCAGTACGAACATATTGTTACCCGGATAGTCCGGGAACTCGAGAGTGCGCTCGTCGAGGACCCGGACGAAGCCGGTTCGGCCGCCGCGGTGCGACGCGTCGGCGCCGCCCCCGGCGTGCCAGGTGACGATGAAGAAGGTGTCGGCGCCTGCGATCCAGGCGCGCTGGCTCTCGTCGAGCGCGGCTGATCGGCGGACCGACCCCGGCTCTCCGGCTCCCCGCGCCGACGCGTCGAGGATCCGCCGCTTCTGGATGTACCTGGGACAGTTGCCGTAGACTTCGTCCACGAGCAGGAAGAGCCCGTGATCCGAGAAGAGCCCCCGGCCGTTGAACCGCAGTCGCTGGCGGGTGCGAGGATCGATCACGAGCAGGCCAAGCTCGGGCCGTGCGCGGAGGTTCGCGCGCAGCGGATCCTCGGGGGGCGGCTCGGTCGAGAGGCGCAGCAGCTGAGCATCCGCCGCCTGGATGAATCCGGGGGGCCCGGTCAAGAGCGAGCCCCACGGCCGGAGGGTCTCGTCCAGGCTAGCCGCCACCGCCAGGCGCTGGTGCGAGAGCAGCTGTCGGGCCGCCTGCGGGAGCTGCGATCCGACGATCCGACCTACCCGCTCCGCAACCTCACGCAGGTCCAGCCGGGTCTGGACCTCGATCTCACCAGCATGAAAGGGACTCACGCCCTTGGGATGCCGGAGCCCGTCCCGGTGTGACCGACGAGGGCTGCGGGAAAGGGCCTCAGGCCAGCTCGACGACCGGACGGCCCACGTGCGGCTCTACGGTGCCTCGAGCGAGTGCGCGCCGGCAGGGATCCGCTGGGAGTCGCGATGCGTGACCTTTCTGGGGGCGCGGCTCGGATCCTCCGGGCAGGAATCCGGTCGTCTGAGCTCAGCCGAGCCATGGACGTCATCGTCGATCATCGTGGTCTGGGATCCGTACCAAGTGGTCTGGGATCCGTACCAATTGAGCCGTCACGTCTCGACGCTCCGCCGGCGTAATACCACCCTGCAGGACGACCAGATGGCGAACGAACGGCCGCAAGCGAGTCGCCAGGACCTCCAAGTGTTCCTTGCGCTCCGTGAGGAGGATGGGTGTCCGCCCCTCCCCGAAGGCGTGGACCACGTCGTCGACGATGAGCCGGCTCCGCGCCTCATCGGCAGCCAGCGCCGCATAGAGCGTCTGGATGCCGAGGCCAGGGACGAGGCGCCCCGTGATGACGGTGGTCTCGCGCACGATCAGTCGGTACTCGAACGGCCGGCGAGCGGCTTGAGTCCGGGGATCCACGGCGAACCGGACCGGACCGAGCGGCATCTCGAGGATCGGGTGGAGACCATCGCGCCGGCGCGGCGTTGCCGTCAACCCCGTGACGAAGCGCGCCTTCACCTCGGACAGGACGCGCTCGAACGACGCGCCGGGACGTGGTGACACTCGTCGACGATCACGTGGCCATAGCCCGCAACAAGCTCGGGCCCTTACGTCAGAGGGCGGAGCGCCAGTGGACGTCCGTGACCGATGTCTGCGCGGGCTGAGCAGCCCGGTGTGGTTTGGGGGCGGCGTGAAGGCCTCAACCTGTTGCAGTGGCCGATGGCCAGCAGCCCCGCCCGCGTCCACCCGTCTCAGCTTTATGGTGCTGGTGGCACCCACGGTGGCACTCCTCGCCTACCGGTCCGGAGACGGCCTGCGCGAAGGAAATGATGCGATCTCGCAAGGAGTTGTGGGTCCATTACCATCACGCGGTGCAGCCACGTGATTCCAGATTTTCGTTGGGCGACTCGGCGGCGGATCGGCGCTTGCGTCGGAACGCGTGTCCTGATAGCGTTGCGTGGCGGGCATTTGCGGGAACGTCCCCGTCGTCTAGCCCGGTCCAGGACCCCAGATTTTCAATCTGGAAACACGGGTTCGAATCCCGTCGGGGACACCAGGCAAATCAAGGAGTTGCAGAAGGATCCGATCCTGTGGCCGCCCCGCCGATGCTCCACGTTCGCAGGCCGCAGCCCGGCGAGCTCGTGAGGGGAACCCGTTCGAGTCATCTGGCGCGGGCCCGAGGTTGCTCATTCGATGAGGCGTCGGACGGCTGCCGCGTCGACGCGCCGTCGGAATCGCACGACGAGCGCCCCGTCGGGGAGGTCCTCCTCGGCGCAGGCGCGCTCCTGGTCGAGACACAGGATGAGGTTCCCGACGCCGGCTGCGCGGTAGAGGGCAAGCTTCCGGGCCAGGTACTCGGGTGTCCAGAAGCCCACGATCTCGAGCAGCCAACGGCGTGACGGGTCGTGGCGATGCTGAAGGGCGAAGTCGGGGAAGACCAGCGCCGACCCGGCGGCGACCGGCTCGGGCTCGCGGAGTGCGTCCCAATCCGGGGCGAACCGCCGGAAGTCGCGGGCGAAACGCTCCTCGAGCTGGCTGTCGTACCGCCGCGGCTCGTTAGCCGGGAAGAGCGGGTCGCCGGTTCTCAGCTCCAAGTCGAGCCGCCGTCCCTCCAGGAGACATGCTGCACGAAGCCGAAAGCGTCGGCACCAGGCGAGCAGCGGCACGAGGTCCCCGAGGGCGCGACCGTAGAGTAGGGTGTGGCGGAACAGCGCAAGCGGGCCCGAGACCTCGAGGACGGTATCGCGGCCTGACGGTGCTCCAGCAATCACGCAGATGAGGCCGCGCAGTTTCGCGTGGCGAACGAGCGCCCTGGCATTCCCCTCTGCCTCGATCATGACCGCAGTGGCTCGAAACAGCAGCGCCTGAGTCAACGCAAGGTTAGCGCGGAGGGCCAGTTCGCCAGGCGACGGAGGAATCTCGAGGCCAGCCACAAGCCGCTCTCCGGGCAGGTCAGCGAACAGCGACCTGCTCAGCTGCTCGCCGGTCACGCCAAGCGAGGCCGCGACGCGCGTGAGCACCACCGCGGCGCCGTCACGTGTCCGGGCTGCCTCCGTGAACACCAGGCGACGCGCTTGCCGGGGCGACACCACGGCGTTCCGCTCGCCGTGTGCCTGCCTCGCCAGGACCTGGATGGCGAGTCTCTTCTTTCCGGCCGGCCCGTCGCGAGGCAGAGGTTCTCGAAGGCGCGCGTCGAGCTCCCGCCTGGGTCGTCCGACGAAGTGCTCGTACTCGTCGAGGAGGCTCCGCAGCCAGGGGTGGTCGTGCTCCGCCAGAAAGCGCGGCACGACCGCGTTGCCCACGACGCTATAACTGAGGGGAACTTCTGAGGACAAGTCCGTCTCGCCTCTGCCGCGCCTGTCGGACCTCCATGGTCTGCCGCGTGACGAGCTCGTAAACCAAGGCGCGCTTTCCCGGAGCGGGGCGCAACAACCGGCCGATACGCTGGACATGCTCGCGCTCGCCTAAGGCGCCGCCGACGACGACTGCGACGTCTGCGTCTGGGACGTCGAGCCCTTCGTTGAGGACGCGTGCCGAGACGAGTGCCCGAAATTCACCCCGGCGGAAGCGCTCGAGGGCCTCGTCGCGCTCCGGACGGCGGATGTCACACGTGAACGGCATGATGAGGTGCTCACGTGCGATCGCGTACGTCGTCTCATTGTCGGCCGTGAAGACGAGGACGCGGGCGTCCCGGTGACGCTCCAGCAGTCTTCGCAGCGCGCTGCGCTTCGCCTCGGTGAAGGCGACGAGGCGGCGGGCCTCGCGCCAGGCAGCCAGTGCGCGTCGCCCTTCGGCGGTCCGGGCGGCATGTCGCACGAAGTCGGCCCATGTCGCCTCTGGCAGCTGACCGCGGAACGCTGCGTATGCGCCGGCGAACACCGCACGAAGCCTCGTGTACCGGACTCGCTCGGCTTCGGTCAGGTCGAGATTGATGCTGATCAGGTCGAAACTTGCCAGGAACCGCCCGGCCAGGTCCCCGATCGTCAACTGATACACCGTCGGTCCAACCAGTTCGGCGAGGCGGGTCTCGTGCGCCGCGCCGCGGGGCGGTGTGGCGGTGAGACCGAGTCGGGCCTCTGCGAGCGACATCTCGAGCGCCTCGTCGCGAAGCCCGCAACCGAAGTGATGGACCTCGTCGACTACCAGCAGGTCGAAGTGGCGGCCCAGGCGGTGCATGTGCCGGTAGGCACTCTCATACGTGGCGACCGTCACGGGGGCGAGATGGCGGCTTCCGTCCCCGTAGCATCCGACGGGATGCGGGTAAACGGCCGCGACCTCACGGCGCCACTGCTCGAGGAGGACGCGCGTCGGCACCAGACAGAGCGCCGGAAGGCGCGTCTTGGCCATGGCGGCCAGGGCGATTCGGGTCTTGCCGCTGCCGGTCGGGAGGGCGACCACGCCGCGCCGCTTCGCCAATTCCCAGGCCCAGAGTGCTGCGGCTTGATAGGGTCGCAGACCGACGTCCGCCCACCCGTCGGTTCCCGGGCCGCCCATCCGGGCGGTATCCACGAATCGAGCCTTGGCTTGGAGCAGCCAGGTACCGAGAGCCGGGTACGCGGACGCCGGGGCCCGGAAGGCCTGCACGCGGGGATCCCACACCACGCCAGGAGCCCCAGTGAGATCGAGCCCCGCGGGCGGGTCAGCGATCAGGATTGTTCCTCGGTCGAAATGCAAGCGCACGACCGGGAGACGAAGCAACGCTCGTGCCGGTGGCGATCGGCCCGGATGCGCAGTCTCGGGTGTTTTGGCGAGCGGTCCGGAGTGATCCCCCAGGGAACAGTCCGTATCCGTCCGGTGACAGTGCGAGGAGACCTGGCGTGGTCATGATCGGGCCACCCCGCTGGCTGCCTGTGCAGCCCGTGTTGATGCTGAGGGTGCGGGCGTGTCCCCGGAGCGACGACGGACACGGGTCGAGTGGAGCCCAGGCCGGTACTCTTGGTACACTGGGGCCGCCGGAAGAGGAGCGCATCACGCTCGACACCGACTTCGCCGACATGCGGACGTATCCGCCGGGTGACTATCCCGGCCTGATCGTGCTGCGAATGACGAAGCAGGACAAACCGCATGTGCTGGCTGCCGTCACGCGCGTTCTTCCTCTCCTCGGCAACGAGCCACTCGTCCGGAGACTCTGGCTGGTGGGGGAGGACGCTGTCAGGATCCGGGGAGCGGAGGCGTGAGGCAGCGCCGATCTGGCCGCGGTGCCCCTTGCCCATCGGAACCAACCAGGGTGCGGCGCCCAGCCCCTTGGCGAGACGGCATGTTTGACAAAGTAACCACCGGTGACTACAATTGCCTCCGTGGCCAAGGCCGTCGGGGTCAGGCAGCTCAAGGCGCGGCTGTCCGAGTACCTCCGCCTGGTGCGGGCCGGGGAGACGGTGCTCGTGACCGACCGCGACGAGGTGATCGCCGAGTTGCGGCCTGCACGGCGTCAGGGGCGCCCGCTCGATGCGCTCGAGGAGATCCTCGACACCCTGGCGGACGCCGGTGAGGTCACGCGGGCGAGCCTCCCCAAGGGTGGCTGGACCTGGAAGGTCCCCGGGCTCGGGCTCGCGCCGGGCACGGCGCGCGTGCTGATCGACGAGTTGAGGGCCGAGCGGGGGTGAGCGCGGCGGCCGGCAGCCTGTACCTCGATACCTCCGCCGTCCTTCGGGCCGTGCTCGAGAGCGGCACGACCCCGGAGGTCGAAGCCCGCGTCCGGGACGCCCCCGTGCTGATCACCTCGCGCCTGGCCCTGGTGGAATCGGCACGCGCCCTCCACCGGTTGCGGCTCGGGGGGCGCGTCCCTGAGGCGCGGCTCGCGGATGCCGAGCAGGCCCTAGCGGCGGTGTGGGCGCGCTGTGAGCTGTGGGAGCTGACGCCGGCCGTCTGCGAGACGGCCCGCCACGTTGCTCCCGGCATACCGCTGCGGGCCCTCGACGCCCTCCACCTCGCGACGTACCTGCTGGCACGACGTCGCATCCAGGCGCTCGACCTCCTCACGGTTGACGACCGTCTCCGAGCTGCAGCCCAGGGCGCGTAACCGCACAGGTCACTCTTCTGGTGGAGCGAGGCGGGGGCTTTGGGGGCATTGAGAAGTGGGTATGGACTTGGTACCCTCGCGGCATGTCGCGCAGCGTTGCGGGCCCCACCCGGGGCAGTCCGCAGTCCCCTCGCGATCTCCGATCACCGAGACACAGCGAGCAGATTGGCTGTCGTTGATCCTCGAAAAGGACGCGCGCATTTGACCGCGGAAAGGAGTGCCATGCTTCCAGTCCATCCGCTCACCACGATCCTCGTCGTCGCCCTCGCGTGCGCGCTGGCCGCGCCGGCCGGCGCCGCCGACCCGTTCCCCACCAAGCCGATCGAGCTGATCGTGCCGACCCCGCCCGGCGGCGGCACCGACATCACCGCGCGGCTCCTGGCCGAGGTGGCCGAGCCCTTCCTCGGGCAGAAGGTCGTGGTGGTCAACAAACCGGGCGGCAGTGGCAGTGTGGGGATCTCCCTGCTCACGCGCGCCCGGCCCGACGGCTACACGCTGGCCTTCGTCTGGAACGCGCCGCTCACCATCGTGCCGCACACGCTGGACGTCGGCTACACCCTGGACGCCCTGACCCCCATCTCCCAGAGCACGGGCGGCACGCCGCTCATCTTCTGCGCGAAGCCGGACTTCCCGGCCAAGGACGGCAAGGAGTTCCTGGAGCACCTCCGCCAGAACCCCGACCGCTACACCTACGGGAACGACGGCGTGGGCGCCACCGTCCAGCTCGCTGGCGAGCGCGTCTTTCGGGCCGTCGGGGCCAAGGTGCGGCCCGTGCCCTTCGGCGGCGCCGGCGAGACGCTCAAGGCGTTCCTGGGCGGCCACGTGGACATCTACGGCGGCTCGATCCCGCCGGTGGTTGGCCACGTCAAGGACGGCAAGATGAAGTGCCTGCTGGCGACCGCCGTCGAGCGCAACCCGGCCCTGCCCGGGACGACGAGCCTGGGGGAGCTGGGCCTGGGGGCGAAGGCCTCCGACCTCTGGCGGGGCGTCATCGGCCCGAAGGGGCTCCCGGCCGACCGCGTGGCGTTCCTCGAGAAGGCGTTCCGGCAGGCGGCGCAGACGCCGAAGTTCCGCGAGGCGCTGGTGGCCCGAGGCGAGCAGGGGATCGGCAGCACGGCGGGGGAGTTCCGGACGCTCATCGCCACCGAGTTCGCGGAGCACGACGAGATCATCCAAGGCCTCGGGCTCAAGAAGAAGTGAGGCGCCGCCCATGCCGCAGATCCCGGTCTTCACGCCCGCGGAGGTCGCCGCGCTCCGGGCGGGCCTGAATCGCTACCGCGAGCCCGGCGCCTACGAGCCCGGCAAGTGGATGGTGAGCCCGCTGAACCGCCGGCCGGAGGTCCTGGGTCGGCCCTTCCCGGCGGCCGTCACGCTGCGGGACATCACGCTCCGGACCACCGAGCAGATGCCCGGGGTGGTGCTGGCGCCCGAGGACCGGCGGCGTCTCCTCGCGGCCATCGTCGAGGCGGGCGTGCCGTCGGTGCAGCTCAGCGCCTTCCGCCGCGGATGGACCCTGGAGGCGATGCGGGCCGAGGTCGCGGCCGTCAAGCGACTGAACCCGGCGTGCGAGGTCGTCTACGGCCACGCCAAGACCCGGGAGGACGTGGCGCTCGCTGCCGCGGCCGGGATCGACAGCGTCCAGTTCTGGGCGGCGCCTTACGTCGAGGCCGCCCCGCTCTTCGCCGGCGTCTACGAGAAGGCCTGGCGGGACGAGGACTGGCGGAAGGGCTGGGTGGCGCGGACCGTCGAGGACCAGCTTGCCCAGGCCCGCGCGCTGGTGCTGGCGGGGAAGGAGGGAGGCGTCCGGGTTTCGGCCGGACTCAACCAGATCCCGTTCGCGCCCGAGGAGTACGTCGTCCGGTACTGCCGCGCCATGCACGAGTGCGGCGCCCCCGAGATCGTCCTCTATGACGGGCCGAGCGGGGTCGGGCCCGAGGCCTACGCCTGGCTGGTCGAGCTGGCCAAGCGGGAAGCGCCCGGCGCCGTCGTCGGCGTCCACACCCACAACATGTTCGACCAGGCGGTGGCCAACGCCTGCGCGGCGGCCCGGGCGGGGGCCGAGGTCCTCGAGGTCTCCGTCAACGGGTACTGCTCGGCCTCGGGCCAGGCCGACCTGGCCGCGACCACGATGGCGCTGACCGCGCTGTACGGCGTCCGGACCGGCATCGTCCTCGAGCGGATGACGTCGCTCGCCCGCCTGGCCGAGGAGCTGACCGGCTACCGGGTCGCCTGGAACCACCCGGTCACCGGGCCTGATGTCTTCAACTGGGGCGGGACCGAGTTCGTGATCCAGGAGCTGAAGGTGGACCCGCTGATCCACTGGTGCATCGAGCCCACGCTGGTCGGAAACGAGCGGCGCTGGGACATCACCGCCGACAGCGGCCCCTACACCATGCTCGACAAGCTCGAGACCCTCGGCCTCCGGGTCGATGTCGCGCTGGTCGAGCCGATCCTGGCCGCCGTCAAGCAGGAGATGCAGCGGCGCCGGCGCGTCCTCACCGACGACGAGATCCGCGCGCTGGCCCGCGAGGTCCAGGCCGGCACGAGGTAGGCGGGCCTGCCGTGGGCTGGAGGTGGACGCCGCGCCACGGGGAGATCGGCGTCGCCGCGGGGCTCGGCCTCGTCGCCGTCTACGTGATCGTCGGCGCGGCGCGGATGCCGGCCGGGACCGTCGCCCTACCCGGCCCCGCCTTCTTCCCCCTGGCACTCGCGCTCCTCCTCGGGGGCACGGCCGTCGCGCTCCTCGTCCGGGCCGTCCGGGGCGAGGGCGGTGCGGCGGCATCCGTCGAGGTAGGGGACCCTCACGTCCTGACGGTCCTCGGCGGGCTCCTGGGGGTCGCCCTGCTCCTCGAGCGGCTGGGCTTCCTCGCGACCCTCTCCCTGTTCCTCCTGGTGCTCTTCCGGGCCCTGAGCCCGCTGGGCTGGCTGCGGGCCGCCGCCGCCGCGGTCGCGACGGCGGTCGTGGCGGCGCTCTTCTTCGAGCGGCTGCTCGGCGTCAACCTCCCTCGCGGACCCTGGTGATGGGCGTGAACGAATCGAGGGGTTCGCTCACCCCCCCTTCCCCCGGCCGGTGGGGAGGGGGGGCGAGGGGGGGTGGCGGGGCGTGCTCATAGACACCCTGGGGCACCTCGGCCACGGCTTCGCGGTCGCCCTGACCCCGGCGAACCTCCTCTACTGCCTGATCGGGGTCGTCTGGGGGACCGTGGTCGGCGTCCTGCCGGGGCTCGGCCCGCTGGCGGGGCTCACGTTGCTGCTCCCGCTCACGTTCAAGCTCGACCCGGCCGCCGCCATCATCATGCTGGCCGGCATCTTCTACGGCGCCATGTACGGCGGCTCGACGACCTCGATCCTGGTCAACATCCCGGGGGAGGCGGCGTCGGTGGTGACGTGCCTCGACGGCTACCAGATGGCGCGGCAGGGCCGGGCGGGCCCGGCCCTGGTCGTCGCCGCCCTCGGGAGCTTCGTCGGCGGCACGGCCTCGATCCTGGGGCTCATGCTCTTCGCGCCCCCGCTGGCCCAGCTCATGCTGCGGATCGGCCCGCCCGAGGAGTTCGCCCTCATGGTGCTCGCGCTCCTCGTCATGAGCGTGGTCTCGAGCGGCCCCCCCCTCAAGACCGTCGCCATGATCCTCCTCGGGCTCCTGCTCGCCACCGTCGGGATCGACCCGATCAGCGCCTATTCGCGGTTCACCTTCGGCGCCCTTCAACTCTCCGAGGGGGTGAGCTTCGTCGCGATGGCGCTCGGCCTCTTCGGGGTGAGCGAGATCCTGCTGAGCGTCGAGCGGCTGGCGACCATGGAGGCGATCCGCCCCACGCTGCGCAGCCTGGTGCCGCGGTGGGCCGACCTGCGCGCCTCGGCCGGCGCGGTCGGACGCGGCACCGTCATCGGCTTCCTCTTCGGCTTCATCCCCGGCATCTCCCACGTCGTTTCGACGTTCGTCTCCTACGCGGTGGAGAAGAAGCTCTCGCGGACGCCCGAGACCTTTGGGACCGGCCGGATCGAGGGGGTCGCGGGGCCGGAGACCGCCAACAACGCGACGACCGGGAGCGCGATGATCCCGCTCCTCGTCCTCGGTATCCCCTCCATCCCCGCCACGGCCGTGCTCCTCTCGGCCCTGCTCATCCACGGCATCCTGCCCGGCCCCCAGCTCGTCCAGGACCACCCGCAGATCTTCTGGGGCCTGGTCGCCAGCATGTACGTCGGGAACCTGATCCTGCTCGTGCTGAACCTGCCGCTGGTGGGCCTGTTCGTGAACCTCCTGCGCATCCCCTATGCCTACCTCGGCCCCGGCATCCTGCTGGTGAGCATCGTCGGGGCCTACAGCGTGAGCGGGAGCACGCTCGACCTCTGGCTGATGGCCGGCTTCGGCCTGGTCGGCTACCTCCTCCGCAAGTTCGGCTTCGACGTGGCCCCCCTCCTCCTGGCCGTGGTGCTCGGCGACCGGATCGAGGTCTCGCTCCGCCGGGCGCTCACGATCTCGAACGGCGATTACTGGATCCTGGTGCAGAGCGCGTTCTCGAAAATCTTCCTCGGCGCGGTCCTGCTCCTCGTCGGGCTGCAGGCCGTCGCCTGGTACTTCGGCTTCAGCCGGAAGGTGGTCCGGGAAGCCGAGGCGTGACGGAGGCTCTCATGCGGACGACACGACGGTTGCGCGAGCTCCTGGCCGCGGACGGCATCGTGGTGGCGGGCGGCGCCCACGACGCCCTGAGCGCCCGGATCGTCCAGGCGGTCGGGTTCCCCCTGTGCGTGGTCACGGGGGCCGGGCTCTCCATGGTGCGCGGCTACCCGGATGTCGGGCTGATGACGATGAGGGAGGTCGTGGACGCGGCCGGCTACATCGCCGAGGCCGTGGACATCCCGGTCATCGTGGATGCCGACACCGGCTACGGCAACGCGATCAACGCGATGCGGACGGTCCGGGCCTTCGAGCGGGCCGGCGTGGCGGGCATCCACATCGAGGATCAGGTCTGGCCCAAGCGCTGCGGCCACATGTTCGGCAAGCGCCTCATCCCCAAGGAGGAGATGGCCCAGAAGGTGCGGGCGGCGCGTGACGCCCGGCGGGACCCGGACTTCGTGGTGATCGCCCGCTGCGACGCTTTGATGGTCAACGGGCTGGAGGACACGCTCGACCGGGGGGAAGCCTACCTGGAGGCCGGCGCCGACATGCTCTTCTTCGAGATGCGGGAGTCGCTGGACGAGATCCGGGCGATGGCCGCGCGCTTCCGGGGCCGGATCCCGCTCCTCTTCAACCACTCCCCGAGCGGCATGGTGCCCCGGCTGCCGGTGCGCGAGATCGAGGCGATGGGGTTCACGGTGGTCGCCTTCTACGTCCACGCCCTGATGGCGGCCTGCAAGACCATGCGCGAGGTCCTGACCGAGATCCGCCAGAGCGGCAACTCGGTCGCGGTCTGGGACCGGATGGTGCCCTTCGAGGAGTTCTGGGAGCTCTGCGACCTGGCGACGATCCGCAAGCTGGAGAAGGCCTATGGCGTTTGACCCCGTCCGGCTCGAGCTGATCAAGAACGCGGTCGGCTCCACGGCCGACGAGATGGTCCTCACCGTCGTCCGCATCGCCTACTCGTCGATCATGAAGGACACGATGGACCTCTCGAGCGCCATCTGCGACCGCCAGGGCCGGCTGATCGCCCAGGGGCTGAGCCTCCCGCTCCACCTGGGTTCGATCCCGGACGCGATGGAGGCGGTCCTCGCCGAGTGTGGCGACCGGCTGGCTCCCGATGACGTGGTGATCCTGAACGACCCCTACCAGGGCGGGATGCACCTGCCCGACATCTTCATGTTCCGGCCGACCTTCGTCGGCGACGACCGGCTCGGCTACGCGGTGGTGGTTGCCCACCACAACGACGTGGGCGGCCGGGTGCCGGGCTCGAGCGCCGCGGACTCGACCGAGATCTTCCAGGAGGGCCTGCGGATCCCGATCGTCAAGCTCTACGAGCGGGGGGTGCCGAACGACACGCTCTTCCGGCTGATCGCGCTCAACGTGCGGAGCCCCCACGTGCTCCTGGGCGACCTCCAGGCCCAGCTCGCCGGCTGCCGGATCGCCGAGCGGGGCCTCCGGGCCCTGGCGGCGCGCTACGGCGTGGAGGTCCTCGAGCGCTACTTCGACGAGCTGCTCGACTACAGCGAGCGGGCGGCGCGCCGGACCATCGCCGCCATTCCCGACGGCACCTACCGGCTCGTCGACCACCTGGACGACGACGGCGTGGACCGTGATCGCCCGGTCCCCGTCGCCGTCGCCGTCCACGTTGCGGGGGACGAGCTGACCGTGGACTTCACGGGGACCTCGCCCCAGGTGCGCGGCGCCATCAACTCCACGCTGTCGTTCGCGAAGTCGGCCGTGTACTTCGCCATCCGCTCGATCATGGATGCCGACGTCCCCAACAACGCCGGCTTCTTCCGCCCGATCCACGTCGTCGCCCCGCCGCGGAGCCTCGTGAACCCGGCGCCGCCCGCCGCCTGCGCGGCCCGCGGCGTGACCGGCTTCCGGGTGATGGACGCGCTCTTCGGGGCCCTGGCCCAGGCCGTGCCCGAGCGGGTCCGGGCGGCCGGGGAGGGCGGCACCACGAGCTACAGCTTCGGCGGCTACGACCGGGAGGGGCGCTTCGTCCATTTCCGCGAGGCCGTCATGGGCAACTGGGGCGGCGGCTTCCGCCGGGAAGGGCTCGACGGGGTCGCCAACCCGGCCGCCAACATCAGCAACGCCCCGGTCGAGGTCGTCGAGAACCAGGCGCCGATCGTGGTCGAGCGCTACGAGCTGGCACCCGACACCGGCGGGGCCGGCCAGTGGCGCGGGGGCCTGGCCGTGCTGCGCCAGCTCCGCTTCCTCGGGGAGTCCGCGACGCTCCAACTCCGCTCGGACCGGCGCGCGCACCCGCCCTTCGGCCTGCTGAACGGCCGCCCGGGGGCGCCCTCCCAGACGCACCTGGGTGACAGCGAGGGCTGGCGCCTCCTCCCCACCAAGTTCACGATCGCGATCCATCGGGGCCAGGCGCTCCGCCACGTGACCGCGGGCGGTGGGGGCTACGGCGACCCCCTCGACCGGGAGCCGGCCAGCGTGCTGGCCGACGTGGAGAACGGGAAGGTCAGCCCCGAGGCGGCCGAGCGGGAGTACGGCGTCCGCGTCATCGGGCCCCCGTGGCGTCTCGACGCGGCGGCGACGGCCGCGCTCCGGGCCGCCCGCCACGGGACCGAGGCCCCCCCTTCCCCCGGTGGGTGGGGAGGGGGGGATAGGGGGGTGGCGGGAGGTCCCGGGGTGGCGGGAGGTCCCGAGTGATCCGCGTCGGCGTCGACATCGGCGGGACCTTCACCGATCTGGTCTTCCTCCGCCCCGACGGCGGCCTCGACAAGCGCAAAGTGCCCTCGACCCCGGCCGACTACGCGCGGGCGATCGTGGAGGCCGTCGGGGCGTACCTGGCGGAGCAGCGCCTCGGCGGGGACCGGGTCGGCGAGGTCGTCCACGCGACCACGGTGGCGACGAACGCCATCCTCGAGCGCAAGGGGGCCCGGACGGGCCTCCTCACCACCGAGGGCTTCCGCGACGTCCTGGAGCTCCGCCGCATCCGGATCCCGCTCCTCTACGACCTCGGCTGGGAGAAGCCGGTGCCCCTGGTCGAGCGCGCCTTCCGCTTCCCGGTCCGGGAGCGCCTGGACGCCCGCGGGGCGGTCGTCACCCCGCTCGACGTCGCCGGGCTCGAGGCGGTCTGCGACGCCATGGCCGCGGCCGGGGTCGAGGCCGTCGCGATCTCGTTCCTCCACGCCTTCCGGAACCCGAGCCACGAGCGGCAGGCCGGCGAGGTCGTGCGCCGACGCCTGCCCGGCCGCCACGTCTCGCTCTCGTCGGAGGTCCTTCCGGAGATCCAGGAGTTCGAGCGCACCAGCACGACGGTGGTGAACGCCTACGTCGCGCCGCTGATCGCCCGCTACCTCGAGGCGCTGCGCCGGGACCTCGAGCGGCGCGGGGTGCGCGCGCCCATCCTGGTCATGCAGTCGAACGGCGGCCTGGTCCCCGCGGGGACCGCCGCCCGACGGCCCGTCGCCATCATCGAGTCCGGCCCCGCCGCCGGGGTGGTGGCCGGCGCCCGACTGGCCCGCGCCGCCGGCTATCCGAACGTGATCACCCTGGACATGGGCGGGACGACGACCAAGGCCTCGCTCGTCGAGCGCGGCGAGATCCTGCGCGCCTTCGAGTACGAGGTCGGCGCGCCGGTGTCGGTGTCGAGCCGGCTGGTGCGCGGCGGGGGCTACCTCCTCCGGATCCCCGTGATCGACGTCTCCGAGGTCGGGGCCGGCGGCGGGAGCCTGGCCTACGTGGACCCGGACGGCGTCCTCCGTGTCGGCCCGCGGAGCGCGGGCGCGGTCCCCGGCCCCGTGTGCTACGGGCTCGGCAACGACGCGCCGACGGTGACCGACGCCGACCTGGTCCTGGGCTACCTGAACCCCGAGTGCCTGGTGGGCGGTGCCCTGCGAGTCGACCGCGAGCGGGCGCGGCGGGCCATCGACAAGCGGATCGCCGAGCCGCTCGGGCTGTCGACCCTCGACGCCGCCTACGGGATCCACGTCGTGGCCAACTCCAACATGGTGCGCGCGATCAAGTCGGTCTCCGTCGAGCGCGGGCGGGACCCGGCGGAGTTCGTCCTGATGGCCTTCGGCGGGAGCGGGCCGGTCCACGCGGCCGCGCTGGCGCGGGCGCTCGAGATCCGCCGGGTCCTGGTGCCGCCCGCCCCCGGGCTCTTCAGCGCGTTCGGCCTGCTCAGGGCCGAGGTGGAGCACCACGCGGTCCGGACCGTGCTGGTCGGGACGCACGAGGCCGATCCGGCGGCGGTGAGCACCGTCCTGGAGGAGCTGCGGGACGAGCTGACCGGCCGGGCGCGCGAGGAGGGCTTCCCGGCCGACGCGGTCACGTGCGCGGCGTTCCTGGACCTGCGCTACGCTGGCCAGTCCTCGGAGATCACGGTGCCCGTGGCCTCGCGCCGCATCACCGCGGAGGCGCTCCGGGCCGCCGAGGCGGTGTTCGAGGCCGAGTTCGAGCGGATGTACGGGCACCGCGGCGAGCGCAAGCGCTTCGAGCTGGTCAACTGCCGCCTGGTCGCGACCGTGGCGCGGGGCGCCGACCGCGAGGTGGCCTGGCCCCTCGAGACGACGGCCGGCGGGAGCGCGGCGCGGCGGCCGGTCTACTTCGGCCCGGAGGTCGGCACCCTGCCGACGCCGGTGCTGACGCGCGGGAGCCTCGCCGCCGCGCCGCGGCCGGGCCCCGCCATCGTCGAGGAGTACGACTCCACGGTCGTAATCCCCCCGGAGGCCCGGGTCTCGCGCGACGCGCAGGGCAACATCCTGATCGAGCTCATCCCGTGAGCCTGACCGCGCTCGCCGAGTTCGCCGCGACCCTCGACGTGCGGGCGCTCCCGCCCGACGTCCTCGGAACGGCGAAGGCCTGCCTGCTCTACGGCGGGGCGGTCGGCATCGCCGGCACGGGCCTCGGGCTGCCGGACCGCGTGGCCCGGGCCCTCGACCAGGAGGCGCCGGGCGAGGGGCCAGCCACCCGCTTCCTGGACGGCCGGCGCACGGGGACGGGGAACGCGGCATTCGCCAACGCCGTGCTCTTCCACAGCCGGATCCAGGAGGACGCCCATCCGGCCGGCCACATCGGCGTGGTCGTCCTCCCGGCGGCGATCGCCCGGGCTGAGGCCGAGGCCGCCCCGGGGGGCGACCTCGTCGCCGCCGTCGTGGCCGGCTACGAGGTGGCGCTGCGGATCGGACGCGACCACGCGACGGCGCTGAGCGCGCGCGGATTCCGCACCACGCCCGCCTACGGCGTCTTCGGGGCCGCGGCGGCCGGCGCCCGGCTCGCGGGCCTGGACGGCGCGCGGACCGCGCATGCCCTCGCGCTGGCCGCCGGCCTCGCCTCCGGCCTTCGCGAGTTCGTCCGGGCCGGCACCGACGACTACGCCGTCCAGGCCGGCGTGGCCGCTCGCGAGGGCCTCCTCGCCGCCGCCCTCGCCGCGCAGGGCTGTACCGGCCCGCCGAGCGCGCTGGACGGCGAGGCCGGCTTCTTCCGGGCCTTCGGCGGTGATGCCGCCGAGCCGGGTCGCCGTCTCACCGAGGGCCTGGGCCGCGCCTTCGAGCTCGTGCGGGTCAGCTACAAGCCCTACCCGGTCTGCCAGTTCCACCGGGGCATCGTGCGCGGCGCCCTCGAGCTGCGCCGCGCGGCCGAAAGGGTCCCCCTGCGCGCCCTGACCATCCGCCTGCACCCCTTCGAGGCGGACTTCGTCGGCGTCCGCCACGCCGGTCCCTTCTGGAGCTTCCCCCAGACCTTCATGAGCGCGCCCTTCTGCGCGGCGCTCGCCTGGGCGCGGGGGACGGTGAGCCTGGCGGGGCTCCACGCCTTCGAGGCGTCCGACGTGCTGGCGCTGGTCGGCCGGGTCGAGGTCGTTGCCGATGCCGAGCGGGCGCGCTACCGGCCGCGCCTCATGGCATGGCTCCAGGACGGCCGCCGCCTGGAGTGGGAGGAGGCGGAGGGCGACGGGGCGTACCGGCTGACGTGGGACGCCGCCGTCCGGATGGCGCGCGTGCTGGGCGAGGAGGTCGGCGTGCCCCCGGCGCTGACCGGCCGCCTGGTCGAGGCCGTCGAGCGGCTCGACGGGGCGCCCGGGGTCGGGCCGCTCGTCGAGGCAATCAGTGCCGCCGCCCGAGCCGCCCGGGTGGGGCCCCTCACGCCGGCCGTGCGCTGACATGGTCTGGCGGCCGCACCACACGCTGTGGGCCGTCCTGAGCCTCGGCGTGATCGCGAACACGATGTTCCGGCGGGGTCTGGGCCCGGTCCTGACCCCGCTCCGCGCCGAGTTCGGTCTGTCGTACGCGGAGGTGAGCCTCGTCGCCTTCGTGCCGGTCCTCTCGTACTCGCTCATGCAGTTCCCGGCCGGCTGGCTCGGCGACCGCCTCGGCTCGGCCCGCGTGCTGATCGCCGGCTGCCTCCTCTGGGGCACCACAATCGGGCTTGCCGGGACCGCGGGCTCGTTCGCGGCGCTTCTCGCGTGGCTGGCGCTGGCGGGCTTCGGGGAGGGGACGCTCTTCGGCAACGACCGCTCGCTCATCGCTACCCACAGCCCCCCCGGACGCCAGGCCACCGGCCAGGCCCTCACGCTGGCTGGCGGCGGCGTCGGGACGCTCCTCGGCGTCATGGGCGCCGGCGGGATCGCGGAGGCGTTCGACTGGCGGGGCGCCTTTCTCTTCTTCGCGGCGCCGGTGTTCCTCTACGCCGCAGCCGTCCGGCGGTGGGTGAGCCCGCTCCCGCGCGCCCCAGTGCCTGCGCGCGTCGTCGCCGGGCTGGCGCCGAGCGGCTGGCGCGCGTTCGCCACGCCGCGGCTCGTCGCCATGTACGCCGCCGGGGCGGCCACCGCGTTCACCACGTGGTTCCTCGGGACCTGGGGCCCCGATCTGTTCCTCGACGCCGGCGCCGGGGGGACGGGGCGCGCCGCCACCTTCGCGAGCCTGTTCGGCCTCGCCATCCTGGCCGGGCTCCCCGTCGCCGGCCTGGTCAGCGACCGGCTGCTCGACGCCCGCGCGCGCGCCGGCTTCATCGCCCTCCTGCTCGTCGCCGCGGCCGCGCTCTGCCTCCTGCTCGGCGCGGCCATCCGCTGGCACGCCGGGCTGGCGCCCCTGGTCGTGCTGACGATGGCGGTCGCCGGCCTCACGTGGGGCGCCTGGTCGCCCCTGATGGTCAACGTGTCGGCCGAGGCGCCGTCCGCCCACCTCGCCCTGACCTATGGACTCACGAACGCCCTGTCCCAATCGGGCGCGCTGGCGGCGCCGGTCGTGGGCGGCTGGCTCCGGGACACGACCGCGTCCTTCGCGAGCGCCAGCGTCGCCGCTGCCGCGGTGCTCGGGCTCGCGGCGGCCGGCGTCTGGCTCGTCTACCGGCCCGGCCGGGGGGCCCAGGAGGTGACGGCATGATCGACGATCGGATGAAACGCCGCCGGCTGCGCGAACTGATCCGCGAGGGCCGGCTCGTCGTGGCCCCCGGCGCGCACGAGGGCTTGACCGCCAAGCTCATCGAGCGGGCCGGATTCCCCGCCGTATACATGACCGGCTCGGGCGTCGCCAACACGCTGCTCGGCGTCCCCGACGTCGGGCTGATCACGCTGACCGAGATGACCTGGGTGGCCCGCTGCATCGCGACGGCGGTGGAGGTACCGGTCATCGCCGACGCCGACACCGGCTACGGCAACGCCATCAACGTGCGGCGGACAATCCGCGAGTACGAGCTGGCCGGCGTCGCCGGCATCCACCTCGAGGACCAGGTGAGCCCGAAACGCTGCGGGCACATCGCGGGCAAGGAGCTGGTCTCCGCCGAGGAGATGGTGGGGAAGCTCCGGGCGGCCGTGGACGCCCGGACCGACCCGGACTTCCTCCTGATCGCGCGCACCGACGCGCGGGGGCCGGCGGGGCTGGACGAAGCGATCCGGCGAGCCCGGCTCTACGTCGAGGCTGGCGCCGACATGGTCTTCCCCGACGCCCTGCTCTCCGAGGAGGAGCTGACCCGCTTCGCCGCCGCCGTGCCCGGCCCGAAGATGATGAACATGGGGGGCTACGCCACCACGCGGACGACGCCCAAGCTGCCGCTCGAGACCGTCGAGCGGATGGGGTACAACCTCGTGATCTTCCCGCTGGCGGTCGTCCGAGCCGGGACCCGCGCGATGTGGGACTTCCTGGTGGGCCTCAAGGCGCGGGGGACCGCCTTCGAGGTCGAGCACATCGAGGGGCTCAAGGGGCACCTCGTCGAGAACTGGTACGAGTTCAGCGGGATCGGCGAGATCCGCCGCCTGGAGGGGAAGTACCTGCCGGCCCCCATGGTCGAGCAGAAGTACGCCGGCGGCCGGGGCTACCGGCCCGACCGGCCCGGGCCGTGAGAGCCGTGTCCCCCCGCATCGCGCTGATCCACGCCGTGGCCGCAGCCATCCCTCCCGCGCTCGAGGCCGTCCGCCTCGAGTGGCCGGAGGCAGACGTGGAGAGCCTGCTCGACGAGGGGCTCACCCCTGCCTTGCACCGGGAGGGCGGGCTCACCCCGCGTCTCGTCCAGCGGATCTGTGATCTGGCGACGTACGCCGCCCGGGGGGGCGCCGATAGCATCCTCTTCACCTGCTCGGCGTTCACGCCGGCCATGGACGTGGCCAAGCGCCTGGTGGCCGTCGCCTCCCGAGGGAGACGAGCCACGTTTACAGATTGATCCCAAGAGGGTGAGAATGTTACCCTTTTGAGCACGATCGAGCAACAGATAGGACGACCATGACCGAGCTCGAGGTGTTCCTCCAGACCCATCCCGTCTTCACCCTCCGCCAGTTCCGGGAGCTGGTCGGGCGCCGGGCGACGCCGGCCTCCACGCAGGCGCGGATCAAGTATCACCTCGGCCGTGGTCGCTTGAGGCTCGTGGAGAAGGGCCTCTATGCTGTCGTCCCTCCCGGCGTCGAAGCGAAGCGCTTCGTACCCGATCGCTTCCTCGTCGCGGCGGCGCTCCGCGAGGACGCCGTGCTGGCCTACCACAGCGCCCTCGAGCTCCTTGGCCACGCGCACAGCGTCTACCGGGACACGCTGTATCTCACGGCCCACCGCCGGAAGGACCTGCGGCTCGGGAATGGGCGGGTCCGGGCCGTCCTCCACCCGCCGCCGCTCCGATCGCGCAAGGAGGAGGGATACGGGGTCGAGACGCGGGAGCGGCTCGGCGTCAAGCTGCGGGTGACGGGGCCCGAGCGCACGCTCGTGGACTGTCTCGCGACGCCCCGGTACGCCGGCGGCCTCGAAGAAGTCTTCCAGAGCGCCGGCGGGATCCCCGCGCTCGACCTGGAGCGGCTGGCCGAATACCTCGACCGGCTCGGACAGCGTCGCCTCTACGCCGTCGTGGGCTTCTACCTCGAAGGCGAGGCGTCGCGCCTGTTCGTGCCGGCCGAGTTCCTGGACCGGCTCGCGAAGGAGCGCCCTCGCTCACGGATCTATCTCGAGCCCCGGCGGCGGGGCGGGCGGCTCCAGACGCGATGGAACCTGATCGTGCCCGACCGGTGGATCCCGGGGCGCATCGCGGTTGAGGCATAGCGAATGTCTCGGGTTGGCATCGAGGCCGCACCGGCCCCTGAAGAGAGGCATGGCGCACGGACAGCGATTACCGACCACCACGCGAAGTACTATGCGTACCTCCTCCGGCGGCGGAGCCCGTCCGACAGCCTCGAGAAGCTCGGCTCCTCGCTGCTGAATGCCACGGTCGACCTGAACCCGCATCAGATCGACGCGGCGCTTTTTGCCTTCCGGTCGCCCCTGTCCAGAGGAGCTCTCCTGGCCGACGAGGTCGGCCTTGGGAAGACCATCGAGGCCGGGCTGATCATCAGCCAGCTCTGGGCGGAGCGCCGCCGACGCGTGCTGGCCATCGTCCCGACGACCTTGCGTAACCAGTGGGTGCAGGAGCTGGAGGAGAAGTTCTTCATTCCCGCGGTCATCCTGGACAGCCGGGAAGTCGGGATCCGGCGCGCGGGCGGGCAGGGCAACCCGTTCGAGGATCCGGGCCGGGTACTCGTGTGCTCCTATCACCTGGCCCGATCGGAAGCTGACGCCATCCGGGCGGTGAAGTGGGATGTCGTCGTGGTGGACGAGGCGCACCGTCTGCGCAACGTCTACAAGAGCGGCAACAAGATTGCCCGAGCCCTCAAGGAAACCCTGGCTGGCCAGCCCAAGGTGCTGCTGACCGCCACGCCGCTGCAGAATTCACTGCTCGAGCTGTTCGGGCTGGTGGGGTTCCTGGACGAGCACCTGTTCGGCGACATCTCGTCGTTCCGGGCGGCTTACCTGCGTGGTCCGTTGACGGAGAGCCAGTTCCGGGATCTGAGGAGCCGCCTCGCTCCCCTCTGCAAGCGGACGCTCCGCCGCCAGGTCACCGAGTACGTCCGCTACACGCGGCGTATTCCCATCACCGAGGACTTCACCCCCACCGACGAAGAGCAGCGGCTCTATGACGGTGTGAGCGCGTACCTTCAGCGCGAGCACCTTCACGCACTGCCGGTCAGTCAGCGCAAGCTCATGACCCTCGTGCTCCGGCGCCTGCTGGCCTCCTCCACGTTCGCGATCGCCGGCACGCTGACCTCCCTTCTGGCTCGCCTGCGAGGACAGGCGGCGCAGCTCGGAGTTCCTGGACCCGAGGAGGACTTCGAGGCCTTCCCGGAGCTGGCCGAAGAGTGGGCGGACGGTTCGGGAGAAGCGCCCGGCGAGCCATCGGTTGACGCAGCCGCGAAGGCGGCGCGGGCCGAGATCGCCGGGGAGATCGCCGAGCTGGCCAGCTATCACGATCTGGCTGCTTCCATCACGCGGAACGCGAAGGGTCAGGCTCTACTCGTGGCGCTACGGGCAGGCTTCGACAAGCTGACGGCACTCGGCGCCAACCGGAAGGCGGTCATCTTCACGGAATCACGGCGGACGCAGGAGTACCTCGTCGGCCTGCTAGAGGCCAACGGTTACGCGGGTCAGGTCATGACGCTCAACGGAACCAACGCGGATCGGCGCTCCACGGCCATCTACGATGGCTGGAAGGCGCGCCACGCCGGCAGCGACCGCGCCACCGGCAACAAGGGCGTCGACTTGCGGACCGCCCTGGTCGACCACTTTCGTGAGGATGCGGCCGTCCTCGTGGCCACCGAGGCGGCGGCGGAGGGGGTCAACTTCCAGTTCTGCTCTCTCGTCGTGAACTACGACCTGCCGTGGAATCCGCAGCGAATCGAGCAACGGATCGGCCGGTGCCACCGCTACGGTCAGAAGCACGACGTCGTCGTGATCAACTTCCTGAACCGACGGAACGAGGCCGACCAGCGCGTGTTCCAGCTCCTGTCAGAGAAGTTCCGGCTCTTCGACGGGGTGTTCGGCGCCTCCGACGAGGTGCTCGGAGCCCTCGAGTCCGGGGTGGACTTCGAGCGGCGTATCGCGGAGATCTACCAGTCGTGCCGAACGCCGGTGGAGATCGATGCGGCGTTCGACGCTCTCCAGAGGGAGATGGAAGAGGAGATCCAGGCCCGGCTGGCCGCAACCCGGGCCCAGCTCTTGGAGAGCTTCGACGAGGAGGTGCACGAGAGACTTCGCGTGAGTCTCGACGCCACGGCTGTCCACCTCGACCGCCTCAGCCGCTGCCTGTGGCGACTGACCTGTCATGAGCTGGGACCGACCGCCACGTTCGACGACGACACGCGCACCTTCGATCTGAGCCCGTCCGGCGCTGCGGCACTTGATGGCGTTCCGGCAGGCCGGTACCGGCTGCTGACGCCCGGCCGGGACGCGAAGGGAGGCGATCATCTCTACCGGCTGGGGCACCCCCTCGCCCAGATGCTCGTCGATCGCGCCATGGCCCGGCCTGTCTCAGCGGCCGAGGTGGTCTTCGACTACTCGGGACATGGCACCCGCGTCGCCATCGTCCAGGCCCTGCGCGGCCGAGCTGGCAGCCTCCACCTCGCTCGGGTCACGGTCACGTCGCTCGAGCGCGAGGATGGTTTGCTGTTCGCGGCGATCGACGACTCCGGCATGCCTCTGGACAGTGAAACCTGCGAGCGGCTGTTCGGGGTTGGTGGGCACGTCGCGGGAGAGGCGCGGATCACTTCCCAAGCGACCGAGGACCTGGGGCGCCTCCTGGAGGCGGAGCGGCAAGCGTTGCTCGCCAGCATCACCGAGCGGAACGGCCGCTTCTTCGCCGACGAGATCGAGAAGCTCGAGCGCTGGGCCGACGACTTGAAGGTCGGCCTGGAGCAAGACATCAAGGACCTGGACGCGGAGATCAGGATCGCGCGGCGCGAGGCTCGGCTGGAGGCCACCCTTGAAGGGAAGGTTTCCGCCCAGCGCCGGATCCGGGAGCTCGAGGCCGAGCGCAACCGCAAGCGTCGCACGCTCTTCGAGGCCCAGGACGAGATCGACCGGCAGAAGGAGGGCCTCATCTCGGACGTGGAGGCTCGCCTGCGCCAGCAGGTCGAGACCGAGCCCCTCTTCACGATCCGCTGGCGGGTCGAGTGACGACGTCTGCGTCGACTCATCGATTTGACACTGCCTGCCTCGCTGGGGCAGGCTACTGGACGTTGACATCGAGGATGCCGCGGTGGCGACCAAGCCGAAGCTCGAGCTGACCTGGATCGGCAAGGAGAACCGGCCGCGCCTGGAGCCCCGGGTCCTCCTGGAAGATCCCACGCAGTCGTATCACGCGGCCCACCGGGTCACCGACCACGACTTCTTCGATAACCGCTTGATCTTCGGCGACAACCTCCTTGCCTTGAAGGCGCTGGAGCAGGAGTTCACAGGCAAGATCAAGTGCATCTACATCGACCCGCCGTACAACACGGGCGCTGCCTTCACCCACTACGATGATGGAGTCGAGCATTCTCTGTGGTTGTCCCTGATGCGGGATCGGCTCGAAGTTCTCCGGAACTTTGCTGCGTCCGGATGGTTCTATCTGGATCAATATCGATGACGTTGAGGGCCACTATCTGAAAGTGCTCTGTGATGAGGTCTTCGGTCGATCCAGCTTTGTTGCTAACGTTGTGTGGCAGAAACGGACTTCACGGGAGAACCGAGCGGCAATCGGCTCCTCGCACGACGACGTTCTCGTGTATGCGATCGGTGGCCCAATAGCCTGGAGAGATGTCAGAAACAGACTTCCCTCGACCGACGAGGGATACTCAAACCCGGACAACGATCCACGTGGCCCCTGGAGGTCGATACCCTTTACCGCACAGGGCTACCGCGCAAACCAGATGTACACAATCACATCGCCGACTGGTGTGCCGCTCCAGCCACCTAGGGGCCGATGTTGGGCGGCAACCGAGCCGGTGTTTCAGGAGTACTTGGCGCAAGGGCGTGTCTATTTTCCACGAGGAGGAGACGGGAGGCCACGCATTAAGCAGTTTTCCGGCGAGGAGACAGGACTTGCTCCGATGACGTGGTCGGAAGCGGCGGACTGCGGGGACAATGAAGAGGCCAAGAAAGAGATCTTGGCGTTGTTCGAGGACCAAGAGCCATTCGCTACGCCCAAACCCGAGCGCCTCATGTGGAGAATCCTTCACATCGCCACCGATCCAGGTGACTGGGTTCTCGACTCTTTCGCGGGATCCGGTACCACCGGTGCTGCTGCACACAAGATGGGCCGCCGTTGGATCATGGTCGAGCTGGGGGAACACTGTCATACGCATGTCATTCCACGGCTTCGCAAGGTCATTGACGCGCAGGACTCGGGAGGTGTGACGGGGGTCACGGGGTGGAAGGGCGGCGGGGGCTTTCGCTACTTCCGTCTGGCGCCCTCGCTGCTGGAGAAGGATCGCTGGGGCAACTGGGTGGTCAGCAAGGCGTACAACGGCGCCATGCTGGCCGAGGCGCTGTGCAAGCTGGAGGGCTTCACCTACGCGCCGAACGAGACGGTCTACTGGCAGCATGGGCTCTCGACCGAGCGTGACTTCATCTACGTAACGACTCAAAGCCTCTCGCGCCAGCGACTGGCAGCGCTCTCCGAGGAAGTGGGGGATGCCCGCAGCCTGCTCGTGTACTGCATGGCGTTCCGGGGGGGCGCGACGGCCTTCGCGAACCTGACGGTGAAGAAGATTCCGAACGCGATCCTCCAGCGGTGCGAGTGGGGCCGGGACGACTACAGTCTTCAGGTGGCAGCGCTGCCGCCGGCGCCGGAGGCGGCAGGTCCGCCAAGCGCGGCGCCGGCCGAGCGCCGGCGCCGGGCGCCAGCACCGGCGCTCCCTCTGTTCGACGGATCGGCGTAAAGGGGGCAGAGCCATGGAGGCTCAGGTGTTCGACCGGATCACGATCGAGCCGGGGAAGATGAACGGCCAGCCGTGCATCCGCGGGCTACGGCTGACGGTCCGCCGGGTCCTGGAGGTCATCGGCCAGTACAGCTCGCGGGAGGAGCTCCGGGCCGACTATCCCGAGCTGGAGGACGAGGACATCCGCCAGGCGACCGCCTACGCGGCAGCCATGCTCGGGGACGAGAGCGTCGAGATCAAGACCGCCTCGTGAAGGTCCTCCTGGACCAGGACGTGCCCCGGCGTGCGGCAGCCCTGCTGAGAGAGGCGGGCGTGGACGCGGTCCATGCCTCCGAGGTGGGCTTGTCGTCCGCCCGCGATGCCGAGATCATCGATTGGTGCCGGGCGCGGGGAGCCGTGGCGGTGACCCTGGACGCGGACATTCACGCCCTGGTCGCGCTGTCCGGCCTCACCACGCCATCCACGGTCCGGATACGTGTCCAGGGCCTCAAGGGCCCCGAGATGGCGCGCCTGATCTCGGATGTGCTCGAGACCCGGCGGGATGCGCTCGCGGCCGGAGCCCTCGTCACGGTCCAGGCCGGTCGTCTGCGGGTACGGCGTCTCCCGATCGGGCGGGCGGCCCGGTGAATCCCACCGTCAACGCGATCAGCGGTCGGCTGAGCCTGCGGCCGCCCCAGCGTACCGCCCTGGAGGTGCTGGCCCGGGTGGTGGAGTTGGCCCCGCCGGCCAAGGGGACGGACGTCGGCGCCGCCCTCGAGGCGGTTCGGGCGGAGTTTCCGTCCGTCACCTCCTTCGAGCGTGAGTTTCCGTCCCTCTGCTTCGCCCTGGCGACCGGTGTCGGCAAGACCCGCCTCATGGGCGCGTTCATCGGGTACCTGTACCGTGCGTTGGGCGTCCGGCACTTCTTCGTGCTGGCGCCCAACCTGACGATCTACGACAAGCTGGTCCGCGACTTCACGCCGAACACGCCCAAGTACGTCCTCCAGGGGCTGGGAGAGTTCGCGGCGACACCGCCCGAGATCATCACGGGGGACAACTATGAAAGCCGGGCGGCGGCCCGGCAGCTCGCCTTCGCCCCGGTGGACATCAACATCTTCAACATCTCAAAGATGAACGCCGAGGTGCGCGGGGGCCGAGCTCCCCGCATCAAGCGGCTGTCCGAGTGCATTGGCGAGAGCTACTTCGAGTACCTGGCCGGACTGGACGATCTCGTGCTGATCATGGACGAGTCGCATCGTTACCGGGCCGACGCGGGTGTCCGTGTGCTGAACGAGCTGCGACCGATCCTCGGGCTGGAGCTGACGGCCACGCCGCAGGTCGAGCGTGGAGGCCGGAGCGAGCGCTTCCAGAACGTGGTCTACGAGTACCGCCTTGCTGAGGCCATCCGGGACGGATTCGTGAAAGAGCCCGCTGTCTCGACCCGGGCCGACTTCGACCCGCGCGCGCTGAGCGAGGGCGAACTAGAGCGCATCAAGCTCGAGGACGGAATCGTGCTCCACGAGCACACGAAGGCCCACCTCCAGGTGTATGCCGACGGCAACGCGCTGCCGCGGGTGAAGCCCTTCGTGCTCGTGGTGGCCCAGGACACGACGCACGCGGGCGAGATCGAGACTCTCATCAAGCGGGACGATTTCTTCGAGGGGCGCTACCGGGACAAGGTGATCACGGTTCACTCCAACCAGCGCGGCGAGGAGCGTGACGAGACCGTCCAGGCCCTCCTGGCGATCGAGAGCCCCGAGGAGCCCACGGAGGTCGTCATCCACGTCAACATGCTCAAGGAAGGGTGGGACGTCACCAACCTCTATACCATCGTCCCGCTGCGGGCGGCCAACTCGCGGACCCTGGTCGAGCAGTCGATCGGGCGAGGACTTCGTCTGCCCTATGGTCGACGGACCGGCATCCTTGCGGTCGACCGTCTCACGATCGTCGCCCACGACCGCTTCCAGGAGATCATCGACGACGCCAATCGGCCCGACTCCATCATCCGGGTGGGGGTGGTCATCGGCCGGGACATCCCGGCGCAGGCGCCCAGGCCGGTGGCGGTTCCTACCGTCTTCGAAGCACTGCTTCGTCCGGGAACCGAGGGGGCCCCGGCCCCGGCGCACCCGGCTTTCGCCGATCCACGCGCGCAGGCGGTGGCCGCAGCGACGCTGGAAGCCATCCGCGAGTTCGAGCGGCTGCCCGCCTCGCGAGACCTCCAGCGACCCGAGATCCAGGCTCAGCTCGCCGCGCGCGTGGCGGAGCGCCAGGCACCCGTCCAGGGGGGCCTGCCGGGCACGGACGAGCCGGTCGACATCGCCCGAGTGGTGGCAGAGACGACGGCGCTCTACGTCCGGCACACGATCGATGTGCCTCGCATCGTCGTGACTCCGGTGGGGGACGTGACCGCGGGCTACCGGGACTTCGACCTCGACGTGCGCGCGATCCGGCTCCAGCCGGTCGCGCGCGAGATCCTGGTCGAGCACCTCCAGTCGCATCAACGCGAGCGCCTGGAGGCCGTAGCCAGCTCCGAGCCGGAACGGCGTCCGGAAGACTACCTGGTGCGCCGGCTGATGGACTTCGACGACGTCTCGTACGATGAGCACGCCGATCTCCTGTACAAGCTCGCCGGCCAGGCGGTGGCGCATCTCCGGAGCTACCTGAAGGACGAGGAGGAGGTCCTCAACGTCCTCCAGTTCCACCAGAAGACGCTCGCCGAGCTGATCCATGCGCAGATGGAGCAGCACTACGCGGAGCATGCCGCCGCCTACGAGGCGATGGTGTCGCGCGGATTCACCGTGCTGCGCCCCGCCAGCTTCACCCTACCGGCGGGGGAGACCATCCGGGATTTCCGCGCGACCGTCGAGCCAGGGCGTGACATCCGGAGCCTGCTGTTCGGTGGGTTCACTCGGTGCGCCTACATCGCGCAGCGCTTCCAGTCCGACCCGGAGCGGCGCTTCGCGGTCATTCTCGAGGGTGACCCCGACGTCCTCAAATGGAGGAAGCCGGGTCCCAGGCAGCTCCAGATCTATTACCGTGGCGATCAGTCCTACGAGCCGGACTTCGTCGTCGAGACGGCGACGGAGAAGCTCCTCTGCGAGCCGAAGGCGGCGGGCGAGATCGCAGAGCCGGAGGTCCGGGACAAAGCCCGGGCGGCGGCCCTCTGGTGCCGCCACGCCACGGACCACGCTCGCCTGAACAGCGGCAAGCTCTGGCGGTACCTCCTCATCCCCCACGACGCGATCGACGCGGGCCGAACCCTGGCTGGGCTGGTCCGCCAGTTTGAGGTTCCTGCCGAGGTGCGGTGAGTTCGGGCGCAGCGACAGCCAGCGCCCTGGGATTCGATGCGCTACTGACGGGGCCGGCCGATGCAGCGCCTTGAGGGTCAGCTTTTCTGCTCACCCTCCGACCTCGCCAACTTCGTCGCCTGCGAGCACCTGACCCAGCTCGAGCTTGGCGTCGCGCTCGATGGCGGTCGCCGGCCGACCGTCGAGAATGCGTATGCTGACCTGATCAAGCGCAAGGGCGAGGAGCACGAGGCGGGCTTTCTCGAGGCGCTGGAGAGGGCAGGCCGTAGGGTCACGCGGGTCGGGCTCCGGGAGCCGCCGGATTTCGAGGCCGCGGCCAGGGCGACGGTCGAGGCCATGCACGCCGGTGCGGAGTACGTCTACCAGGCCGCCTTTCTTCTGGACGGGTGGCGTGGGATCGCGGACTTTCTCGAGCGGGTGGAGCGGGCGTCCTCACTGGGCTCGTGGAGCTACGAGGTGCTCGACACGAAGCTCGCCCGGCATCCACGGCCCGAGCATGCCCTGCAGCTCTGCTTCTACGCTCAGGCCGTTGGACGGATCCAGGGCACCGAGTCCGAGGTCGCCTACGTGGTCCTGGGGACGCGCGAGCGAATTGCCATCCGCCTGGCGAACGTGTCCGCCTACTATCGTCGTCTGCGATCACGGTTCCAGGCAGCCGTCGCTGGCCGGCCGGCCACGGCGCCGTACCCGTGTGAGCACTGCTCGTTGTGTGACTTCCGCCCGAATTGCGAGGATCAGTGGCGGCGCGAAGATCATCTGGTCCGCGTGGCCGGGGTTCGACGCGACCAGGTCGGGCGCTTCGTGGCGAATGGGATCACCACACTGACTGCGCTGGCGGAAGCTCCCGTCGAGACACGCATCCCAAGGATGCGTTTCGAGACGTTCGAGGCGTTGCGTGAGCAGGCCGGGCTTCAGCTGGACCGTCAGCGCTCGGGCCGAATCGGCTGGCGCGCGCTCCCCATCGAGAGCGGACGCGGCCTCGCCGCCCTGCCGCCGAGGTCGCCGGGCGACCTGATCCTCGACCTCGAGGGGCATCCCTTCTTCGAGCCGGCACGAGGCCTCGAGTTCCTCTTCGGGATCCTCTTGCTCGACGGGGTACGCCCTCGGTACGAGCCGGTCTGGGCACGCAATCGGGAGGAAGAGCGGCGTGCCGTGGAAGCCGTCGTCGACCTCGTTCACGCACGGCTCGCGTCGTGGCCGGATCTCCACGTGTACCACTTCGCATCCTACGAGCCCAGTGCGATCAAGCGGCTGATGGGGGAGCACGCGACCCGGGAGTCGGAAGTGGACGATTTGCTCCGGCGGAAGGTGTTCGTCGATCTCCACACGGTCCTCCGGCAGGCCCTTCGGGCTGGAGTCGCGAGTTACTCGCTCAAGGAGCTCGAGGCCTTGTTCGGGTTCAAGAGGGCCGCGGTCGTGGAGTCGGGGATGCAGGCCATTCTGAGCTTCGAGCGGTGGCTTGCGACCGGGGACGAGAGTCTCGGCGCAGGCATCGCGGCGTACAACGAGGAGGACTGCCGGGCGACGCTCGGGGTCCTGGAGTGGCTCCACGGGGTGCGGCCCGCCGACCTGCCCTGGCCCGCGCCTCCGCTGCTGCGGCCGGTTTCGGAGGAGGCGGCGGAGGCTCGCGACGCCGGGGAACGGCTGCGGGAGGGGCTGCTTCGGGGGGCCGAAGCCGGGACGCCCCGGTGGCTGGCGGCCGAAGTCCTCGAATACCACCGCCGTGAAGCCCGGCCGGCGTGGTGGTGGTACTTCGAAAGGCTGGGGATGACGCCGGAGGAGCTCGTCGACGACACCGAGTCGATCGGCAGCCTCGAGCCGAGCGGGGCGGCGCCTGAGCCGGTGAACCGCTCCGTGGTCCATACCCTGCGATACCCTCCGCAAGACCACAAGCTGGGGCCGGGAGCGGCGCACGACCCTGCGACGGGAAAGAGCGCCGGCGAGATCCTGGAGATCGACGACGCGACGGGAACGCTGCGTCTCGCGAGGGGCCCGACACTTGCCACCGTCCCGCTCCCACGGGCGCTGATCGCCGGAGGCCCCTACGACGACCGTGTCCAGCGCGACGCGATCGTCCGGGTCGACAATTCGATTCGAAGAGGCGAGGCCCGCTACCCAGCGCTCCTGGCAATCCTGAACCGCGAGTATCCTCGCGTTCGGGGGTTCGCGCCTGGCGAACGACTGCAGACGACCGATCCCGCCGAGATCAGGGCACGGGCGCTTGGCCTGGACCAAAGCTATCTCTTCGTTCAAGGGCCGCCCGGGACCGGGAAGACGTGGACCGGCGCCCGCCTGGTGACGCACCTGCTCGCCAACGGACGCCGGGTGGGGATCGCCGCGCAGAGTCACAAGGCGATCCACAATCTGCTCGACGAGGTTGAACGAGTTGCTCGAAGCGAGGGGGTGCGATTCCGCGGCCTGAAGAAGTCGGCCGCAGGGAACGAGGAGTCGGTGTACGAGGGGGCGTTCATCACGAGTGAACCCGACACCTCGAAGGCCTGCCGCGCAAGTCGACAGGTCGAGCTTGTCGCGGGAACCGCCTGGCTCTTCGCGCGGGGCGAGCTGGATGGGTCCCTCGACCATCTCGTGATCGACGAGGCCGGTCAGGTGTCGCTCGCCGACACGCTGGCCATGGGCACTTCGGCCCGCAACGTGATCCTCCTTGGCGACCCGCTCCAACTCGCGCAGGTGTCCCAGGGGGTTCATCCGCAGGGCAGCGGCGCCTCTGTCCTGGAACACCTCCTCGGAGCTGCGCCCACGATCCCGGAAAACCGCGGTGTCTTCCTCGAGCGCAGCTTCCGGATGCATCCCGACGTGTGCGCGTTCATTTCGGAGATCGTCTATGCGGGCCGACTGTACTCCGATGGGTCGGCTGCCCGGCGCTCGACGAGCCACGGGACCGGCATCCGCTTTGTCTCCGTCGAGCACGAGGGGAATCGTTCTTCGTCCGACGAGGAAGTAAGGCGAATCGCGGCGCTCATCGATGACATGCTCAAGGGGACGTTCACAGAGAGCGACGGGGCGTCTCGCCAGCTGCGACCGCAGGATTTCATGGTCGTCGCGCCCTACAATGCGCAGGTCCGCCGCCTGCGGGCCGGGCTCCCGGAGGGTGTCCGAGTCGGGACGGTGGACAAGTTCCAGGGACAAGAGGCACCCATCGTCTTCTTCTCGATGGCCACCTCGAGCGGGGAGGACGTGCCGCGGAACCTGGCGTTCCTGTTCTCACGCAACCGCCTCAACGTGGCGATCTCGCGAGCGCAGTGCCTCGCGATTCTCGTCTGTTCGCCCCGGCTGCTGGAGGCCCGCTGTCACTCGATCGAGGAGATGGAGCTCGTCAACGCCCTCTGTGGGCTGGTCGAGTACGCCGCGGAAGTTGTCAAGTCGAGTGAGACAGTCGCCATCGGAAATTTGTGAGCCGCG
>CAYQDR010000049.1:0-31047 GCA_964416315.1 uncultured bacterium
AGCGTGTCCAGGCTCTCGGCGAAGCTCACGACGTAGCCCACGTGGATCGCCTGGAAGACCGAGATCAGGTTCTCGTAGATGTGGGCGAAGGGCAGGTACGAGACGGCCTCGTCCTCCGGGCTCAGCTCGTTCGCGCTCAGCAAGGCGTTCGTCAGCCACAGGATGTTCTGGTGGGAGAGCATCGCGCCCTTCGGCGGGCCGGTGGTGCCGGAGGTGTAGATGATCATCGCCGTGTCCTCGGGCCGGACCGCGGCGAGAGCCGCCTCCAGGCGGCCCGGCTCCCGCTCGAGAAGCCGCTCCCCCTGCTTGAGGAAGTCGTCGAAGAAGACGACACGGTCGTCGGCGAATCCCCACAGCCCCTTGGCGTCCCACACGACGATCCGCTCGACCCGCGTCTCCGCAGCGACCTGGAGCGCTTTCTCGAGCTGCTCCTCGTTCTCCAGGAACAGCACGCGGGCCTCGGAGTGGTCCAGGAGGTACCGGAGCTGCTCGGGCGAGGACGTGGGGTAGATCCCGCAGGTCACGCCGCCGGCCGACATCGCCCCGACGTGGCAGTAGAGCCACTCGGGCCGGTTCTCGCCGAGGATGGCGACGTTTTCCTGGCGCCGGAGCCCGGACGCGAGCAGCCCCGTGGCGACCCGCCGGACCTCACGGGCATACTCGTTCCAGGAAACGCGGTGCCAGATCCCGTAGGCCTTGTGGCGGAGAGCCAGCCGATCGCCCTGCCGCTCGGCCTGCCGGAAGAACAGCTCCGGAAGCGTCCTCGCGCCGTCAGTCCCTGTCGCCATTACCAGCGCCTCCGTTTGCGATACAGCCGCCATCCCTTGGGTGACACCGTTGTCGCCCCGCCGAGTCCCAGGTAGACCTCGCGCACGTCCGGGTGCTCCTCCAGCTCCCCGGCGCTCCCCTGCAGCACGATCCGGCCGGCCTCGAGGATGGCCCCGTGGTGGGCCACCCGCAGCGCCAGCCGCGCGTTCTGCTCGACCAGGAGGATGGTGGTCCCCGTGCGACTGATCGCCAGGAGCGCGTCGAAGACCGCCTTGGCGATCTGGGGCGCCAGTCCCATCGAGGGCTCGTCCAGCATGAGGAGGCGCGGCCGGCGGAGCATCGCGCGACCGAGCGCGAGCATCTGCTGCTCGCCCCCGGAGAGCGTCTCGGCCTGCTGCGCTCCCCGCTCCTTCAAGATGGGGAACATCCCAAACACGAACTCGAGGTCCTGTGAAACGCGGTCGTCCCGACGTCCCCAGAGCCCCAGCTCGAGGTTCTCCCGGACGGTCAGCTCCCGGAAGAGTCCGCGGTCCTCGGGAACGTAGACGATGCCGAGGTTCGCGATCCGCTCGGGGGCTCGCCGCTCGATCCGCTTTCCGGTGAACTCGATCGTCCCCTTCTTGGGCTGGTCCTTGAGGAGGCCGGCCACCGTCTTGAGCAGGGTGGTCTTCCCGGCGCCGTTCGGGCCGAGAACGGCGAAGATCTCCCGCTCCCGGACATCGAGCGAGACGCCGAACAGGGCGTAGATCCGGTCGAAGTAGAGCGTCTCGATGCTGGAGATCCGGAGAAGCGGCTCCGTCATTCGGGTCCCCCCGCACCGCCGTCCCCTATTGATCGAATCGGCGGGACGGCTCGGGCTCGCGCCCTCGCGACGTCCCGCCCCTCCGGTGGCCTGAGGGGGGAGGGCCGGCTCGGGGCCTCCCCACGTGCCCGCGGTGAGCACGCCGACACCGGGTCTCTCACTCGCCGAGGTAAGCGCGGATCACGTCGGGGTGGCGCTGGACGTCGTCCGGGGTCCCCTCGGCAATCTTCACGCCGTGGTCGAGCGCGACCATGCGAGACGCGAGCCGCGACGCCACGCGGAGGTCGTGCTCGACGAGGAGGATGGTGATCCCGAAGCGGCCGCGGATCTCGTGGATCCAGTAGGAGACCTCGTCCTTCTCCTCGACGGTGAGGCCGGAGACCGGCTCGTCGAGGAGCAGGAGCCGCGGCTCCGTGGCCAGGGCCCGCCCGAGCTCGATCTTCTTCTGCACGCCGAAGGGGCAGTCGGCCACCCGCGCCTTCCGGTACGGCTCCAGGTTGAGCAACTCGATGATCTCCTCGCACCGGCGGCGGTGCCGAATCTCCTCGCGGCGCAGGCGAAGCAGGGCGTGCAGGAAGTTCTTTCGGAAGTGGATGTGACGGCCCAGGAGCAGGTTGTCGAGGACCCTCATGTTGAGGAACAGGCGAAGGTTCTGGAACGTCCTCGCCACTCCCCGCCGGGTCACCGCGTCGGGCGACAGCCCGAGCAGGCTCTCGCCGCCGAACGCGATGCTCCCGGCGGTGGGGCGGTAGACTCCGGTGATGCAGTTGAACAGGGAAGTCTTACCGGAGCCGTTGGGACCGATCACCGCCAGGGTCTCCCCCTCGGCGATCGCCACGCTGACCCCAGCCAGGGCCGTGATCCCGCTGAAGTGAAGCGAGACGTCCCTGGCCTCGAGCAACCCTCCCATCCTGGAGCGCCGGAGGGGGGCCGAGCCCCCCTCCGGGACGCTGTATCCTAGAACTGCGGCGGGAACGGCTGATACCCGGTGATCGTCTCGAAGGACGCGTCGGCCGCCTTCTTCGCCCGCATCATACGGATCGGGTTGAGGCCGTGGCGGCGATTCGGACCCCAGGTGATGGGAGCCGTGAGCTTTTCGGGGGCCCAGTCTCTGATGCTCTCCATCGCCTCGATGAAGCCCTCCCGGGTGAGGTTGCGCCCCGCGCGCTTGAGGCCCTCGACCGTGGTGATCAACCCGACCGCTCCGGCGAGCGCGAAGCTCTCCCGGCCCTTCAGCTTCGGGTCCTGCTTCAACAGAATCTCGAGCGCCCGGTCGGCCTCGGGCTCGCCGGGCACTGCCCCGGTGACGTTGTAGTACGCCCCCTCCCAGAGGTCGCCCAGGAGCCGGAACATGGTGTGACGGTCGCCTAGCGGGAACGACGCGAAGATCTTCGGGCGGTAGCCGACCTTGGCCATCTCCTTGATGAGGTTCGCACCGTGGGTCACGGTCGAGTAGAAGATCACGGCTTCCGCCCCCGAATCCTTGACCTTGAGCGCGTGAGTCCCGAGCTCGCGGTCCGCCACCTCGTAAGCCACCTCCGCCACCAGGCTCACCGATCCACCCAGGGCCTTGACGCCGTGTTTCACGCCCTCGAGACCGCCCTTGCCGTAGTCGTCGTTCTGGAAGAAGATCGCCACCTTCCTGACGTTCTCGAGCTTCGCGGCCTGGCGGACGAGGAAGTCGCCCTCGTCCCCGTAGTCCGGATACACCATGAACACCGTCCGCACCTTGTCGCGGGGCTGTTTGGCGAAGACCTGGGGGTTCCCGTAGGGCCAGACCACCGGGATCTTCGCGTCGGCGATGTTGTCCTTGTTCGCATTCAGGATGGCTGTCCCCAGAAGCCCGACGATGGCGAACACCGAATCCTTGAGCTCATTCACGTTGGCCACCGACTTCCCAGGGTTGTAGCCGTCGTCTTTGAGGACCGTCTTGATCTTTCGCCCGTGGACGCCCCCCTGCTCGTTCACGTACTTGGCCCAGGCCTCGGCCCCCAACGCCGTGGTGCCCCACGCGGCGGCGGGTCCGGACAGGGGGGTCGTCAGGCCGATGACGACCTCGGTGTCGGTCACGCCGGGGGCCTTCGCCTGTGCCCAGGCGGGTGTGTGTGCGAGGGCAGCCGTGAGGAGGAGCAGGAGCCACACCGGGAGTGTCTTGAGCCTCATGTCGACCTCCTGTCGCAAGGGAGAGGCGCTCTCGAGTGCAGGCCGAACTGTGCGGGATTTGCGACAATTCTAGACGCCGGGTCGGGTCTCTGTCAATTCCGGCCTCGCCGCTTGGCTGTCCCGGGCCGCTCGGTGAGGCTCGCGCGGTGGACGGCGCCGCCACCGAAGCGGGCCCGCAGCTCGTCCGCGAGCCGTCCGATCCGCTCGCCCCTACCCGCCGTCCCGAAGAGCGGGAGCTGCTGCGGGTCCCCCTCCCGCTGGAGCCCGGACACGCTCAGCCCGATCAGCCGGATGGCCAGCGGGCGCTCGAGACGGCTGAAGGCCGTCCAGGCCCGGTGGAAGATCTGCCCTCCGTCCGCCGTGGGCGCCTCCGTGGTGTCCCGACGGGTCACCGTCCGGAAGTCGGCGAAACGCATCTTGAGGGTGACCGTGCGCCCCCGGAGCCCCTGGGCCCTGAGCTCGGCGGCGACGCGGTCGGCCTGCCCGAGCAGCGTCGCGCGGAGTCGGCCGAGATCGCGCGTGTCCCGCTCGAAGGTCTCCTCGGCGCCGACCGACTTCGGCTCGTCCCAGGGCACGACCGGCCGGTCATCCTGTCCGCGCGCCAGCCCGAGGAGGTGGGTGGCTCCGGCCCGGCCGAATCGGGCCTCCAGCGTCGCGCGCGGCAGCCCTGCGAGTTGGCCGATCGTCCGGACGCCGAGCGCGGCGAGCGTCGTCTCGGCCTTCGGCCCGACGCCCCAGAGGCGGTTCAGCGGCAGACCCCTGAGGAAGGGCGCCTCCTCCCCGGGCCGGACCTCCACGAGCCCGTCCGGCTTCTCGAGGTCGGAGGCGACCTTGGCCAGGAACTTGTTCGGGGCGACGCCTGCCGACGCCGTGAGACCCACCTCACCGCGGATGCGCGCCTTGATCGCCCGCGCGATCTCCAGCGCCGGACCGAAGAGGGCCTGCGAGGCGGTGACGTCGAGGAAGGCCTCGTCCAGCGACAGCGGCTCGACGAGGGGGGTGAACCCGCCGAGGATTCCCATGATCTCCGCGGACACCCGGGCGTATTTGGGCATGTCCACCGGCAGGAACACCCCGTGCGGGCATAGCCGGTAGGCGCGGCCGATGGGCATGGCCGAGCGGATCCCGTAGCGCCGCGCCTCGTAGGAGGCGGCCGCCACCACGCCGCGGCCACGCGGATCGGCGCCGACGATGACGGCTTTGCCGCGCAGCTCCGGCCGGTCCCGCTGCTCCACGGACGTGTAGAAGGCATCCATGTCCACGTGCACGATGGCCCGGTGCGTCACGGCCGGGAAGGAGGCGCCTGGGTGCCGACGGATCGCGCGGAACCCGCCGGGGAGGTCAGCTCTGGTTCAGGTCCGGCCGCTTCGCCGGGTCTGGAGGGCCTGCCACTTCTGCAGAGACTTCCTGGAGAACCGCCACTGGTTCTCGACCTTGACCGCCGGGATCCTCCGCTCCTCCGCCATGCGGGCCAGCGTGCCCTCGTCGAGGGCGAGAAAGATCGAGGCCTCCTTCACGGTCATGGGATCCTTCATCGTTGCGCTCACCTCCTCACGTCCCCCGGTTCGGGGCGGGGATTGCATCGCCCACGGCCTTGCGCAGCGTGCGAACCTCACCCTCGAGCGTCTGGATCCGGTCCAAGAGCTGCTCCATCGCCCGGGCCAGCGGGTCCGGCAAGTCGCCATGCTCGAGGTCCACCGCGTCCTCGACTCGCTTTCCGTCGCGGTAGATCACCTTCCCCGGTACCCCGACGACGACGGAGTTCGGCGGCACGTCCCTCACGACGACCGAGCCACCGCCCACGCGGGCCCCTTCGCCGACCGTGATGGCCCCGAGGATCGCCGCACCGGCGCCGACGACGACGTTCCGCTGGAGCGTCGGGTGCCGCTTCTCGCGCTTGAGGCTGGTGCCACCGAGCGTCACCCCCTGGTAGAGGGTGACGTTCTCGCCGACCTCCGCGGTCTCCCCGATGACCACCCCCATGCCGTGGTCGATGAAGACGCCCGGGCCGACCCGGGCCGCCGGGTGGATCTCGACCCCGGTCAGGAAGCGCGAGACGTGGGAGACGAAGCGCGCGGTCACGAGCCAGCCGGAACGCCACAGTCGGTGCGCGAGCCGGTGGAACGCCAGCGCGTGCACCCCGGGGTAGCAGAGGAGCACCTCGCGCCGGCTGCGCGCCGCGGGATCCCGCTCCATAGCCGCCGCGACGTCGCGGCGAAGCAGTTCAAACACGGCTCACCTCGCCCGGGTGCCGCTCGCGATACCGCGCCCCCGCCGCCTGCAGCGCGTCCGCGACGAGCGTCGCGGCGTGCCGCCGCTCCTCCGGGAGCCCGCCGAGGGCCCGCTCGATGACGTCCGGCGTCAGCGCCGCGAGCGCGTCGACCGCGCGGCCCTGCACCAGCTCGGTGACCAGGCTGGAAGCGGCGATGGACGGGCCGCACCCGTACGTCTGAAACCGCGCCTCCGCGACCTTGCCGTCCATCACCCGGAGGAAGAAGCGTGCCAGGTCACCGCACGACGGGTCCTCGCTCTCCCCCACCGCGTCGGCGTCGCGCATCATGCCGACGTTGCGGGGAGTCCGGAAGTGGTCGAGGAGGATCTCGCTGTACATCACGCGACGGCCGCCGGCGACACGGCCCGAATCCGCTGGACGGCGGCCGACAGGACCTCCAGCACGTAGTCGATGTCCTCGTCCGCCGTGCTGCGCCCGAGCGAGCAGCGGAGCGCGCCGAGCGCCCACTCGGCGGGGACGCCCATGGCGGTCAGCACGTAGGACGGCTCGAGGCTGCCCGAAGTGCACGCCGATCCCGCCGAGGTCGCGATCCCCTTCAGGTCCAGCGCCAGGATCAGCGACTCCGCCTCGACGCCGCGGAAGCTTATGTTGAGGGTCGCCGGCAGACGGCGGGTCGGATGGCCGTTGAGCCGAGCCTCGGACACCTTGGCCCTGAGCCCGTCCCACAGGCGGTCGCGGAGCGCGCCGACGCGCACGGCCTCCCCCGGCATGTCGCGGGCGCGGAGGCTCACCGCCGTGGCGAACCCCATGATCGACGGCACGTTCTCGGTCCCGGCGCGCCGGCGCCGCTCGTGCTCCCCCCCGTGCTGGATGGACACCATCTTCGTGCCCTTCCGGATGTAGAGCCCGCCGACGCCCTTCGGCCCGTAGATCTTGTGGGAGGAGCAGGACAGGAGGCTGATCCCCTGTGCCCGGACGGAGAAGGGGATCTTGCCGAAGGCCTGGACGCCGTCCACGTGGAAGGGGATGCCGTGCTCGGCGGCGATCCGTCCGATCTCCCCGATCGGCATGATCGTGCCCACCTCGCTGTTCGCGTACATGATGCTGATCAGGATCGTGTCCGGCCGGATCGCGCGGCGGACCGCGTCGGGGTCCACGAGCCCGTCGCCGTCCACGGGGACGTAAGTCACCGCGTACCCGGCCCGCTCGAGGGCCTGGCACGTGCGCAGGACGGCGTGGTGCTCGACCTGCGAGGTGATGACGTGCCCCGCGCCGCTGGCATGGGCGACGCCCTTGATCGCGAGGTTGTCGGACTCCGTCCCCCCGGACGTGAAGACGAGCTCCTCCTGGGCGACGCCCAGGAAGGCCGCGATCCCCCCGCGCGCGGCGTCCACCGCGTCGCGGGCGTCCCGACCATAGCCATGGATGCTCGACGGGTTCCCGTAGTGCTCCGAGAAGTAGGGCAGCATCGCCGCCACCACCTCGGGGTGGACCGGCGTGGAGGCATTGTGATCGAGATAGACCCGGCGCATAAGCCTCGTCACCTCGGGTCGGGCCCGCCGCCCGCCGCGCCGCGGCTCGCAGGGCCGCGAACGTTGACAGGGGCGGGACCGGATGTTAGCGTTAGCTCGGATTCGGCCGACGAACCCACATGAGCGACCGCGACGCCCCGAACGATCTCCACGGCAGGAAGCTCGGAATCCTGCTCTCGACGAAGCCCGACCACCCGAACCTCGAGACGTGCCTGGCCCTGAGCCGCGCCGCCCTCGAGCGGGGGGGCGACCTCTACCTCTATCTCATCGACGACGGGGTGTGGAACATCGACGACGAGCGCATCCTGGACCTGGGCCGCCGCGGCGCCAAGCTCTTCGTCTGCGCGTACGGTTGCCAGCGTCGGCGCCTGCCGATCACGGACAAGGCGACCTACTGCGGGCTCGTCGTCCTGACGGACCTGATCAACGGCTGTGACCGCTTCGTCGCCCTGAACTAGTCGAATCGACCCGTGGCCGCCGAGCACGTCCTCGTCCTGATCTCCGTCGACCCCGAGACTTCTCACCGCACCAACGAGGCGATCCGCATCGCGCTCGGCATCATCGCCGGCGAGAACGACGTCACCATCGCGCTGCTCGGGCCGGCCGCGAAGGTGTTCGACCCGGAGGTCGAGGACTACGTCGACGGGGAGGACATCGTCAAGCACGTGGCGACGCTCAAGAAGCTCGGTCAGGTGTTCCACGTCGAGCGCGCGGCGATCCGGGGCGAGGGCGGCTGGAATGCGAACGGTCCGGCGATCGTCCCGTTCGACCGGGATGCCCTGGCCGACCTGATCGCGAAGAGCGACCGGGTCCTCGTCTTCTAGCCGGATCCCGAAAAAGTGCCGCACGTCCTCCACCTCATCAAGGATCGCACAAACCGGGTCGCGCTCGATACCGTCAGGCGGCAGGCCGGGGACCCGTCGGTCACGCTCTCCGTGGTCCTCCTCCAAGAGGCAACTCGGCTCACCGACCCGCTCCCGGGCCAGGTGTTTCGGCTCGCCGAGGGTCCGGACGATGACGCGTCGCCCTACCCCGCGATCGACCACAGTCGCCTCCTCGACCTCATCTTCAGCGCGGACACGGTCGTCAGCTGGTAGCGACCGTCCGCGGTCGCCGGGCCGAGAACCGAGCAGATCCGGCCGGAGGGACGGGACGTCCGCGAGGCCGCAGGCCGAGCGCGTCCCGGCGAGCTGGAGGACGCAGGGAGGAGGCCCGCCGAGGCGTATGCCGCATACGTTGAGGGCTGACGACGACCGAGGACGCCCAGAGGTCGGGACGTCCGCGAGGCCGCAGGCCGAGCGCGTCACGACCGAGATGGAGATGCGACGGTTGTCGGCACGGCAGTCAGCGGCTCGCCCGGTATTCCTCTAACCACGCCATCTGGATCGCTTCGAGCTTGCCCTCGCTCGAGGCCTTCGGGTCATCCTCGAAGTCCGGGAGCTCGATCACCGATCGGTGCAGGTCCGTGAACCGCACCGTCAGGGGATCCAGGCCGGGGAACTTCTCGGCAAGCTGGATCCCGATCTCCTCAGCGTCGCTCCACTTCAGCCCCATCGGTCAATCTCCGCGCTCGTCTCCCAGGCCGGGCCGAGAACCGAGCAGAGCTGCGACGGTTCTCGGCACGGCGCTAGTCGACGATTTCGACGATCACGTCGCCCTGGACCACCGCCTGACAGCCCAGTCGCGAGTGCAGGGTCAGGCCCTGGGCGGTGTCGAGCCGGTCCTCCTCGTCGGACTCCATGGGGGAGAGGTTCTCCTCCCCCTGTTTCACGATGACGTGGCAGGTCGTACAGGCGCAGTTGCCCCCGCAGTTGTGCTCCAGATGGATCCCGTGGTGCAGCGCGATGTCGAGCAGTGAGCCCGGCTTCCCGTGGTCGCCGTACGGGAAGTCCTTGTCGTCGACCTCCACGGTCAGGTTCTGGGGCACGAAGGTCACCTTGTACTTCGCCATGGTCACTTCTTCTCGAACGCCTCGGTCACCCGGCGGTTCCGCAGGGCTTCCCGCAGCGCCGAGTCCATCAGCAGCTCCGCGAGGTGCTGGGTCGCTTGGTTCAGCCGATCCGTCGCCGCGCGGATCCGGTCGACGTCGCCACCGCCCCGCGCGGTACGGAGCTCCTCCGCCGCCACGCGAATCCGCTCCGTCTCGTCGGCCGAGATCAGCCCCACCCCCTGCCCCAGGGCCTTCTCCGTCGCGCGCAGGACCGTGTCGGCCTCGTTGCGGGCGTCGATCAACATCCGCGCGCGGACGTCCTGCTCGGCGAACTCGAGCGATTCCTCGATCATCCGCTGGACCTCGGCTTCGGTCAGCCCGTGGGTGGGCCGCACCTCCACCGAAGCCTGCGTGCCGCTCCGGAGCTCCCTCGCGGTCACGTTGAGGATCCCGTTCGCGTCGATCAGGAAGGTCACCTCGATGCGCGGCAGCCCCGCGGGCATCGGCGGGATCCCCCGCAGCTCGAACCGGGCGAGGCTCCGGTTGTCCTTCGCGAGGTCCCGCTCCCCCTGGACGACGTGCATGTCCACGATCGCCTGGCCGTCCACGGAGGTCGTGAAGTCCTCCTTGGCCGAGGTCGGGACCGTGGTGTTCCGCGGGATGAGCACGCCCACCGCGCCCCCGAGCGTCTCGATGCCGAGCGAAAGCGGGGTCACGTCCAGGAGCAGCATGTGCGTGATACCGCCCGCCAGGATGTCCGCCTGCACCGCGGCACCCAGCGCCACGACTTCGTCGGGGTTCAGCTCCGAGTGCGGCGTCCGTCCGAAGACCTCCTGCACCCGGCGGTGGACGAGCGGCGTCCGCGTCGCCCCGCCGACCAGAACGACCTCGTCGATCCGGTCTGCCGCCAGCCCGGCATCGGCCAGCGCCATCCGGCACGGTCCCAGCGTGCGCGCGACGATCGGCTCGATGAGCCGCTCGAGTTCCGCCCGGTCGAACTCCCGCCGATACGTGAGGCCGTGCTGCGGCATCGGGATCGTCAGGACCGTGCGCTCGACGCTCGACAGACGGATCCGGGCCGCCTCGGCCCCGAGCCGGATCTCCTGCATCGCCTCGGGATCCCGCGACACGTCCGCGCCGTGGCCCTCCCGGGTCTCGGCCAGGATCAGGTCCACCAGGGCTCGGTCGAAATCGTCGCCGCCGAGGTGCGTGTCGCCGTTCGTCGAAAGGACCTCGAAGATCCCCTCCTTCACCTTCAGGATCGAGATGTCGAAGGTCCCCCCGCCCAGGTCGTAGACGGCGATCGTTCCCTCCTTCTTCCGCTGGAGCCCGTAGGCGAGGCACGCCGCCGTGGGCTCGTTGACGATCCGGAGGACGTCGAAGCCGGCGATGCGCCCCGCGTCCCTCGTCGCCTGGCGCTGGCCGTCGTTGAAGTAGGCCGGCACCGTGATCACGGCCTTCTCGACCGTCCGCCCGAAGTGCCGCTCGGCGCGCCGCTTGAGCTCGCGGAGGACGAGGGCGGAGATCTCGGGAGGCGTCAGCTCACGCTCGCCGATCCGGATGCGGACGACCTCCTGGCTCGGGGTCACGTGGAACGGGAAGTAACGGAGCTCCTCCTTCACGTCCTCGTACCCCTTGCCCATGAAGCGCTTGATCGAGTACACGACCCTTTCGGCGTTGCGGATGAGCTGGCGCCTGGCCGCTTCGCCTACGATCGGGCCGTCCGGCCCGAACGCCACCACCGACGGAAGCAGGGCCCGACCCTCCTCGTCCTTGAGGACCTGCGGCACGTCGCCATCCATGTAGGCCACGAGGCTGTTCGTGGTCCCGAGGTCGATGCCGACGATCAGCTCGCGCCCCTGCGTCCCCGCGTGCGGACGCGCCGCCGGCTTGATCTCAAGCTCCGCCATCGCCCGTCCTTTCCAGGGTCGCTCCGAGGTCTCGCAAGATCGTCCGCAGGTACGCCCGCGTCGCGAGGATGTCCCGCATCTCCCCGAGGAGGGGCCGGCGGTCCCCGTCGCTCGCCGCGTCCCACGCGGGGAACCGCGCGACGAGATCCGACTCCATCCGCGCCCGACGCGCGTCGAGCTCGGTCCGGGCGGACTCGAGCCGCGCCCGCAGCGCGGGAGCCTCGTCCGGCGCCGCGGTCTCGAGCTCCTGGCGGGCTTCCTGCAGCGCCATGATCTCCTCGAAGAGATCCGCCGGCGGGCGCGCCTGTCCCGAGGTCCCCAGCGCCATGCCCTCCAGCTCGAGGAGGTACTCGACGCGCGAGACCGGGTCGCGGAGCGTCCGGTACGCCGCGTTGACCGCGGCGGAGTTCTCCAGGCTCGCGGCCTGCTCATCGGTCCGCCGGAGGCGGAAGTAGTCCGGGTGGAGGCGACGGTTGAGCCCGTGGAAGCGACGCTCCAGGTCGGCGCGGTCCAGGACGAGCCGCCGCGGGAGCCCCAGCACCGCCCAGTGGTCGGCGCCCGGCGCGAAGGGCTGGAGGCACCCGCACTCGGGGCAGACCGCGCCCGCGGGCGCTTCAACACCGCACCCCCGGCACTTCACCGCAACCCCGCTGCTCGCTTCCATCTCGTCCGTACCCCAAAACCAGACCGGGCCTCGTCCGAGGCCCGGTCGCGCTGATGACTGCCCCCCGAACGGGTCACACGCGCGCGCCGCCCGCCCGGCTCAGGTCGTGAAGGACGTGCCGCAGCCGCAGCTCGACTTCGCGTTCGGGTTCTGGAACGTGAAGCCGCCCGTCAGCCCCTGCGCCACGTAGTCGAGCGTCGAGCCGTTGACGTAAAGGTAGCTCTTCGCGTCGACCACGACCTTGACCCCGTCGATGGCGAATTGCTTGTCGAACTTGCCGAGCTCGGTGTCGAACTCCAGGTTGTACGAAAGCCCGGAGCAGCCGCCTCCCTTCACGCCCATCCGCAGGTAGGCGTTCTGCAGCCCCTGGCTCTCCATGAGCTCCTTGACCCGCTTGATCGCCGCGGGCGTCATCGAAACCGCCATGGTCCCTCGCCGCCTCCTACGCCTTGACCGCCGCCTCCGCCTGTCTCGCAGCCCACTTCTCCTGGAAGTCCTTGATGGCGGCCTTGATGGCGTCCTCGGCCAGGACGGAGCAGTGGATCTTCACCGGCGGCAGCTTCAGCTCGTTCACGATGTCCGTGTTCTTGATCCCGAGGGCCTCGTCCACGTTCTTCCCCTTGAGCCACTCGGTGGCGAGGCTGGAGCTGGCGATCGCCGAGCCGCAGCCAAAGGTCTTGAACTTGGCGTCCTCGATGACCCCCGTATCCAGGTTCACCTTGATCTGGAGCTTCATGACGTCGCCGCACTCCGGCGCGCCCACGAGCCCCGTCCCGATGCCCGGCATCTCCTTCGGGAAGGAACCGACGTTGCGCGGGTTGTTGTAGTGATCGATCACCTTGTCGCTATACGCCATGGGTCACGCCCCCTTTATTCTGCCTTCCACTGGAGGGACTTGAGATCGACCCCTTCCTTCGCCAGCTCGTAGAGCGGCGACATCTCCCGGAGCCGCCTCACGACCTCGATCGTCCGGTCCGCGACGAAGTCGACTTCCTCCTCCGTCGTGAACCGGTGCAGCCCGTAGCGGATGGACGAGTGCGCGAGGTCCGCCCCTACGCCCAGCGCCTGAATGACGTAGGACGGCTCGAGCGTCGCGGACGTGCAGGCCGACCCGGAGGAGAGCGCGACCTCCTTGTTCAGTCCCATCAGGACCGACTCGCCCTCCACGTACGCGAACGAGAGGTTGAGATTGTGCGGTAACCGCTTCTCCGGGTGCCCGTTGAGGTACGTCTCGTCGAGCGAGGAGAGGACCCGGTCCTGCAGCCGGTCGCGGAGCCCGGCGAGCCGCTTCGACTCCTGGACCATGATCTCGCCGCAGATCTCCGCCGCCTTCCCGAACCCGACCGCCAGCGGCACCGGGACCGTTCCCGAGCGGGTCCCACGCTCGTGCCCCCCGCCATCGATCATCGGCGCGATCCGCACGCGCGGTGCGCGGCGGCGCACGTAGAGCGCGCCGATGCCTTTGGGCCCGTAGATCTTGTGGGCCGAGCAGGTCAGGAGGTCGATCCCCATCTTCTCGACGTCCACTGGAATCTTGCCGACGGCCTGGGTCGCGTCGGTGTGGAAGAGGATCCCCTTCTCCTTGGCGAGCTTCCCGATCTCCGCGATCGGCTGGATGGTGCCGATCTCGTTGTTCGCGAACATCACCGAGATCAGGATCGTCTTGTCCGTGATCGCCTTGCGGATCTCGTCCACGTCCACGATCCCGTCGGAGCCGACCGGGACGGACGTGACCTTCAGCCCCTGCTTCTCCAGGCGCCGGCACGGATCGAGGACCGCGCGGTGCTCGATGACCGTGGTGACGATGTGATCGCCCTTCTCGCGGTACATCTCGGCGACGCCCTTCAGGGCGAGGTTGTCCGACTCGGTCCCCCCGGAGGTGAAGACGATCTCCTTGGGGTCCCGGGCCCCGACCAGCTTGGCCAGCTGCTCGCGACCCCGCTCCATCGCCGCCTCGGCCTCCCAGCCGAACGGATGGTTCCGGCTTCCGGGGTGGCCGTACTTCTCGAGGAAGTACGGGATCATCGCCTCCAGGACCCGTGGGTCCATCGGCGTCGTCGACTGACTGTCCATGAAGATCGGGAACTTCAACGCCATGATCTCGGCTCTCCTCAGTTCCTGCCGGCCAGAGTCAGCGGCACCGCCGCCGGGCTGTAGTTGTGCATCTCCTCGAGACTGAGCGTGTCCAGGAGCTGATCGATGCTCGCCTGGATCATCCAGATCGGCCGGCGGATGTTGCACCGGTCGAGCTGCGGGCACTCGGAGGAGTGGTAGCAGTGGACGATGGCGAGGGGCCCCTCGATCGCCCGCAGCACCTCGCCGACCGTGATCTTTCCCGGCTCCCGGGCGAGGACGTACCCCCCCTTGGGGCCGTTGACGCTCCGGATGAGCTTGCGCTTCGCGAGACGCTGGAGGATCTTGGCGAGGAGCTCCGGCGGGATCGTCAGATCCTCGGCGACCCGCTTTGCGTTCACCACGCCTTCGTGCTGGTGGAACGCGATATAATGCACAGCCATCAGGCCGTAGTCAGCTTTCTTGGTGAACCGTAGCACCGACCTCTCCAATCGGCGATCAAAATGGTCGCATACCGAGAATCACACAGGTTCCAGGTGCTGTCAAGCCGCGATACGCTAGGGTCGTCAAGGGGGTGGCGCCTTGAGTTCGCAGAGCAAACTGGCGTTTGAGCTTTCAGAGCTCTACCGGACGGCTCTCCAGCAGCTCGACGGCGTGGCCAAGCGGATGGCCCTCGACACCAACATCCACGAGCGCCTGCGCTACCCCCGCCGGGCGCTCGTCGTCAGCGTCCCGACGGTGATGGACGACGGCCGAACCGAGGTGTTCATCGGCTACCGGGTTCACCACAACACCGTCCTCGGCCCCACGAAGGGGGGCATCCGGTACCACCCCGACGTCAGCCTCGGGGAGGTCTCGGCGCTGGCGATGCTGATGAGCTGGAAATGCGCCCTGATGGGACTCCCCTACGGGGGGGCCAAGGGGGGCGTCGCCTGCGATCCGGGGACGATGTCCCAGCGGGAGCTCGAGCGGATGACGCGGCGCTACACCGCCGAGGTCATGCTCCTCATCGGCCCCGACCTGGACATTCCTGCCCCCGATCTCGGGACCAACGAGCAGACGATGGCCTGGGTCATGGACACCTACGCCATGACTCAGGGCCGGACGGTGCCGGGGGTGGTCACCGGGAAACCGCTCCTCATCGGCGGCTCCGCGGGACGCCGCGACGCGACGGGCCGCGGCATCGTCTACGTCCTGGGTCAGGCCGCGCGGGAGGCCCGCCTCGAGCTCAAGGGCGCTCGCATCGCGATCCAGGGCTTCGGCAACGTGGGCTCCGTGGCGGCCCGCCTCCTCTGGCGCGAAGGGTGTACCGTGGTGGCCGTGAGTGACGCCAAAGGCGGGGTCCTGAACGCCCAGGGTCTCGACATCCGCCAGCTCGGGGAGCACGTCAAGGAAGCCGGCACCGTCGCCGGGTTCCCGGGGACCGAGCCCGTCTCGAACGTCGATCTCCTGGAGCTGCCCTGTGACGTCCTCGTGCCGGCGGCCGTGGGGGGCCAGCTCACGGTTCACAACGCCGATCGGGTCAAGGCCCGCGTCGTCGCCGAGGGCGCGAACGGCCCGACCACCCCCGAGGCGGACGACATCCTCACCGAGCGCGGCATCATGGTGATCCCGGACATCCTGGCCAACGCGGGCGGGGTCGTGGTCTCGTACTTCGAGTGGGTCCAGGGCCTCCAGTACTACTTCTGGCGGGAGAGCGAGATCAACACGCGCCTCCACGAGGTGATGATCCGGGCGTTCAACCAGGTCGTCGCCGTGGCCAAGCGCGAGTCGGTGAACCTGCGGACCGGAGCGCTGATGCTCGGCGTGCGGCGGCTCGCCGAGGGCTTCCAGCTCCGGGGCTTCTACCCTTAGAGATCCTCGGCGGGGGGCCGAACCTCCGCCGCTACTGATCGGCGACGTCACCCGGCTCATTGGCGGAAGCGCCTCCCTCCCGCAGGATCCGCGCCGCCGCCTCCGGGAACGTCTCGTTGATGGCGATCCCGGCCACGGTCGTCCGTCGCTCGGGGTACGGCGTGAGCTCCAGGTGCCAGTGGTAGTCCTGGACGATCGTGTCCCACTCGTCCTGGAGGATCCTGACCTGGAGGTTCGGCGCGGTGTGGAGCGCCATCTCGTACGGCGGGTCGTCGAGGGCCTTCGCCAGGGCCCCGAAGAGATCGCGAAGGAGGCGCGCCAGGTCCGCGACCTCCTCCCCCGAGACGTTCTCGTAGGCGCACGTGTGCCGCCGCGGGAGCACGCGGAGCTGGAAGGGTGCCCCAGCCGCGTACGGGACGAAGGCGACGAAGTGCGGCGTGACCCGGACGAGCCGATCGGACGTGGCCGTCTCCTCGCGAACCGTGTCGCAGTAGACGCAGCGCCGCTTGTAGCCGTAGTACTCGCGCGCCTGCGCGAGCTCCGTCCGGACCTCGTCGAAGATGATCGGCGTCGCCAGGACGCGCGAATACGGGTGCCGAATCCGAGCCCCGGCCTTGCCGTGCCGGCGCGCCACGACGACATTCCGGATCTTCTCGTCGCGCTTGAGGTCCTGAATCCGGTCGCGGTACATCCAGAGCACGCGCGCGACCTGATCCTCGTCCATGGCCGCGAGGGTCAGGTCGTGGCCCGGATCCTCGACGATGATCTCGCTCGCGCCGCGGGCCGAGATCCGGTCGAACATCCCCACCCCCTCGCGGACGAGCTCCTCCTCGATGACGAAGTAGGGATCCACCTCGGGGAAGACCCGCACGTGCCAACCCGGCTCGTTCGGCTGGCTCTCCGGGGAACGGTACGCCGCGATTTCCGGCGGCGTCAGGCCCTCGTTCCCGGGGCAGAACGGGCAGACCGCGGTCGCCCCGTCGCCGTCGGACGAACGCGCGCGCGGGTAACGCACCAGCACCCACTTGCCCGTGGTGGGATCTTTCCGGAGCTCTCCCCTCATCGGCCCTCCTCGCCTCGGGCACCGGAGCGATCGGATCGCTGCCCCGGCGCGTCGTGTGAGAAAAACCCAATAACGCCGCCAGGATAGCCGGGAGACTGGGGCTTGTCAAGAAACGCGGAAGCCCGCCCCGCTCGAATGGCACCGGGCCCCACACCGGCCGACGGGCTCAGGCCTGCCGCCCTTCCAGTGCCGCCTTGACGCGACCGGGGCGGAAGGGCACGGTCCTGAGCCGCACCGCGGTGGCGCCCAATTCCGGCCGGCAGCACGGGAGAGGCCGGCGGGAACGTCCGAGCCGATCTGCGAGCCGAGCACCTGTTCACGTGCCGCCCCGGGGAGCCGCTGAACCCGAACCGGCCGGACGGGCGTCCAAAGAGCCAGAAGGTCGGGTGCGCCCGATCACGGTGCCCGGTCGTGGACGCTGCGCGGATCACCCCGATCGCAGCTGGGCCAGTGACGAAGATGAGGAGGGGAGCGTGCGGCAGTGACTCAGAAGTCGGTGATCGTCTACAGCTCGCCGACCTGAAGGCCCTGCAAGGCGGCGAAAGAGTTTCTTTCGTCCATGGGTGTCGCGTTCACCGACATCGACGTCGTCAACGACGTCGCGGGGCGGGACGACCTGATCCGGCGGACGGGCCAGACGGCCGTCCCCGTCATCGTGGTGGGCGACGAGGTCGTCGTGGGCTTCGACCGCCCCCGGCTCTCCCAGCTCCTCGGCCTCCGCTGAGCGCGGGGGCCGGCACTCCGAGCGCGGGCTTTGCCCGCGCAATCGAAGGGGGGAGGTCCGGCCCCCCGAAATAAAGGGGGGCAACGCCCCCCTCCGGGTAATTCCGTGGTGGGCTTCGACCGCCCCCGGCTCTCCGCCCTCCTGGGCCTCACGGGCTGAGCGACCAGGAAGGTCGTCGGAGGGGGTGCTTCCCCCGAGGGTTACTGCGCCTTCTCCTTCTCCCGGAGCTTCTTGAGGTGCTGCCGGGCCACGTCCACCCACTCCTTCTCCGCGGGGACCTGTGAGGCCAGCTCGATGTACCGCTCCCAGTGGGCGATGGCCTCCTTGACGTCGACCTTTTCGTAGGCGAGCGCGAGGTTGTAGTGGGCCCCGGTGTGCTTGGGGTCCGCCTCGATGACCTTCCGGTACTCCACGATGGCATCCCGGTAGAGCCCCTTCTCCTCGTAGATCTCCCCGAGCCCCATCCGGGCGTCGAGAAAGTACGGGTCCAGGTCGATCGCCTTCTTGTACGCGGCGACCGCCTCGTAGTAGAGGTTCTTCTCGTTGTAGTAGATCTTCCCGAGGCTGAAGTGCACGCGCGCGTTCATCGGGTCAAACGCGAGCGCCTTCTGGTAGTGGCCGATCGCCCCCTCGTGGTCGCCCTTGGCGGCCTTGGCGTCGCCGAGCCCCACCTGGGCCTCCGCGAAATGCGGCCGGAGGTTCAGCGCCCGCTGGTACGCCTCGATCGCCTGGTCGTAGAGCCGACGCGGGCTCGCCATGAACTGGTCGCCCAGCGACTTGAACGGCTCCGGCAGCGAGGGATCTACCTGGATGGCGGCGCGGAACTGAGCGGACGCCTTCCAGCGGTTGCCCAGGGCGAGATGGGCGAGGCCGAGGTGGTAGTGGGCGATCGCGAACGTGGGGTCGATCTCGATCGCCCGGGAGTAGAGCTCGGCTGCCCCCTCGTTGCCCTCCTGGCCCCCCCGGAGAAACGCGCGCCGCCCCTTGACGTACGCCTCGAACGCGCGGCCGTTCGTCGTCGGCTTGGCGGCGGCCACCATCCGCTGCGTTTCCTCGGGCTTGAGGCCGAGGCGGAGCGCCTTGACGTAGACGAGAATGACATCCGCCTGCGTCTCGGAGAGCTGGTCGGCGCCACCGACGAGCGCCTCCAGCACCTGCCCCTCGCCACCCTTGGCCGGATCGAGCAACCTCGGCACGATCGAGACCCCGCCTTCCTGCGTACGCTGGTACTCGCCGTAGAACACCGAGTCCGCCCGGAGGGCGCGCCCGAGGGTTACCGCCAGGCGCTCGGCGGGCGCCGCCGGCGCGTCGCTCCCGCCGGCGCGCTGGGCCTGCGTCACCCGGGCCCGGTCGATCGGCAGCAACGCGGGGTTCGTCTGCGCAGCGAGGTACAGCGTCTCGGCGATCCCTTCCCCGAACCACGCGTCCGTCTCGCCCGGCGTCACGCTCTGGAACGGCAGCACGAGCACCACGCGGGGCTTCGCCGCCACGCCCTCCGCCAGGGCGAGCGTCGCCCCGGCGGCCCAGAACGCCGCCACGAGCGCCCGGCTGACCCGGCTACGCATGGCCCCCCACCTCCCGCTTCCGCCGCCCGACCCACCGCGTCACCTGGCCGAGCGCCGGCCCCACCCGGCGCAACGCGATCTCAGGCACCAGCGTCAGCGTCACGAGGCCGACGAGCCACGGCCACAGGTCCGTGGCCACCCGTGACCGGCGCCGGTTCAGCGTGAACGCTTCCTTCGGATCCCCGAGCCCCCCGCCGCCCGTGAGCTCGCTGATCTCGCGGAGCCCCACCTCGTTGGGGCCGAGCTCCCGGAACTCCTGGGCGTAGGGGACGACGGTGCCGACGATCTGGGACCCGATCAGCTGCTGGTCCCGGCGCTGCGAGAGACCCGCCAGGTACACTCCCTCCTCCCGGGCCGGGAAGATCCCGCGGTAGCGGCCCGGCGCCACCTGTTCGAGCTCGACGACATTCTGGCTCTTGTCGGGGTTGACCACGCCGAGCTGCGTGTCCAGGAAGTTGATGAACTCGCCCTTCGGGTCGACCGCGTCCACAGTCACGACCGCCTGGCCGTCGCGACGCTCGACCGTCGCGGTCGTGTCGGCGCGGGCCCCCGCGCGCAAGACCCAGCGTACCGTCTGGGCCCAGAACTTGTTGAAGTCCCTCCAGCGAAGCCACAGGATCGCCCACTTGGCCTTCGTGTCGGCGGTGAACACGACCGAGCGGCCGAGGCCGTACCGCCACGCGGCCATGAGCGGGTCTTCCTGGTGGGTCATCAGGAGCTGGTCCGCGGTCCCCTTCATGGTCGTCGCGACGTAACCCCCGAGCGGCGGCGCCTTCGACCAGTCGATGTCCTGGATCGTCTCGTGGTACTGGTTGGTGACCACCGGCCGGAACGGCTGCTCGATGAGCGCCGCCTTGGAGGCGAGCTGCGTCTCCAGGGTGAAGATCCGCGGGACGGTCAGCGTCTCCTCGGTGAAGTAGAAGCGTCCGCGCCCCCATTTCGCGATGTCCACCATGAGCTGGATGTCGGCGTCCGAGCCGATCGCGACGCCCGACACCGTGACCTTGTCCTTCACCATGCGGCGGATCAGCGAAGCGAAGTCACCGCGCGTCATCTGACCGTCGGAGAGGAAGATCACGTGCTTGAGGAGGGCGTCGCGGTCGTAGAGGGCTTTGTACGCCTCGCGCACGGCCGGGTAGCCGTCGGTCCCGCCGCCCGCCTTGACCGCGGAGATCTCCCGGTGGATCGCGCGCTTGTCGCGGGCCGACTGGATCGGCACGTGCCAGACGAACTCGGTGTCGAAGGAAAGGATCCCGACCTCGTTCCGCTCGTCGAGCAGGTCCACGACCAGGTGAGAGGCCTCCTTGGCGACCTCGAGCTTGTTGACCTTGTCGTTGTCCTTCATGCCCATCGCCATGGAGCCGGAGCGGTCGATCACGAGCATGACGGCCAGGCTCGGGATCTCGATCTTCTGCTTCACCTCCATGGTGACCGGCAGCGCTTCCTCGATCGGCGTGCGGTAGAGACCGCCGAGGCCGAAGGTCTCCTCGCCCCCGATCATGATCAGGCCGCCGCCCTGGTCGCGCACGTAGTCCCGGACGAGCGTCATCTGGCGCGGGCTCATCCGGAGCGCGGACATGTTCGACAGGATGAGCGCGTCGTACTTCTCGAGCGCCGGCATCGCCGTGGGCAGCTCCTCGGGGCCCCCCGCCCTGACGTCGATGTGCTGGGCGCGGAGTGCCGCGACGAAGTTCGTCACCTGCGACGGGTCCTTGTCCACCAGGAGCACCTGCGGCCTGCCCCGGACCACCGTCAGCCCGATCGCCCGGTTGTTCTCCTCGATGACGTCCCGCTCGACCTCGACGAGGGCCTGGTAGACGTGCACGCCCGACTGCTCGAGGGCCTGCCGGTAGGTGAGCACGTTCTTGCCCGCCGTGAGGCGCACGACCTGCGAGCCGAGGAACTCGCCGTTCCGGAACAGGGACAGGCGCCCGGCCGTCTCCTTCACCGAGTTGACGACCGCCTTCGCGTAGAAGGGCTCGCCGAACTTGACCTCGCCCGGGAGCAGCAACTGCTCGACGACGACCTCCTGCGCGAACGTCAGCCCGAGGGGCGAGTAGTAGATCGGGACGCCCGCGTGCTTGGCAGCTTGGGCCGCCCCGAGGGCCTTCCCCGCGTTTTCGCGGCCGTCCGAGAGGAGCACGACCCGGCCCGCCTCGCCGCGGGGGAAGGACGCCAGCGCGAGCTGGATGGCGCGCTCGACGTTCGTGGCGAGGGTGAAGCCCGGCGGTTGCGGCCGGCCAAGGCTGGGCTTCGGCCGGAGGGGCTCGGCGAGCTGCGCATCGCGGGCGAAGACGATGAGGCCGGCGCGGTCGTCCTCCTTCATCCCCTCGAGCGCGGTGGTGGCGTACCGGTACGCGGCCTCGCGCGCGGCCAGGCTCACGCTGTCGGACATGTCGAGGAGGAAGAAGACGTTCTGGCGGTCGATCCACCGGGAGAACTGGGGCTGGGTCAGCGCCCAGAGGAGCAGGAGCACACCCGCGCACCGGGCGCCGACCGCCCAGCGGTCCACGCGCCGCGGCGGGAGCACCCACCGGCCGGCGGCCTGCCGCCGCCAGTAGAGCCAGGCCTCGACGACGAGGGTCAGGAGCGCGAGCACGAGGAGCGCCCCCCAGAGCTCGCGCTGGTAGGTGAAGACATCCGGGCCACCGGCAGCCGCCACGCTGCCCGGCTCGGGCAGGGGCTGCGGACGGATGTTCGACTCGGCCGTCGCGACGAGGTTCGCGGCGAACGGCACCTCCCGCTGTCCGGTCACCAGCGTGTAGACCCCGACGCGGTCGGTCTGGGCGAACGACAGCGCACCCCGGGTGATCTGGGCCTTGTGCGTCCGCCCCACCGCGTCCCGGACCGTCGCCTGCTCCACACCGTGCTCGACCGTGAGGAGGAACGGCGTCCCGGCCGCGACCATGAGGTGCTCGCCTTCGAGGCCCACCGGATGGAGCCAGCGAAGACTGTTCGAGAGGATCAGCGGGAACGCCACCCGGAGCGGCAGGTCGGTCTTGAAGAGGTCGAAGCCGACGAAGACGGCCTTGCGCTGCGGCTCCTCCACGAGGTAGATGAGCGGGCCGCCTATGGACTCCATCAGCGTCCGCCCGGCCGCGAGTGGCCGGATCCGCAGGGCCTCCTCGACCGCGACCTTCGAGAGGTCCACGAAGCGCATGATGGGGTGCGAGCGGTCCCAGTCGAGGACGACGGGCTGCTCCATCGTGCCGAGGGGCTCGATGGGCACATCGCCGGGCACCGCGTTGACGAAGACGAAGCGGCCGCTCCCGACCTTCGGCGGCGAGGTGCTGTCGAGCACCACGGCGTCGTACGCGCCCATGCCGCCCGCGTACTCGGCCGGCGCCTTGGTCTCGAGCACGACCTGCGGGTCCGCCTTGAGGGCCTTTTCCAGGAACAGATTGCCCGGGCTCACCAGGAGCACCTTGAGCTTCCGGGGCGCGGGGATCACGCCGTGGACCACGTTGTCCACGTCCAGGTCGTCGCGCACTGCCGCCTCGACGCGCACCGTACCGCCGCCCTGGTGGGTGAACGGCACGATGACGTTCCGCTTGACCTGAGGGTCGAGCGCGATCGTCTGCTCGCTCACGGTCCTGTCGTCGATCGACACCACGAGCGGGAACGTCAGGCGCTCGTCCGCGAAGTTGGTCACCGACAGGAACGCCTGGTAGTCGTAGATGCCGTAGTAGCCCTTCCGGACGGCGAATTGCGTGATCCCGACGTTGCGCGACCCACCGCCGACGCTGGTCCACCGCACGCGCGGGTCCCCGACCTCCCGCGCCAGCGCGGGGTCGAAGGCGCCGTCTGTGACCACCTGGATGCGGACCCGGGGGTCGCTCGGCGGCACGAGGGTCAGGGCGGTGCGGACGGCCTCCCCCAGGTGGTTCTGCAGATCCCGGGCCTCGAGATCGCGCACCGCGCCCCGGGCGAGGTCCCGGTCTCGCGTGAAGGGAACCCGGATCACTGGGTGGGCCGCCGCCTCGATGATCATCACCTCGGCGCCCCGGCCAGCCTCGTCGATCAGCCGCAGCGCCCGGCTCTGCGCCTCGCGGAATCTGGTCGGCGAGACGTCACGCGCCTTCATGGACGCCGAGACGTCCACCACCAGCACGAGCCGGTCCGTTCCCTTCCCCTGGAGCGTGATCGTCGGCCGGGCGAGCGCGAGCACCAGCAGGAGCAGGGCGAGCGCCTGGAGGAGGAAGAGCGGGTCGAACTGCAGCCGCTGGAACAGGGCGGAGGCCTGCTGGTCCCGGAACGCCGGCGCCCAGAGCAGGACCGAGGAGACGCGGCGAGGCTGGCGGCGCACCTTGAGGAAGTAGAGCAGCAGGAGCGGGACCGACAGCCCGAGGAGCAGGAACGCCCAGGGCGCGAGGAAGCTCACCGCGCGATCCTCAATCGTCGCGAGCTGGAATCGCGAGTTGTGCGCAGGCTCGAGCCGGGCCGAGAACCGAGCAGATCAAGGACGCAGGGAGGAGGCGGCCCGAGGCGTATGCCGCATACGTTGAGGGCCGACGACGACCGAGGACGCCGAGATGCGACGGTTATCGGCACGGCGTTCACTGCAGCAGGCTCCCCTTCAGCCGGCGTAGGAGCAGGTCGTCGAGGGCGAGGTCCGTCGTCACGCGCACGTAGTTCAGCTCGTTCCCCCGGCAGAATCCCTCGACACCCGCCAGGAACGCGCCGAGCCGCTGCTCGTAGGCCCGCAGCGTCTCGGCGTCCATCGACACCTCCCGCACTTCGCCGGACTCGGCGTCCACCAGCTCCAGGTCGCCCCCGAACGGGGGCTCGAGCTCCTCCCGCGACAGGAGGTGGATCACGTGCGTGTCGAACCGCCGCTCCATGAGGGCGCGCAGGCCGCTCTCGTACCCGGCGGGGTCCAGGAAGTCGGAGATGACGATCGCCACGCCCGGGTCCTTCGCCCGGAGGGCGTACTGCTCCAGCGAGCCGCTGAGCGCCGTCCGCCCACCGACCGACAGGTCTGTCAGAAACTGCCCGACCGGCAGGAACTGGTTCCGGCCGCGCGTGGGCAGCCAGCCCTCCGAGACGCGGTCGCGGAAGACCGCGACACCAACGCGCTCGAGGTTCACGAAGCCGATGAAGGCGAGCGCGGCCGCGAGCCGCACCGCGTACTGGAACTTGGTGGGCGTCCCGAAGTCCATGGACGCGCTGGCGTCCAGGATCAGGTGGATGCAGAGGTCCTCCTCGTCCATGAAGAGCTTGAGGTAGAGGCGGTTGAGCCGCCCGAAGGCGTTCCAGTCCACGTAGCGAAGGTCGTCCCCGACCTCGTAGGGCCGGTAGTCGGCGAACTCCACGCTCGACCCCTTGCGCGGGCTCTTCCGCTCGCCCTTGACCCGTCCGACGTGCGGGCGGTGGGAGACGAACGTCAGGCGCTCGAGCTGCATGAGGAAGGCGTTGGAGAAGAAGCGGGGCGCGTGCGTGCGAGGTTCTGCCGGCTGCTCGCCGGCGGTCGCCCGGAGCATTACCGCTCCTCGAGGGACTGGAAGTACTCCTTGACCTGGCTCCGGTAGTCGAAGGGAATGCTCTCCTTGGCGAGGGCGTCCTCCATCATCTTGCGATACTGCGAGTACACGCTCATGTACGGCAGCCGCGACGGATTCCGCGCCCCCCGCCCCATCATGTTCGTGTCGTACGCCTCCTTGCGCCCCTTGCGCGCCTGTCCTTCGACGCCCATGTCGATCGGCGACTGGCCGAGCCGTCCCGTGGGGTCTCCGCGCCATCCCGGGTTCGTCCCCTTGCCGGGAAGCGAGCCCTCGAACTCCCCGAAGTCCGGCTCGCCGTCCCCGCCGGCGCCCCGGCTCGCGTCGCGGCCCCGGCCGCCCCGGTCCCGGCCCCCCTCGAGACCCTTGCCCCCCCGCTCTCGCTCCTCCATGGCGCGCATCTTGCCGAGCGCCCGCTCCATCGCGTCCAGGGCCCGCGACATCTGGCCCTGCTCGAGTGCCTCGGAGCCTTCCCAGACGTCCTGACTCCAGTCTCCCTCCCCGCCCGGACTCCCGCCCCGGCGCCCCATCCGATTCATCTCTTCGAGGAGCTGGCGAAGCCGCTCCCGGGAGAGCTGGTTGGGGTCGATGCCGCTCAGCAGCGTGCGCGACTTGCGGAACACCACCTTGTACGGGCTCTGCGTGAAGTCCCGCTGCAGGTCCGGCAGGCTGTCCGCCCGCTCGAGCAGCCGGAGCCGCTCGTCCCCTTGCTTGAGGAAGCTCGAGAAGTCCGGTCGCTTCTGGGCCACGCTCGTGTCCTTGAACACGGCGGCGAGGTCCCCGCGCGCCTGCTCGGGGGTCGGCGCCTGTCGCTGCGCGTACTCCCGCTCCTGCAGCTCCACGCGCTCGGCCCGCTCGGGGCGCTTCGCCGCAGGCCGGTCGGCGACCTGGGGCGCCTCGGCCTTCGTCCGCTGCTGCTCCGGCTCCTGCCCCGGAGTCAGGGGCGCCACGATGTCCTCGGGCAACGGCACCGGCGGGAGGTACGGCAGGATCGCCAGCGCGAGCACGGGGATCGGGATCAGCCGCGCCTCGCGCGGCCAGCGCCAGGGGACTGCCCGCCGCGGATCGAGACCCTGCGCGCGGTCCGCCGCATCGCGGATCGCCGCCAGGGCGAGCGCGGTCTCGTCGCGCGCGGCCAGCAGCTCGAGCGCGGTCGCCACGCGGTCGTGGAGCCCGAAGGCGCGGTCGACCACCTGGGACGCGTCGCCCGGCGGGACCCGGAGCAGGAGCCCGGAGAGCACACCGGCGAGCAGGCCCGCCCCCGCCAGGCCCGCCGCGAGCGCGAGGGCGACGGGGCCGAGGAGCGAGCGGAACGCGACGGGAAGGACGGCCAGGACGAGCCCCCACGCGAGCCCGCGCAGGCCGTAGAAGACGGCGCGGCGCAGCCGAATCACTCGGATGAGCCGCCGAACCGTGAGTCGGAGCGCCGCAGCGTCGTCCATCGTGCCTCCTGCCGGGGTCGAGCCTTAGCGGAGGAACACCTCCTTGCCCTCCCGCGTTGCAGTCTCGGCGGCTTCCACCACCTCCAGGATCAGGCGGTCCGCGTCGATCCCCTCCGCCTCTCCCTCGAAGTTCATGATGATCCGGTGACGCATGGCGGGGAGCGCGATCGCCTTCAAGTCCTCGAGGCTCACGTTGAACCGCCCCGCGCGGAGCGCGAGCACCTTCCCCCCGAGCACGAGCGCCTGGGCCGCACGGGGGCTCGCCCCGTACCGGAGGTACTTGCGGGTCACTTCGGGCGCCCCCTCCCACTGCGGGTGCGTCGCCATGACGGCCAGCGAGGCGAACGTGCGCACGTGGCTCGCGATCGGGACCTCCCGGACCAGCTCCCGGAAGGCGAGGACCTGCTCCGCGGTCATCACCCGGTCGGTCGTCGGCTCCTGGGGCCGGGTCGTCCGGTCCACGATCTCGTTGAGCTCCTCGATGGCCGGGTACCGGACCTTCAGCTTGAAGACGAACCGGTCGAGCTGCGCCTCCGGCAGGGGGTAGGTTCCCTCCATCTCGATCGGGTTCTGGGTCGCCAGAACGAAGAACGGCATCGGGAGCCGGTGGCTGACCCCCGCGACGGTGACGGACCCCTCCTGCATGCCCTCGAGGAGGGCCGACTGCGTCTTGGGCGTGGCACGGTTCACCTCGTCCGCCAGGACGACGTGGGCGAAGACCGGACCCCGCTGGAACTGGAAGTGCCGCCGCCCCCCCGTGTCCTCGACGATGATGTTGGTGCCGATGATGTCCGCCGGCATGAGGTCGGGCGTGAACTGGATCCGGGCGAAGGAGAGGTCGAGGCACGCCGCCAGGGTGCGGACCAGCAGCGTCTTGCCGAGGCCGGGGACGCCCTCGAGGAGGACGTGGCCACCCGCGAAGAGGCAGACGAGGACCTGCTCGACGATCTCCTCGTGGCCGACGATGACCTTGTGGACCTCGTTCTTCAGCTGCTCGTAGCTTCGAACGAAGGTCTCGGTCCGCTCATCGGCCATGTCCATCCTCCCTGGAGAGAGACCAGGCGCCGCTCGTGGCCCCATTATACGGCCGCCCGCGAGGTCGGCAACCGATTTCTCGGGGGGATCGCCCTCACGGGGTGCGGTAGCGCTCCTCCAGCTCGCGATAGCGCGAGAGCCCGACGATCCGGTGTCCGCGTCCGCGATCACCGGGATCCGGACGGTGGCCGCGATCCGTCGGATCTGCTCGACCATCTCCGTCATGGTGGCGAGCCCGATGTCGGGGAGGCCGAGGTGCCCGACCGCCACCCCGGAGCCGGTGACGTAGACCGCCTCGAACCCGGCCTCCTCGACGACGCGGGCGGAGAGGGGGTCCCAGGCTCCCGGCGCCAGGAGGAGCCGCGGCTGGGCGAGGAGCTGGCGAGGAGCTGGCGGAGTGTGGTCGTCGTGCGCACATGACCCTCCTTCACAATCCGAGGTACGCCTTCCGGACCTCTTCCCGGGCGAGGAGCTCGCGCGCCGCGCCCTGGAGCGCGACGGCGCCGTGCTCGAGCACGTACGCCCGGTGAGCGACGGCGAGGGACCGCTGGACGTTCTGCTCCACGAGCAGCACAGGCATCCCCTGGGCGTTGATCGCGTGGATCACCTCGAGGATCCGGTCGACCACCATCGGGGCGAGGCCGAGCGAGGGTTCGTCCAGCATGAGGAGCCGCGGACCGCTCATCAAGCTCCGCCCGATGGCGAGCATCTGCTGTTCGCCGCCCGAGAGGGTTCCCGCCGCCTGCCGCCGGCGCTCGGCCAGGATGGGGAAGAGCGCCAGCACGCGCGCGAGCGCCTCCGCGCGCCGGGCCTTCGCCGCGGGCAGGTAGGCGCCGAGATCGAGGTTCTCCTGGACCGTCAGGGACGGGAAGATCTTCCTCCCCTCGGGAACCTGCACGAGCCCGCGGGCCACGATCTCGTACGGGGCCAGCCCGTCGATCCGCTCGCCGCCGAAGCGGATCGCGCCGCCGATGGGTCGAATGAGACCCGAGACGGCCCGGAGCGTCGTCGTCTTCCCCGCCCCGTTCGCCCCGACGAGCGCGACGATCTCGGCCGAGCCCACCTCGAGCGTGACGTCGCGCAGCACCAGGACGTCGCCGTAGCCGGCCCGGAGCCGCTCGACGGCCAGCACGGACCCCTCACTCGGCACGGGCCGACCCCAGGTATGCCTCGATCACGCGCGGGTCGCGAGCCACGGCCTCGGGCGGCCCCTCCGCGATCTTCTCGCCGTGGTCGAGGACGACGATGCGGTCCGAGAGCGCCATGACCGCCCGGAGCACATGCTCGATCACCAGCACCGTGAGCCCTTCGGCCCGGAGCTGCCGGCAGAGCCCCATCATCGTCGCGACCTCCGCAGGTCCGAGCCCCGCCATCACCTCGTCCAGGAGCAGGACGCGCGGGCGGGTGGCAAGCGCGCGGGCCACCTCGAGCCGCTTCCGCTCCGCGAGCGTCAGGGTTCGCGCCTCGTGCTCAGCCTTGGCCGCGAGGCCGACGAAGGCGAGGGCGCGGAGCGCGCCCTCGCGCGCCGCCCCCACCTCGCGGACGCGGGTGAACGCGCCGACCATCACGTTCGCCAGCACCGTGAGCCCGGGGAACGGCTGCACGATCTGGAAGGTACGCGCGATGCCCAGGCGGCAGACCGCGTGCGGGCGGAGGCCGATGATCGTCCGCCCGTCGAAGCGCACGTCGCCGGCCGTCGGCCGGTGGTGGCCGGCGATCAGGTGGAAGAGCGTGGTCTTCCCGGCGCCGTTCGGACCGATGATCCCGAGGAGCTCGCCAGCCGCGACGTCGAACTCCACCCTCGAGACGGCCGCGAGGCCCCCGAACCGCTTGCTGAGCCCCCGCACCTCGAGGAGCGCCACGGCCGGACGCCCCTCAGGCCGGCCGGGGCCGGCGCGCCGCCTGCCAGGCGCCCACGAGCCCGCGGGGCAGGAACGTCACCACGAGGACCAGGATCGCGCCGTAGACCATGACGTCCACGCCGGGGCGACCCCGGATGAGCCAGCGCGTCAGCTCCGAGAGCGGCGTGAGGACCAGCGACCCCAAGACCGGGCCGAGCAACGTCCCGGGTCCGCCCACGATCGGGCGGAGCAGGATCTCGACCGACACCGCGACGCCGAACGTCAGGGTCGGGTCGATGAACGAGAAGTACTGCGCGTAGAACGTCCCCCCGAGCGCCGTCAGGAACGATGAGAGCCCCATCGCCCAGAGCTTGGTCGCGAGCGTGTTCACGCCGGACGCCTCCGCGGCGTCCTCGTTCTCGCGGATGGCGAGGAGGGTGTAGCCGAGACGCGAGCGCTCGATCCGCCGTGTGAGCCAGAGCGCCACGGCAAGGAGCCCCAGCATCACGTAGTAGTAAGGGAGCTTCTCCCGGAACTGGAGGCGCCAGAAGGCGTCACCCTCCTTCGGGAGCGGGATCAGGATCCCCATCGGCCCGCCCACCGCCATCCAGTTCACCGCGACGAGGCGCAGCATCTCCGCGAAGGCGAGCGTCACGAGGGCGAAGTACGGCCCCCGGAGCCCGTAGCGGAAGGCGAGGAAGCCGGCGAAGCACCCGAACGCCGCGGCGAGCAGGCCGCCCGCGAGGAGGCCGAGCCACGGACTCACCCCCACCCGCGTGAGGAGCAGGGTCGAGGTGTAGGCGCCGATCCCGAAGAAGGCGGCGTGCCCGAACGAGAACTGGCCGGCGTAGCCCCCGAGGAGGTTCCACGCCGCGCCGAGGAACGCGAAGAAGACGATGAGGACGAGGATGTGGACGACGTAGGGCGACGCCAGCGGCGGCAGCACGACCGCCGCCACGCCGACCGCGACCCAGGGGAGCCTGCTCACGACAGGTCCCCGGGAGCCGCCCGCTTCATACGCCGCGACCGAACAGCCCGCTCGGGCGGAACAGGAGCACCAGAACGAACAGGACGAAGATTGGGAGCTGCTTGAGCGAGCCGGGCAGGAGCGCCGCGCCGAACGACTCCGCCAGGCCGACCAGGAACCCGCCGAGGAGCGCGCCGACGAAGCTCCCCATCCCCCCGAGCACGACGATGACGAAGGCGAGGATGTTGAACACGTCGCCAACGTCGGGGGCCACGTAGAGGAACGGCGTCACGAGGCTGCCGGCGATGGCCACGACGCCGGAGCCGATGCCGAACGCGACGGCGTAGAGCCGGCGGACGTTGATCCCCACGAGCAGCGCCCCCTCGTGCTCCTCGGCGGCGGCCCGGATGGCCTTCCCGGTGTCGGTGTGCTTGAGGAAAAGCCACAGCGCCAGGGCGAGGGCGACCGAGCAGGCGAAGGCGATCAGACGCTGGACGTTGACCACGGCGTCGCCGAGGAGGAAGGCCTGCGTCGCATACGGCAGCCGGAGGCTCCGGTAGTCCGGCTTGAAGAGCGCGAGCGCGGCGTTCTCGAGGAACAGGGCGACGCCGAGGGTGAGCAGGAGCTGGTTCGATTCCGCCGTCCCGAGGTTCGGCTCGATGACGCCCCGCTCGAGCGCCACGCCCACGAGGAAGAAGGCGGGACCGACGAGGAGGATCGAGAGGTAGGGGTCCACGCCGGCGAGGTCGTAGAGGAAGAACGTCGCGTACATGCCGAGCATCATCAGCGCGCCGTGCGCGAAGTTGATGATCCGCATGACGCCGAAGATGAGCGTGAGCCCGAGGGCGACGAGCGCGTAGACGCCCCCGATCAGGAGCCCCGAGACGCACGCCTGCCACAGCAGCGTCTTCATGCTTGCCAGCCGCGCCCGCCGCGGGTCCTTATACTCTGTCCGTCGCTGGGAGTCGGGGAGAGAATAGCAC
>CAYQDR010000050.1:0-30614 GCA_964416315.1 uncultured bacterium
CGGCTGCCCCCGCTGGGCCCCCCGGCGCGGCCCAGGCGGCGCCGGCGCCCGCACCGGCCCCCGGGGCACCGAGCGCGGGACCGCCGGTGCCGGCCGGCCGGGGCCGTCAGATCGTCCTGAACTTCGACAATGCCGACATCGAGGCCGTCATCCAGGCCGCCAGCGAGATCGCCCAGTTCAACTACACCCTCGCGCCCGGGGTGGCGGGCAAGAAGGTCACCGTCCAGACATCGAGCCGCATTCCCGAGGACGAGGTGGTCAACGTCCTCCTCGCGATCCTCGAAGTCCACGGCGTGACGGCCGTTCGCGCGGGGAACATCTACAAGATCGTGCCCATTGCGGCGGCCCGGGAGAAGCCCCTGCCGACGATCGTCGGCACCCAGCCCGACCCGAGCCGCCGGGCGGACGAGGTGATCACCCAGATCATCCCGATCGCCCACCTGCCCGCCGAGCGGATCGCCGTAGCGATCCGCCAGTTCGTCCACGGCGGCAACGTCGTGGTCCACGGGAACCTCCTGATCATCACCGACACGGCCGGCAACGTCGCGCGGCTCCTGCAGATCATCGGCGTCCTCGACGTGGAGGCCGGGCTCGACGAGCTCCGCATCCTGCCCGTGCGATACGCCGACGCCGTGGAGCTCGCCCGGATCCTCAACGACTTCTTCAGCGGCCGGCGCGTCCGAATCCCCACACCCGCGCCGACGCCGATCGTGCCGCGGCCCGGGGTCGCGCCGACACCTGCCCCGACCGTGGCCGAGCCCGCGGAGCGTCCGCCGCTGATCATCGCCGACAAGCGCACGAACGTCCTCATCGTGTCCGCGCGCCGCGCCGACATGGAGACCATCACCCAGCTCATGAGCCAGCTCGACGTGGACACCCAGGCGAACAAGCGCGTGTTCGTCTACTATGTCGAGAACGTCAAGGCCAAGGACCTCGCGGCCACGCTCACGGAGATCTTCGGCAAGCCCGGCGAGGCCCCCGCTCGCCCTGAGCCCCGCGAGGCCGCGCCGGCGGCCCCGCCCTACCCTGGGGCGCCCCCACCGACGCCGCCCGCGCCGCTACGGCCGACGCCAACGCCGACCGCCCCGGGACCGCCCGGCGCCGAGCTCGAGCCCAGCGTCGTCGAGGGCCAGGTCAAGGTCGTCGCGGACGAGCCGAACAATGCGCTGGTCGTCACGACGTTCCCGCGGAACTGGCCGCTCATCGAGGACACGATCCGCAAACTCGACCGGACCCCGAAGCAGGTCCTGATCGAGGTCCTCGTGGCGGAGGTCTCGCTCGACGACGACCTCCAGCTTGGTCTCGAATGGACGCTGCGAACCCAGGGCGACATCACAGTGGGTGGCCAGAGATACAACGTCGGCGGCGTCTCGCGCGTTGACGTCGGTCCGCCGTCTACGCTACCGACGCCTGCGCTCCCGCCTCCGGGCTCGACCTTCCCCGTCAATGTTCCGCCGGTCGCCGGCTTGGCGTTCTTCATCTTCGAGACCGACCGCTTCCTCGGACTCATCAATCTCTTCGCGAGCTATGGCAGGGTCAACGTTCTGTCGAGCCCGCACATCCTGACGTCCGAGAACAAAAAGGCCGTCATCAACGTCAGCAATTCCATCCCGATCGTCACGAGTTTCACCGGCGCCCAGACCGGCGTCGTTCCCGGTCAAGTCCAGCAGCCGCCCCAGACAATCCAGACCTCTAACGTCGAGTACCGCGACGCGGGGATCATTCTCACGGTGACCCCGCGGATCAGCGACAAGCGGGTGGTCGCGCTCGACGTCAAGCAGACGGTGAACGACGTGGGCGCGCCTCAGCCACCCAGCGGCTCCCCCGTCATCATCAAACGGGAAGCCGAGACGTCGGTCGTACTCCACGACAACCAGACGCTCGTGCTGGGCGGGCTGATTCAGACAACGCAGAGGAGCTCCCGGGCGGGAATCCCCTGGCTGTCGCGGATCCCGATCATCGGGTTCCTGTTCGGGCGCAGCGGCGAGACGCTCCGCCGGACCGAGCTGCTCCTGTTGATCACACCCCGGGTGATCGGCGATCCGACCGAGGCCCGCGAACTGTACGAGCAGATCCGTTCGCAGCGCCCTGACCTGCAGCGGGGCCTGCGAACCCACCCCACCATCCTCAGGCCGGAGTCGGCCGAGCCGAGCGCGCTCCCAGAGCCGGTGCCGCCGGCCACGCCCCCCACGCGGCCTCTCGAGGGAGGGCTGCCCAGTGAGCGCTGACCGCCGCCTGTGCCGTACCCCCGCCCTGCTCCTCGCCGCGCTGGCCGTGCTCCTCGCCGGGTGTGACGGCTCGGGCCGGGAGGGCAACGAGTTCGTATTCCTGACCGTGGACGGGTTCAACACGGGCGGCAGCGGGTCGATCGGCACGGTGAACTCGTCGCTCGCGGACCGGAACAGCTCGACGCTGGTGTGCGTGACCCTCCGCAACAACCTCAAGAACCCGACCGTGACGTCACCCACGGGCCTGGACAACGTGGTCATCACCTCCTACACGGTGAAGCTCACCCGCTTCGACGGAGGTCCGGTGCCGGGACCCTTCACGTTCGGCGCCAGCTTCACGGTCCCCGCCGGCACGGCCTCGAATGGCACGCTCAGCGGGAACACCGCCAGCGCGGGGATCGTCCTGGTCCCCGCCCAGGCCAAGAACGAGCCGCCACTCAGCACGGCGGCGCTGCCCGTCGCGGCCAACGCCGAGGTCGTCTTCAAGGGGCGGGACGGCGGGGGGAACCCGTCCAGACGGAGGGCGCGATCACGGTGAACTTCATCGGGACGGGGTCAGACACCACCGTGAGCTGCGGCGGGGTGGTATCCCCGTAACCAGCGGCCGGGGAGCGGCACGAGGGGCACCCGGCGACGCCGGGCGTTTCCTCACCAGCGGAGGAGGGTCGCCCCCCAGGCGAAGCCGGTCCCGAAAGCGGCGGTCAGGATCAGGTCCCCCTCCTTGATCCGGCCCTCGGTGAAGGCTTCGTGGATGCAGATCGGCACGGACGCGGCCGAGGTGTTCCCGTACTTCTCGATGTTGGTGAACATCTTCGAGGCGGGGATCTTCACGGACTCGGCGATCGCGTCGAGGATGCGCATGTTCGCCTGGTGGAAGAGGTAGAGATCCACGTCCTCGGGCCCGAGGCCGTTGGCCTCCAGCGTCTCCCGCATGACCTCCTTGAACCGCCGGACCGCCTGGACGAAGATCGCCCGCCCGTTCATCCGCGGCCGGGCCCGCCCGTCGTCGATCTTCTTCTTCGAGACGAGCGGATACGTCGAGTTCCCGTAGATCTCCCCGTAGAGCTTGTCGAGGATCGTCCCGTCGGTGTGGAGGTGGTGCGAGATCAGCCCGCTCTGCGAGCGCCCGTCCACGGCCTGGAGCACCGCCGCGCCGGCGCCGTCCGCGAAGAGCACGGCCATGTCGCGCCCGCGGTCGGAGTACTCCATCATCGGCGAGAGCATCTCCGCGCCGACCAGGAGCACGCGCTCGTACATGCCCATCCGGATGAAGGCGTCCGCCGTCGCAAGCGCGTACACGAAGCCGGCACAGCCCTGCTGGAGGTTCAGGACCGGGGTGCTCGTCAGGCCGAACTTGGAGGCCATGACGCAGCCGGTGTGCGGGTACGCGTACTCGGGGATCGTCGTCGTGTCGATGATGAAGTCGATGTCCTCGATGCGGAGGCCCGCGTTCTTCAGCGCCATCTGCGAGGCCTCGCAGCCGAGGTCCGACGGCGCCAGGTCCGCGTCGATCTTCCCGTCGACGCCCCGGGCGTAGACCTCCCGGATGTACGCCTCCTTGTCGGGCGCGTCCGCGAGGCGCAGGAGGAACCGGTACGTGCTCGGCGACACCCGGCGCTCCTTGATGCCGGTGCGCTGGGTGATCCACTCGTCGGACGTGGTGAAGCACCGGGCGAGCAGATGGTTGTCCACCACGCACTCCGGCACGGCCATCCCGGTTCCGACGATCTTCGCTTTCTTCATGGCGACCTTTCGGGGGAGGGCAGTTTCGGGATGCCGTGCCTAGGCTACTATCCTCGCGCGAACGCTGTCAAGTTGCGATCACGGGCGGCCCTACTCACCCGTGAACCGTGGGGCGCGCTTCTCGAAGAACGCCGCGAGGCCCTCGCGGTGGTCCGTGGACGTGATCATCATGCCCTGGACGAGCGCCTCCCACGCGAGGGCCGTGTCCAGGTCGATGTCGAGCGCCCGGTTTAGGAGCGACTTCGCCATGGCGTGCGCTCGCGGCGGTCCGTCGGCGAGCTGGCGGGCGAGCGCCCGAGTACGCCCTTCGAGCTCCACCGCCGGCACGATGCGGTTGACGAGCCCCAGCCGCTCGGCCTCGGCGGCCCCGATGACGTCGGCCGTGAAGACGAGCTCCTTCGCTCTCGCGAGGCCGACCCGGCGCGGGAGCAGGTAGATCCCCCCGCCGTCGGGCACGAGCCCGATCCGCGCGAAGACCTCGCCGAACCGCGCCCGGTCGGAGGCGACGACGAGATCGCACGCGAGGGCCAGATTGCAGCCCGCCCCCACCGCGAACCCGTCCACCATCGCGATCGTCGGGGTCCGGAAGTGGACGAGGGCCCGCACGGCGCGATTCATGGCCTCGACCCGGGCCCGGCCCTCGGCCGCGGTCATGCGGCGCTCCAGCATGAACTTGACGTCCCCCCCGGCACAGAAGTGCTCCCCGGCCCCCCGCAGGATCAGCACCCGCACCCCGGGATCTTCCCCGAGGGCGCGGAGGGCCGCCTCGAGCGCCTCCCGCATCTCGAGGTTGAGCGCGTTCCGGGCCTCCGGCCGGTTCAGGGTCACCGTGGCGATGCGGTCCGCCTGCTCGACCAGCACGGTCGCGCCACCCACGCCGAGCCTCCTTTCCCGCCCAGAGCGCCGTGGCCCCCGCCCCCGGGGGTTCCCCGGCGCTGTTGTCAGGACGAAACGGGGGGTCAGCCCGAAAAGTTGACAAGAAACTGACCGCCCGCGTACCGTTAGCTCATGGACAGCATCCTCGTCATCGACGACGAACGCAACATCCGGGCGTTGCTGACCAAAGTCCTCACCCAGGACCGGATGGAGGTCCACACGACGGGAACGGGGGCCGAGGGACTCCGCCTGACCGACGACGTGACGCCGGATCTCGTCCTCCTCGACCTTCGCCTCCCCGACATGAACGGGATGGATGTCCTGAGGTCCCTCAAGGCGCGCCATCCCGGCACCGCCGTGATCATCATCACGGCCTACGGCGAGATCAAGAGCGCCGTCGAGGCGATGAAGGGCGGCGCCACGGACTATCTCGAGAAGCCCTTCGAGCCGCTCGACAAGCTCCGCCTGACCGTCGCCCGGACCCTCGAGGAAGTCAAGGCGCGCCGGGAGATCCACCGGCTCCACGAGCGGGAGCAGCGCCAGTACAGCGCCGAGCAGCTCGTCGGCGAGTCCGAGGCGACCCGCCGCCTCCGGGACGTCATCCGGCAGGTCGCGAAGAGCGAGGCCCATACCGTCCTCATCCTGGGCGAGAGCGGGACCGGCAAGGAGCTGGTCGCCAAGGGCCTCCACTACGAGAGCCCCAGGCGCGAGTTCCCCTTCATGGAGGTCAACTGCGCGGCCATCACCGAGACGCTCTTCGAGAGCGAGCTGTTCGGCCACGAGAAGGGCGCCTTCACCGACGCCAAGGCGTCCAAGAAGGGCCTGATCGAGCTGGCCGACCGGGGAACGCTGTTCCTGGACGAGGTGAGCGAGATGTCGCTCTCGAGCCAGGCCAAGCTGCTCCGGTCGTTGCAGGAGCGGGTCTTCAAGCGCGTCGGGGGCACGCGCGACATCCGAGTGGACGTCCGGGTCATCGCGGCGAGCAACCGGCCGCTCGAGGCGAGCATCAAGGAGGGCAAGTTCCGCGAGGACCTCTTCTACCGCCTCAACGTCATCCCGATCACGATCCCGCCCCTCCGCGAGCGGCCGGAAGACATCCTGGCCCTCGCCCGCCACTTTCTCGCCGAGGCCAACCGCATGTTCCATAAGACGATCCGGGGCTTTGCTCCGGACACGGAGCGCCTTCTCGTCGGATACCCCTGGCCCGGCAACGTCCGCGAGCTGAGAAACCTCGTGGAGCGTCTCGTGATCCTCGCCACCTCCGACGTCGTCGAGCCCCACCACCTGCCCCCTCCCTTCGCGGGCGCGGTGGCCGCCGCCCCGGCCGCGGCCGTGGCCTCGCAGGGGCTCCGGACCCTCGCCGAGGTCGAGCGCGCGTACATCCACCAGGTTCTCCAGAACGTACAGGGGAACAAGAGCAAGGCGGCGAAGGTCCTCGGGATCTCCCGCCAGACCCTCCGGAAAAAGCTCGAGGAGACCTGAGCCTTCCCAGGGTGCAAGCCACTGGACAGTTCCTGCTGGCGTCGTGGTAAGGAACTGGGCGGCGGCGCGGCCCGCCAGTGCCGAGCGGTCAGTGGAAAACACCGTGATTTCAATAAGTTGGATCGCTCACCCCTGCGTGGTACCACCCTTGCTTCCCTGGAGAGGACGACAACCCAGGCAGTCTGGCAACCGAGGAGCCGGCCCAGGCCGACTCGCCGGGCGGAGAAGGGGGGAAAGACCGATGGGACTGACGTTCAAGAAGCTTGAGGTCAGGGATCTCCGGGAGATCGAGAGCCTCATCACGGAGAACGTGGAGAGCGTCGAGCCGGGGCTCCGGATCATCGACTCCTCCGTCCTCCTCGGCCACGCGCGGATCGACTTGGTCGGCCTGGACTCCAAGGACTCGCTCGTCCTCCTCGCCCTGGGATTCACGGCCAACGACGAGATGCTGCTGCGCGTCCTGGACGGGTATTCCTGGTGTCTCGAGTACCCCGACACGATCCGCCGGCTGTACCCGAAGGCGCGCACCAAGGTCGGCCGGACCGAGCGCCTGCCCCGGGTGGTCTTCATCGCCGGGGCGACGCCGGACTCCTTCCTCCGCAAGCTCAAGCAGTTCAGCTTCCCCGAGGTGGACTGCCTGCGCTTCCTCAACCTCGAGGTGAACGGGACGGCGGCCGTCTTCTTCGAGACAGTCGCGAAGCTGCGGCGGACCGTCCCGGGCGTGGCGCCGGCGGAGGACTCGGCCGAGCTGCCGCAGGGCATCGAGCAGCATCCGTTCATCGAGGGGACGCCGCCGGTGGCGTCCGTGGCCCCGGCGAACGGGAACGGCGCCCGGCCAGCGTCGCAACCGCCCGCCGCCGAGCAGGCTGTGGGCGAGGTCACGGGCGACGTCGAGCAGCATCGGGGTGAATGGCGGGACTTCCTCAAGCAGCTCGGGGCCGAGGCCCCGCAAGAGGATCCGGGCGCAGGACCGTCCGGCGACGTGCCCGTCCGGCCGCAGGTGATCGATCGGATCTCGACGCTCGAGACGACGCTCCGGGCCAGTGCGGCGAGCCCCGTGAATGCTGCGGCCGCGCCCGCACCGGAAGGATCCTGGCTCGGTGCCGATGAGGATTCGGGAGCCCCCGGCCACCCGGAGAACGGCTCGCTGACCCGGGAGTGGCGGGATTTCCTCAACCAGCTCAAGGCCGCTCAGTAACCCCGGCGCGGAAGGGGGGCAGGGACGATGGCAACCGACTACAGCGGGCTCCAGGTGGGCAGTCCAGGCATGATGCCCGTGACGGAACTCCGGACCGGCGCCGCGGCGCTCGCGGGGAACAACGACACGTCGCTCCTCCAGGTCGTCGTGGTGGACGACAACGCCCCGGTGCTCCGGTTCCTCCAGTCCGCCTTCTCGACCAACGGCTGCCTCGTCACGACGGCCTCGAGCGCCGAGGAGGCCCTCGACCTCCTCTCCGATCATCCCTTCGACCTGGTCGTCTCGGACATCAAGATGCCGGGGCTGAGCGGACTCGATCTCCTGCGGGCGGTCAAGGCGAAGCAGCCCGGGACGCCGGTCGTGCTGATCACGGGCGTTCCGTCGGTCAACTCGGCCGTCTTCGGACTCCGCCACGGCGCCTACGACTACCTTCCGAAGCCCTTCTCGGTGAAGGAGGTGCAGCAGCTCATCCAGCGGCTGCGGAAGGACCGGGTCCAGGGGAACGGCCGCCTGAGTTTCCCCGCGGGGCTCACCGAGGAGCTCGCGCGACGTCAGTTCGGGATGGAGGCCCTCTCCCGGATCGGCGAGCTCGCCCTCCAGAGCCCCGAGCCGGGGGTCTTCGTGGACGCGGTGCTCGACTACACGATCCAGGCGCTCCGGAGCGACGCGGCCCTGGTCCTCCTCCGGGACCAGGAGGGGCACTTCACCCCGAGCCAGAAGGGGCACCCCTCGCTCGGTGGCCAGCTCCTGAGCCTGCTCCACGCGGCGTTCGAGGAGCTGGTGAAGACGGGCGGCAAGGAGGCCCTCGCGCTCACCGGAAAGGGGGACGCCGTCACGGCCATCGCCGCGCTGATCCCCGGCACCGGGAAGGCGATGGGTGTCCTCTGCCTCGGACGTGACGCGAAGGTCACGGGCACCTTCCTGCCAGATGAGAAGGAGCTCCTGATCGGGTACGCGCAGACGACCGCGCTGGCCCTCCAGAAGATCTTCCTGCGGGAGAACCTCGAGAGCAACCTGATCGACACGATCGCGTCCTTCGTCACCGCGCTCGAGTCCAAGGATCCGTACCTGAAGGGGCACTCCGCGCGCGTCTCGATGTACGCCGGCGAGATCGCCATGGCGGTCGGGATGACCCCGCCGCACGTCAGCATCGTCCGTCGCGCCGGGCTCCTGCACGACCTCGGCAAGCTCGTCGTGCTGGACTCCGTCCTCCACAAGCCGGGCCGGCTGACGAAGGAGGAGTACGCGCTGGTGATGCGCCACCCGCTGGTCGCTGACAAGATCCTGAAGCCCCTGCGCTTCCTCGCCCAGGAGTCGAAGGCGATCCGGCACCACCACGAGCGGTGGGACGGCAGGGGGCTCCCGGACGGGCTCAAGGGCGAGGAGATCCCGCTGGCGGCCCGGATCGTGACGGTGGCCGATTCCTACGACGCGATGACCTCGACGCGAGCCTATCGCAGCGCGCTTCCGGTCGAGGTCGCGATCAGCGAGGTCCTGCGCGGCGCGAAGTCCCAGTTCGACCCGACGGTGACGGAGGCCTTCGCGTCGATCCAGCGAGCGCGCCTGCTCGAGATCAGCCGCTACTACAGCACCGCACAGATCCCGGGGATCTCGGAGGCCGGCGCGGCCCTCGAAGCCCCGGTGGGCGAGACGCACTGTTGAGCCAGCCGAGGGCACGCGTACTGGTCGTCGACGACGCGGGGCCGGTGGTCGTCCTCTGCGTGAACGTCCTCCAGTCGCTGGGGTACGCGGTCAAGGGCGCCAACCGCGGTGAGGCCGCGATCGAGCTGGTCCGCAAGGAGCCCTTCGACCTGATGGTGGTGGACTACCGGATGCCGGGCATGAGCGGCTTCGATGTCTTCCGGGAGGTGCGGGCCCTGCGGCCCGAGATGGCGTTCACGCTCGTCACCGGGCACGGGACGCCCGAGATCATCGCCGAGGCGAAGCAGATGGGATTCGACTCGATCCTCCTGAAGCCCTTCACCCCCACCGAGCTGCGCGGGGCCGCCGAGAAGGCGCTGGCCGCCAAGGCCGGCAAGCCCTCCGGGGCGTAGGCTGCCGGAACGCGGTATGCTATTCGACGCACCCCCGAGCGGTTCCGCGAGCGAGGCGGAGGTGGCAGGAATGGGTTCGGTGCTCCGGGGCATCCAGTGGGGACTCGACCGCATGCTGTCGGTCGGGTACGGCGTCGTCTATGACTTCATCTTCGAGCGGTTCCCGCCGTACCAGACCCTGCTGCGGGAGGTCCTCGGCCTGCTGGAATCGGCCGTCCCCGCGGGCGCGCACCGGCGGGACGTCCGCGTCCTGGACATCGGGTGTGGCCCGGGGAACTTCACCTTTACCCTGGCCCAGGCAGGCTTCTCCGTGGTCGGGATCGACCCGTACGACGCCCTGGTGGACCTCGCGAGAGAGAAGCGCCGCGCCCAACACCTCGCGAACCTCGCCTTCCGGCACGCCGATCTCGCCAGGGGCGACACGTTCCGAGAGGGCGGTTTCGATCAGGTCGTGAACATCCACTCCCTCTACGTCCATCCCGCGCCGGTACAGCTCCTCCGGGAGGTGCACCGGGTGCTGAAGCCCGGCGGGCATGCGGTCTTCGTCAACTTCACGCGGCGCGTCTGGCTGTGGTCGTCGTTCCGCGACGTCAGGGGCCGCGATGGACTCGGGGCGGCGCTCCGGTGCCTGCTGTGGGTCCTGCCCAACGCGGTGTTCGAGGTGACGCGGAAGCGGATCGGGCCCCACTACTGGCAGGAGGAGGAGTTCACGCGCCACCTCCGCGAGGCGGGCTTCACGGTGCTCGAGTTGCGGCGGACCTTCTTCGGCGGCGCCAGCCTTTTGGCGTGGGTTCGAAAGGACAACCCCCAGCCTACGTCATCTTTGGACGTACTTGGTGCTCGTCGGGGAACGACCCCGGACGGTGGATGAGCTTGAAGCGCACGAGTTCAAAGACGGGGTCCCTCTCGTGCGGTTCATCATCATCCTGCTGGAGGTTCTGTAGAGTGATCTCGGCGTTCCGGCTCTGGGACGGACCCCGACCGTGATCGAGACGAAACCGGCGTCGCTCGAGGCGGCCCCTGTCGGCGGGGCCGCGGCTCCGGACCAGCCGGTCATCGTGGTCCGTGGCAGGCGGGTCTACCTGCGCACCCTGACTCCCGGGGACCTCAAGTACCTCGCGGAGTGGGCCGAGGATCCGTTCCTCGAGCGGATGGTCGGAAGCGAGTTCCTCTACGCCTTCAAGCACGTGTACGACAAAGACCCGTCCTTCTTCGACGCCGTCCTGACCGATCCGACCCAGGTCGTGCTGGTGGTCATGGCCTACCGGGGCGGGACCAAGCCCGTGGGCCTCGTCCGCCTGTTCAACATCCACGTCCTGGAGGGCTACGCCTTCCTGGAAACGATGATCACCGACCAGAAGGCCATCCGCCGGGGATTCGGCGTTGAAGCCGGCAAGCTCATCTCGTACTATGGCGTCGACGTGCTGGGGCTCCGACGGATCGAGGCGAAGGTCTACGCCTACAACCGGTTGAGCATGAATTCCCTGCTCCGCCACGGCTTCCGCCAGGAGGGCATCCTCCGCAAGGCCGGGTACTGTGGTGGCGAGTACTGGGACGTCTACGTGTTCGGGATCCTCAAGGACGAGATCGAAGAGGAACGGAAGGACGACTTCTACGAATACCCCTTCGAGCGCGCGGAGGGGCACGTGATTGAGCCTACATAGCCTACTCCCCCTCGCCGCCTTCCTCCTGAACGTCTCCCTCGCCGGGATCTCGCTGCTCCGGAACCCGGGCAGCCGGCTGAACCGCGTCTTTGCGTACTTCGTCTCGGCGATGGCCCTCTGGAATTTCGGGGTCTTCATGCTCCGCCGGGCTCCGGACCCGGCGAGCGCGTACTTCTGGGAGGTGATCATCCACATCGGAGTGATCGCCATCCCCGCCTTCTACTACCACTTCGTCCTCATCTTCCTCGACGCCACGACGCGGCACCGCCCCTCTCTGACCCTCGCCTACGTGCTCGCGCTGTTCTTCAACGCCTTCAACGTCACCGGGGCCTCCAGCTTCATGAAGGGCGTCAAGTGGACCTACTGGGGCTGGGCCCCAGCCGCCGGGCTCGTGTACTACGCCCAGTTCGTCTACTTCCTCGCTTTCATGATCTGGGGTCTCTACCACCTGGTGAGGGTGTATCGGGACATCGATTCCAGCTTCCGTCGCAACAGGGCCCGTCTGATCCTTCTGGGCACCATCGTGAGCCTCAGCGGCGGGGTCATCGACATCGTCCGGGCCATCGTCCCGCTCCTCGAACGCACATACCCGGCGGGCATTCCGGCGAACATGGTGTTCGCGCTGATGCTCGGGATTTCGATCGTCCGCTACCGCCTGTTCGACGTGAACGTCGCGGTCAAGCGCACCGCGATCTACCTGGTCTTCGGCGCGGCGGTGACTTCCGCCCTCGTCGGGATCACGTGGACCCTCGAGCGATACTTCCAGCTGGCGGAGATCACCGCCCTCTGGGTCGTGATCCCCATGGGCTTCCTCATCACGCTCGTCCTGAGCCCGCTCGGCCGGCCCCTGGAGGACTACATCCAGCGCCTCATGTTCAGCAAACGGCGTGGCTGCTACGACACGCTGCTGGACCTGAGCAAGCGGATGAGCGCCATCCTCAGCTTCGGGAAGCTCGTGGACACGCTGCTCCAGGGTCTCGTCCGGGGAGTCCCGCTCACGCATGCCGTGCTCATGATCTACGACCGGCCCACGAATTCCTTCGTGCCCTACCAGGAGGAGACCACCATCGAGGTCGGGGGCGCCGTCGCCCCCATCCGAGCCGACAGCGCCATCGTCCAGTGGCTCAAGCGGGCGGAGGGCCTCCTCGTCAAGGAGGAAGTCAAGCTCAACCCGCGAATCGCGGCGTACTTCGAGGCGGCGGAGGGCGAACTGGAAGAGATCAAGGCGTCACTCATCGTGCCGCTCAAGATCGAGGACAACCTCATCGGCATCCTCCTCCTCGGCGAGAAGCTCTCCGCCGAGATCTTCGATCACCCGGAACTCGAGGTCCTCTCCGTCCTGGCCAACCAGGCGGCGATCGCGATGGAGAACGCGCGCCTCTACGAGGAGCTGGGGGCGTCGAACGCCCGCCTCATCCAGGCCAACCAGCTCAAGTCCGAGTTCTTGGCGAGCATGTCGCACGAGCTCCGGACGCCGCTCAACTCGGTCATCGGGTTCTCCAAAGTACTGCTGAACCGACTCGATGGCGACCTGACCGAGCGGCAGGAAGCCTACATCCGCTCCGTCCACAACAGCAGCACCCACCTCCTGCGGCTCATCAACAGCATCCTGGACTTCTCCCGGATCGAGGCCGGCAAGATCGAGGCCCATCCCGAGGACTTCGACCTCCACGACCTGGTCGACGAGTGCGTCGAGTCCTCGATCCCCCTGGCCCGGGGCAAGCCGGTCAAGCTCGAGAAGGAGGTCCCCCTGGAGCTGCCGCGGATCCACGCCGACCGCACCAAGGTCAAGCAGGTCCTGCTGAACCTGGTCAGCAACGCGATCAAGTTCTCGCCCGCCGGCCGCGTCATCGTCCGCGTCCAGCCGGAAGGGGACCTCGTCCACTTCAGTGTCGCCGACACGGGCATCGGGATCCGCGAGGAGGACCTCCCGCGGCTGTTCCAGCCGTTCCACCGGGTGAACAGCCCGCGGGCGCGCGAGGCGAGCGGCACGGGGCTCGGGCTCGCGATCAGCAAGAAGTTCGTCGAGCTGCACGGCGGTCGCATCTGGGCGGAGAGTCGGGAGAACCGGGGCTCCACGTTCCACTTCACGCTACCGGTCAAGCGGCTGCACGCCGAGAAGGTCGAAAGGATCACCTGAAATGCCGGGGCACCCGCGTGACCGCAAGGGAGCCAAGATCCTCTACATCGAGGATAATCCCGAGAACCGCATGCTCGCACGCGCGGTGCTCGAGGCGGAGGGGTACGAGGTCGTGGATGCCGAGGACGGGCTGTCGGGGATCGAGGCCGCCATCCGCGAGCAGCCGGGCCTGATCCTCCTCGACATCAACCTGCCCGGTGTCGACGGCTACGAGGTCGTCTCGGTCCTCAAGTCGTTCCCGAACCTCTCCACCACCCCGGTCGTCGCCGTGACGGCATATGCGATGGAGGGCGACCGGCAGCGCACCCTCGTCGCGGGCTGCGACGGGTACATCCAGAAGCCGATCGACGTGGATGCCTTCCCGGGCCAGGTCGCGGAGTTCCTCCGCGGCAAGCGCGAGCGTGTCGAAGCGCGCGAGGAGGGCATCTACCTCCGCGAGCTCAACCAGCGGCTCGTCTACCGGCTCGTCAACCAGGTGGAGGACCTGAAGCGGCTCAACGAGCAGTTCGTGCGGCGCGCGCGGCAGCTCGAGGAGCTGCACCGGGCCGTCCAGGACATCACCTCCGAGTTGGGGGTCGCCGCCCTCCTCGAGCGCCTGCTGCCCGCGCTCGTGAAGGCGCTCGGGAGCACGAGCCTCGCGGTCGAGCTGACCGACCCGCCGGGCGTCCGCGTCGCGGTGCGCGGCGAGGGCACCGAGCACCCCCAGCGCGTGCTCGCCGGGGCCGCGGCCGAGGCAACGGAACCGTGGAGCGAGGTGGAATGGACGCTGCCCCTCGCCGTTCGCGACCGGGCCCTGGGGGCGATGGTCGCGCGCCATGTCCTCCCCCCCGGCGCCAAGGCGGACGAAGAGCAACTCCTCAAGCTGGTGGCGAATCAGGTCGCGATCGCCGTCGAGAACGCTCACCTCTACGAGGGTGTGAAGCGCCAGATGGCCGAGCTGAGGGAGGCGCAGGCGCAGCTCGTTCAGTCGGCAAAGCTGGCGGCCGTCGGGGAGCTCGTGGCCAACGTCGCCCACGAGCTGAACAACCCTCTCACGAGCGTCCTCGGCTTCGCTTCCTTCATCGCCGAGCGCCTCCCCGAGGAGGACCCGACGCGGGGGGAACTGAACCTCATCATGGAGGAGGCCGGGCGCGCCCGCGACATCGTCCGCGACCTGCTCGACTTCAGCCGCCGGCGGGAGTATGCGCCCGAGCTGACAGACGTCAACGCGGTGGTTGAGCAGACCGTCGCCATGGTGCGGCGACAGGGCTCGGTGGACCACGTCACGGTCGAGGAGACCTACGCCCCGGACATGCCCAAGATCGAGGTGGACGTCTCCCGAGTCAAGCAGGTCTTCCTGAACATCATCAACAACGCGACGTACGCGATGAGGGACGGGGGCACGCTCACCATCCGCACCTTCGCGGCCGCCGACTGGGTACATGTGGAGTTCGCCGACACCGGGCACGGCATCGCCCCGGAGCACCTGGAGAAGATCTTCGACCCGTTCTTCACCACGAAGCCCGAGGTGAGCGGCACGGGGCTGGGGCTGTCGGTGAGCCTCGGCATCGTGCAGAGCCACGGCGGCGCCATCGACGTCAAGAGCGAGGTCGGCAAGGGCTCGATCTTCACGGTCAAGCTCCCGGCCCGGGTCGGGACCGAGGGCGCCGCCGAGACCCAACCCGAAGCGGTCACCCGGTAACGTGCGCGGCCGGATCCGCATCCGGCCCATGGGGCCGGCCGACGTCCCGGCCGTCGCCCGCCTCGAGCGCGCCGTCTTCCGCCGAGACGCCTGGCCTGCGGCTGCCTTCGCGCACGTCGGCCGGGTCTTCGCGACCAGCCGGCCCCCCCGCGGTCGCTTCTGGCTCGCAGAGTCTGGTGACGGTCGCATCGTCGGCTACGCCGGGCTGGAACTGTCGGCACTCGCAGGGGAGGCGGACGTCATCAACCTCGCCGTAGATCCCGCACATCGCCGGCGGGGCATCGGCCGGCGGCTCCTCAGGAGCGTGCGGGCCTACTGCCGCGCGCGGGGAGTGCTGCTCGTGTGGCTCCGGGTCCGGGCCTCGAACCGCGAGGCGCGGACGTTCTACCGCCGATGCGGCTTCCGCACCGTGGGCCGATTCCGCGCCTACTACGACGCCCCGCGGGAGGACGCGGTCCTGATGACCCTCCCCCGCCCGTAGCTGTCCCAGCTCAGGCGGGGCCGAGACCCGAGCAGACGGAGTAGTGCTGCCGGATGCAGGCCGAGCTAGGAGCGCGCCGCCGAGGCGATGACCACAGGCCGCACGGGGCCCGCCGCGGGCCGCTCACGGATCGCGAGGACCATGGCGGTCGCCACGAACGCCAGCGCTGCGGCGGAGTGGAACGCGAGCGTGTAGTTGCCGAACCGGTCGTAGAGCGCGCCCCCTCACCACAGCACCCCCGGCCATCTCCCCTCCCGCCTCAGGAGCGCCTCCACCGCCTCGCGCATCGGGAGCGCCTCGACCGCCCCTCGGCGTGTGCACGTGAGCCCCCCGGCAGCGTTGGCCACGACGAGGGCATCTTCGACCCGGGCGCCCGCCGCCAGCAGCGTCGCCAAACCCCCGTTGAAGGCGTCTCCCGCTCCCACGGTGTCGACAGGTGAGACGTCGAAAGCCGGGACATGGATGCAGCCGGCCGGACGGACGAGCACCGCCCCCACCGGTCCCAGGGTGACGACCACGGCGCCGACGCCTGCCGCGACGAGGGCGCGGCCCGCGGCCTCCGCGTCGGCGACGTCGCGCACCTCCCGCCCCGTCAGGAGCCCCGCTTCGGTTTCGTTCGGGGTCACGTAGTCCACGAGGCCGAGGAGATCGGCCGGCAGCGGAAGCACGCGGGCCGGGGCCGGGTTGAGAACCGTCCGCTTGCCGAGCCGCCGCGCCTCGCGGAGGGCCCAGCGCACCGTCTCGATCGGCGTCTCCAGCTGCAGGAGCACGACGTCCGCCCAGGCCAGGGCGCCGGCGTGGCGCGCGGCGCGCTCGACGGTCAGCGCGTGGTTGGCGCCGGGCGCCACCGCGATCTGGTTCCGCCCGGCGGGGTCCACCACGATGAGCGCGACGCCGGTCGCGGCCTCCGCCGTCCGCAGGATGCCCTCGGTCAGCCCGTCCCCGGAGAGCGTCGCCACCAGGCGGTCGCCCATCAGGTCCGCCCCCACGAGCGTGATGAAGCGCACCTCGGCGCCGAGCCGTCGCGCCGCGACCGCCTGGTTGGCCCCCTTCCCGCCGGCCGAGATCCCGAGGGCGCCGCCCGAGACCGTCTCCCCGGGCTGCGGGAGCCGCGGCACCGGTACCGTGAAGTCCAGGTTCGTGCTGCCGATCACGCAGACTCGGGCCACACCCGCTCCTCCCAGAGGCGCAGGAATCGAGCGGCATCGACCCGCAGGGCCACCCGGCAGGTCGGCCCCGGCGCGCGCCCCGCTGCGGCCGGCCGCCGGTCCGCCACGGTGGCGCCGCGGGTGAGCGCGCCCTGCGTCTCCACCGCCACCGGCAGCGCCGCCGTCTCGACCAGCGTGGGATCGGCGGCGACCGCCACCGCCAGGGGATCGTGCATCGTGATCCCCGGCTCTCCGAGCGTGCCGAAGAGCGCGAGCCCGGCGCGGGCCAGCGCGTAGGCGCACGCCGCGACCGGATCCCGCGCCGCGGCGAGCCGTTCCACCGCCGCGGCCGCCCAGACGACCTCCCGCGTCACGTCCAGCGGGACCAGCGTCAGCGGGAGCTCCGCCGCGAGGACGCGAGCGGCGCTCTCCGGATCGACGAAGACGTTGAACTCGGCGGCCGCGGTGACGTTCCCGCCCGCCGCGACCGCGCCCCCCATTGCGACGACGCGCCGGACACGGCAGAGCGCCGCGCCGTCCCGCTCCGCGGCCAGCGCGAGGTTCGTCAGCGGCCCGAGGGCCACGATCGTGAGCTCCCCGGCCCAGCGGCGCGCGCTCTCGACGAGGAGGTCCGCGGCGTCCCCCGGGTGTCGGACGAGCGGCGCCTCGGGAAACCGCGCGCGACCGTCCGGCGTCCGGATTCCCGCGAGCCCGCCGAGCCCGTCCGGACCGTGGACGTGCGTCGCGGTCGTGAGCGGGCGCGCGCGCGGCACCGCCGCTCCCACCGCCACCACCGGCGGCGGATCCGGCCGGAGCACCCCCAGGATCCGCGCGACGTTGGCCGTCGCCACCTCGACGGGGACGTTGCCGGCAACGGTCGTCACGGCGACGACGCGCCAGCCGGGGGTGCGGAAGGCGAGGAGGAGTGCGAGGGCGTCGTCGATGCCCGGATCGGTGTCGATGAGGACGGGGATCACGCGGCGAGCGCGCCGGCGCGGACTCGGCGCCCGGGCCTGTCTACCCGCGGCCCGCGGCGCGCACGGTCAGCTCGCCTGGGCGATCAGGCTGCGTGCCAGCGATTCGGCGACGAGACGATACAGGCGAACGGCGAGCTTGGGCTCTTTCTCCTCGACCTCGGCGAGCTGACGGCGGGTGAGCTTGACGCAGCGGAGCGGCACCGTGGCGACCACCGAGGCGGTGCGCGGTTGATCGACCAGGAGCGAGATCTCGCCGAAGGAGCGGAACGGCCCGAGGCTCGCGAGCGGCTTCGCCTTGTCCCCCGGGAGACCTTTCAGGATCTGCGCCGTACCCGAGAGGATCAGGTAGAGACCATCCCCAGGGTCACCCTCCTTGATGATCGCCTCGCCCGGCCCGAACGACATCTGCGTGCCGAAGTTGGTCAGGCGAAGCAGCATCCACTTCTCCACCTCCCACCGGATGTCCAGATGGCTGGGCTGCTCCTTCGGCACGGCCATGGGCTCCCCCCCGAACGCGTCACGATGCCCCGCACGCCGGGGCCGGACCCGAGGCCCCCGGCGGCCCCATAGTGCCTCAGAGCCGGCACCCGGTTCAACCCCGTCGGCCGGCCCGCCCGCGGCCAGGCCCCGGCGCGCATCCCCGGTCCCCGGCGCGGCGTCTGATATGATAGGGACGACAGGCGGCCGACCGGGCCCGGAAGGAGGCGAGTACATGCGGATCCAGATCACCTATTGCATGGAATGAGACTACTTCCCCCAGGCCTCCAGTCTGCAGGCCGCGATCAAGAAGGCGTTCGAGCTGACCGCTGACCTCAAGGAGGGGCACGGCGGCGTCTTCGACGTCACCGTCGACGGGCAGCTCGTCTACTCGAAGCACCAGACCAACCGCTTCCCGACGGACGAGGAGATCCTCGAGAAGATCCGGGCGCGCCGGAAGAACGCCTGAGCCCGGCGCCACGACCGCGAGCAGGCCCGGCTCCCCCGGGCCTCTCGATCTACCGCGTCCGCTCCCGCCAGGCCCGCTCGAGCTCCTCGCGGAAGCGCGGCGCCGCCAGCGCGATGAGGGCCCGGGCCCGCTCTTCGACGCTCCGCCCGCGCAGCTCGGCCATCCCGTACTCGGTCGCCACGCAGTCGGTGAGGTACCGGGGTGTCGTCACCTTCGCGCCCGCCGGAAGGCGCGCGACGATCCGCGACACCCCGCCGCCCCGCCCGCTGGACGGCAGCGCGATGATCGAGCGCCCCCCGGGGGCCCAGTACGCGCCCTCGACGAAGTCGAACTGCCCGCCGATCCCCGCCACCTGTCGCTCTCCGAGAGACTCCGCGTTGACCTGGCCCGTCAGGTCCACCTCGATCGCCGAGTTGATCGACACGAAGCGCTCGATGCGGGCGACCAGCTGCGGGTTGTGGATCACGGACGAGGCCTCCATGCTGACAACCGGATTCTCGTGGACGAAGCGGAAGAGCCGCTCGGTGCCCATGATCTCGCCGAGGTCCATGCGCCCGGGATTCCGGGTCTTCCGGGCGCCCGTGATCACGCCGCGCTCGATCAGCGGGAGCATGGCATCCACCAGCAGGGAGTGGACGCCGAGATCGCGGCGATCGACCAGGGCCCCGGCGACCGCCTCGGGAATGGAGCCGATCCCGATCTGGATGGTGGCGCCGTCGGGGATGAGCTCCGCGACGTGCCCCGCGATGCGCTGCTCGACCTCGCCGGCCGGGGGCGCCGGGTAGGGAACGAGGGGCCGGTCGGCCTCGACCCACGCCGCGACCTGCTCGAGCTCGAGCGTGCTGTCGCCGAGCGTCCGCGGCATCCGGCGGTTGACTTCGGCGATGACGAGGGGCGCCGCGCGCGCGAGGGGCAGCGGGTAGCTCGTCGAAACCCCGAGAGAGAGGCGCCCATCGGCGCCCGGCGGAGCCGTGTGGACGAGGACCGCATCGGCCGCCCACGGACCCCGTCGGCCGAACACCCAGAGCGTGTCGAAGTAACGCACGGGGAGGTACTCGACCTGGCCGCGCGCCAGCGCGTCGCGGAGGGCCGGCATGACGTGGAAGGTCACCCACCGGAAGCTCTCCGCGTGCTCGGGACGACAGAACGGGTAGTCGCCGAGCAGGAGCCCGCCCATGAGCGTGAGCGGGCGCAGGCGGGGCGCCTGTCGGACGATCTCCTCGACGAGGGTGCACGGCTCCGCGCACCCCGGAGGGAGGAGGACGCGCATCCCCGGGCGGAGGAGCGCGATGGCCTCCTCCACCGCGACCGGGGCTCGGCGCGGGGTCAGGCGGTGCCCGCCATGAGGGCGCGCCGCAGCAGGTCGAGCGTCATCACGCAGGCCCGGACGCGCACCTGCCGGGGGTCGCCCCCGAAGCGATACTCGCGCTCGGTGGCGTGGCCGCGGGTCGCGACCGCGATCCGCGTCGGGCAGATCGGCATCGGACCCTCACCCTCCGGGGCTCCGATGAGGGTGGCTGCCCCGAGATCGCCCTTCCGCCATTCGCGGACGGCCTGGGCGAGGTCGCCGGGGGCGCCGTCGGGCAGCCCGAGCCGTCGTCCCGCCATCTCGGCCGACGCGACCAGGGCGCAGACCCGATCCGCCGTGCCCGGAACGGCGGTCAGGCGCTCCGCGATGAGCCCGCCCGAGCCCGCCTCGAGCAGCGCCAGCGTCCAGGCGCGCGCGGCGAGCCCGGCCGCCACCACGCCCTCGAGCGTCTCGTCATCCACCCCGAAGATCAGATCCCCCAGCCGGCGCCGGACCTCCCCCTCGACCGGTGCGATCAGCGCCCGCGCCGCGGCCTCGTCGTCGGCCTTCGCCGCGATCCGGACGTCCACCTGGCCGAGGTGGGCCATGGTCCCGACGGTCGGGTTGGCCCCGCGGGCCATGTAGTCACCGAGGATCTCCCCCACCCGGCTCTCCCCCAGCCCGCAGACGCGCAGGATGCGCGAAACGATACCGCCGCGGAGGTTGTAGCGGGTCTTGAGATACGGGATCACGCGGTCGAGCAGCAGGTGCTCCATCTCGCGCGGCACGCCGGGCAGGCTGATCAGCGTCCGGTCACCGTCCTCCACGATGAAACACGGCGCGGTCCCCACCGGGTTGGGGAGCGCGACGGCGCCCCGGGGGATGTACGCCTGCTTCTCGTTCGACGGCGAGAGGGTGAACCCGCGCGCCCGGAAGAAGGCCTCGATCTGGGCCATCAGCTCGGGGACGAAGACCAGTTTGCGTCCCGTCGCCCCGGCGACGGCCTCGCGCGTGACGTCGTCGGCCGTCGGGCCGAGGCCGCCCGTCGTGATCACGACATGGGCGCGACCCAGGGCGGTCCGCAGCGCCTCGGAGACCCGCCCCAGGTTGTCCCCGACCGTGACCTTGTGGAACAGGTCCAGCCCGATGGCGGCCAGGTGGCGGGCGACGAAGGCGGCGTTGGTGTCGATGATCTGGCCGAGCAACAGCTCGGACCCGACGCTCACGATCTCTGCGCGCACCCTCCCCCCCGTCCGGACGGCCATGATAGCACGCCCCCGCGGCGCCGGGAGCCGAGGCCTGCGGTTTGCATGTTCCCCTGGGGAGAGGGACCGCAGCTCCCCCCTGGAGATGGGTGATGAGGCGACGAAACGCTGCTGGCCCAGATACTTATGCCCCGTGTGTTGAGACGGGCTGTCACCAATGAGGCCCGGGGTCCCGACCGGAAACTTTTTCCCGCGCTGCGCCGTCTCATAGTGGTGAAACCGGCTCCACGCCCTGGGACATGGATGCCGCAGGAGGTGTCAAGGAAGGTGACAATGGCGCGTCAGGTGACGGACACGAGGCCGATTCCGGCCGACCCCAAGGAGGACCTCGCCGAGCGACTCGCTGGGCTCCCGGGGGAGCTCGTCTCCACCGAGAAGGTGGACGACGTGCTGGAGACCCTGAACCTCCCCGCGACGGGGGCGGCCGAGGAGCCGGGGCCGTCGGTGGAGGAGATCGAGTCGGATGAGGACGACGAGGCGCTCGAGGAAAGCCTCAGCCCGGAAGACCCGGTCCGCCTCTACCTCCGCGAGATCGGCCGGATCCCGCTGCTGACCGCCGAGCAGGAGGTGCAGCTCGGCCAGCGGATCGAGCGGGGTCAGGAGCGGGTGCGGCGGGGCATCATGGCCGTGCCGCTCGTGCGGGGAGAGCTGATGCGGCTCGCGGACGCGCTCCGGAAGCGGGACGCCGAGCCGGCGGTCTTCCTCCAGGCGCCGGACGGGACCGACCTCACCGACATCGAGCTCAAGGGGGTCCTCGGGCTCTTCGCCCAGATCCGCCGGCTGGACCGCCAGCTGGCGGACCTGGAGGCCGCGTGGCGCCGCGCGCGAAAGGAGCAGTCCCGGCGGGCCATCCGGGAGTGGGTCGCACAGAACCATCGGGAGCGCGTCCGGCTGCTCGGCGATCTGCCGCTCAAGCCCTTCGTCGTGGATCGGTGGGCCAAGCAGGTGCGCGGACTCTCGCACGAGCAGGCCATCCTGACCCAGCGCATCGAGCGCGCGGCGGACGGCGACCGGGCGGCGATCCGCCGGCGCATGCGCCAGATCGAGGCCGAGGTGGGGCTCGCCTACCGCCGGCAAGTGGCGATTCTCCGGGAGCTCGACGCCGGCGACTTCGAGGTGCGCCTGGCGAAGAAGGCGCTGATGGAGGCGAACCTCCGACTCGTCGTCTCGATCGCCAAGCGCTACCTGAACCACGACATGGCCCTGCTCGACCTCATCCAGGAGGGGAACATCGGGCTCATGAAGGCCGTGGACCGCTTCAAGTACCGCCGCGGGTTCAAGTTCTCGACCTACGCGACCTGGTGGATCCGCCAGGCCATCACCCGCGCCATCGCGGACCACGCCCGGACGATCCGGATCCCGGTCCACATGATCGAGACCCTGAACCGGCTTTCGCGCGTCAACCGCGGCCTCTTCCAGGAGCTCGGCCGGGAGCCGAGCGCCGAGGAGATCGCCAAGCGCAGCGGGCTCCCGCTCCGGAAGGTCCGGCTCATCCTCGAGTCGTGCAAGAAGCCGCTGTCCCTGGAGACGCCGATCGGCGAGGACTCCGACCTCGGGGACTTCCTCGAGGACAAGCGGACGCCGTCGCCGACCGACTCGCTCCTGACCCAGGACCTCACGGCCCAGGTCGAGCGGGCGCTCTCCGCGCTGAGCCCCAAGGAGGCGGAGATCCTGCGCCTGCGGTTCGGCATCGGAGAGGAGGGCGAGCACACGCTCGAAGAGGTGGGGCAGCGGTTCGAGGTGACGCGGGAGCGGATCCGCCAGATCGAGGCGAAGGCGCTCCGGAAGCTGCGCTCGCCGCTCCGCGGGCGCGGCCTCCGCACCTTCGTCGAGAACTAGGCTCCCAGAGCCCCGTCGGACCGGGCGATTGCACGGCCGGGTCCCGCCAAGGGACCCGGCCGTGGTGTTTCCGCAGATACTTCGACGCCGCGCGGGTGGCGCCGGGCGAGCTCCGCGGGGTCCCGGGCGGAGGGGGTCCCCTCACGGCGCCCTTCCGCAATTCGCGCGAATTGCGGAAGGCGCGTGAGAAAGGGGCCCGGAGCCCGGGCGCGCGGGGCGAGCCCGGCGACAGGATCCGTGCGGCGGCGGGGTCACACCGGCATGACGCCGTGCTTCTTCCAGGGACGTTCGACGCGCTTGCCGCGCGCCAGCTCGAGCGCCCGGATCACGACGGGGCGTGTCTCCCGCGGGTCGATCACGTCGTCGATCGCGGCGTGACCCGCCGCGACGTAGGGCCCCAGCATCTTCCGGAACTCCTCGATCAGACCCCGGCGCTCCCCCTCGGGGTCGCCCGCCGCGGCGATCTGCTTGCGGAAGATGATGTTGACGGCCCCCTCCGGCCCCATGACCGAGATCTCCGCGGTCGGCCACGCGACGATGAGATCCGGCTCGTAGGCCCGCCCGCACATGACGTAGTAGCCCGCTCCGTAAGCCTTCCGGACGACCACCGTCACCTTGGGGACCGTGGCCTCGGCCACCGCGTAGAGCATCTTGGCGCCGTGCCGGATGATCCCCTCCCGCTCGACTTTCGAGCCCACCATGAAGCCCGGCACGTCCTGGAGGAAGACGAGCGGGATGCCGAAGGCGTCGCAGAGCATGATGAACCGCGCAGCCTTGTCCGCGGCGTTGACGTCCAGGACGCCGCCCAGGTGCATCGGCTGGTTGGCGACGATGCCGGCGCTGTGCCCGCCCATCCGGGCCAGGCCGACGATGAGGTTCTTCGCCCAGACCGGCTTGAGCTCGAAGAACCGTCCCTCGTCCACGACCCGCTCGATCACGCGGTGCATGTCGTACGCGCGGCGTGGGCTGTCCGGGACGACGTCGAGGAGACCCTCGTCCCGGCGGTCCACCGGGTCGTCCGTCGACACGTACGGGGGCGGCTGGAGATTCGAGGAGGGAAAGTAGCCCAGGTACTCCTTGATCACCCGGATGCACGCCTTGTCGTCGGGGACCTCCAGGTCCGCGACACCCGAGATCTCCGTGTGGATCCGCGATCCCCCGAGCTCCTCCGGATCGATCTCCTCGCCGACCACGGCCTTGACCAGCGGCGGGCCCCCGAGCGCCATGTGGCTCGTCCCCTTCACCATGGGCACGAAGTCGGCGAGCCCGGGGATGTAGGCCGTGCCCGCAGCTCCAGGGCCCATCATCGCAGCCACGAGCGGAACGACGCCCGAGAGGATCACCTCCTCGCGGAACAGAAAGCCGGAGGCGGCGAACCACCCGCCGCCCGCGGCCTCCTGGATCCGCGCCCCCGCGGAGTCGATCAGCCACACGAGCGGGACACGCTTGGTCAGCGCCATCTCGCGCACGCGGGCGCACTTGGTCTCCCCGGTGCGCCCCATCGAGCCCGCCATCACCGTGAAGTCATAGGCGATCACGCACGCCGGGCGCCCGTCGACGGTCCCGAACCCCGTGATCACGCCGTCGGCGGGGGTCTCCTTGCCGGCCATGGACGGATGGAGCGTGTGGTGGGTCCCGTGCGCCCCGATCTCGACGAAGCTGCCGGCGTCGAACAGGAGGTCGAGCCGCTCGCGCGCCGTCAGCTTCCCCGCTTCGTGCTGGCGGGCGACAGCCTCAGCGCCCCCCAGCTCGGCGAGCCGCGCGCGCTGGCGCCGCAGCTCCTCGATGAGCTCCCGCATCCCCATGGTCAGCGCCCCGCGGTCGTGCGGTAGTACACGATGAGGTCCATCGGTGGCGGTGCGTGGCCGATCCGCGTCAGCATCGCCGCCACCTCGCTCCGGTGGTGGGTGCCGTGGTTCACGACGTGCTGGATCATCTGCCAGAGCGCGCTCCGGTACGGCTGGCCATCGGTCGCCCGGTAGTCCAGGACCCGTTCGAGGTCAGCACCGCCGAGGAATCGGCGGAAGTCCCGCTCGACCGCCTCCCAGCGCTGGCGCAGCGCGAGCACCGTCGGGTAGGCCTCGGCCCGCTCCATCTCGGTCGGAGAGACGCCGCGCCAGCGCGCGAGCCACAGCGCCTCGGCCCCCATGATGTGGACCAGCATCCCTCGGAGCGTCGGGAAGCTGAACTCCCGCCCGATCTCCTGCGTGAAGGTCTCGGACGACAGCGCGCCGACCGCATCCAGGAGGCGCCGGTTCGCCCAGTAGTTGTAATCGACCACCGGTTGGATCGCGTCGCGAGCGAGCATGGTGTCACTCCAGAAGGGCCACGACGTCCCCCTCCTGGACCGTCTGGCCCTCGGCGACCCGAACGGCCTGCACCACGCCCGCGCGCGGCGCCTCCACCGGGATCTCCATCTTCATCGACTCGAGAACGAGGATCGGGTCTCCCGCGGCCACACGATCCCCCGCCTTGGCGACGACCTGGAAGACCACGCCCGTGATGTGTGCCCGCACCTCGTCGGCCATCCGCTCAAAGCCCCCTCTCGGTCGCCGTCACAACCGTTCGAGGAACCGCGTGTGAACTGCCCCCGCCCGGTCCCGAACACCCTAGCGCGCGTCCTCCCGCGGCCCGAGGCGGGCCACTTCGGCGTCGAGCATCCGCCACCGCCCGTCCGGTGCCTGAGCCCATCGAGCCTGAACCACGACGGTCCGCGCGCCAACGTACTTGGTCTTGAAGACGTGATGCGCACCAATCCGGGCGTGCGCCACCAGCTCGAACTGGTGGAAGCCCTCCCGGAGAATCTGGTCGAGGAGGTCCGGGGGCTGGATCTCCGCCTCCGGGGTGAAGTCCTCCCGCGCAGCGGAGTCGCGCGCGAGGAGCCGCCACGCGTGCTCGCGGACCGCGGCCTCCAGCTCGGGCGGCCCTGGTGTCACTCCTCCCCTCCCGTGATACCGCCCCCCGCCGCCAGGAGCGTCCCGAGCTCCCGCATCCACGTCTCGACCCTGACGCGACCCGCATCTGTGTCGGCCAGCGCTTCGAGAACGCGGACGCCGTCCGCCACGTGCTGCCGCTCCTCCCCGAGGCACCGCTCGAGGATCCGGCGGGTCGGGGGCTCGTAGATCGGGTTCGCACAGGCGAGGTGGGCGTCGTAGACCTCGACGAGATGGGGCTTCAGCACGCGGTAGATCCCGGTCAGGCGCTCGAGCGTCTCCTCCCACCCCTCCCGGCTCTCCACGGCGTCCATGAATCGCACGAAGGCCTCGTTCGGGGGCTCGGAGACGTGGGCGAGCGCGCGCAGCTCGGGCAGGCGCTTCCCCCAGAGGTCGGCGTGCTGGGCACAGTCCCAGACCTGGCGCCCCATCAGGAGCTTGACCGGCAGCTCCGGCGTCAGCGCGATCCACCCGGCCAGCACGCGCATCATGCGCTCCTCCGCGTAACGATAGCGCCGGACGCGCCGTGCCGCTGCTTCGACGGACAGATGCCCCGCCAACTCACGCGTCGGATCCGATAGGGTCACGCGCTGCCCAAGGGACCGCCACGCCACGCCCACGCCGGAGCGGCGGGAAGATTCGGTTGGGTGGCAAACATGTCTCGGCGGGCCGGCCGGCGTCGGGACCCGGCCACGGCGTCAGTACACAGGGCTCCGCTGGGTCGTCTTGATCAGCCGCTGGATCTCCTCGTCCGTGAAGCCGGCCAGGCGACGATATTCCGTCGCGATGGCGATGGGCACCGCGTCGGGCGCGCCTTCGCGCCGGACCCCGCCGAGGTTGAAGCGCTCGTCGATCGACTCTTGAAACTCGATCGCCCTGCGCCGTCGCTCGGGATCGCCCTCGGTCAGCTTGTTCAGCCAGTAGGAGCCCATCCGGACGTGCGTGATTTCGTCGGCGAGGACGTAGTCCACGGCGGCCGCGATCGTCGGATCGGGGAGGCGCTTGGCGATCTCGATGAGCTGGGCGAACACGTCGCAGGCCAGCCCCTCGAGACCCCGGTTGACCCCCGCCACCCGCGCCGCCGCGTCCTCGGCACACGCGCAACGCCAGAGGATCGTGCTCTCCGGAAACTCCCCGACGTAACCACCCAGGTGCTCGAGGAGCCTGATGTAGATTTCGACGTGGCGGGACTCGTCCCAGACCTGACGCGCCATGTCCATGGTGAACTCCCACGGCGCGTCCGGGAAATCGTAGACCGTGCGGCCCGCCCCCTCCATCGCCTGGAGCTCGCCGACCAGGATGCCGTGGATCCGCTCCCGGATGGACTCCTGCGAGGACAGGTCGGGGAACGCCGGGAGGCCCTGCGCCGTGCGGATCTCGCTGATCCGTCGCGCGCGCATGCGGACGAAGCGGTCCTCCCGCGCCAGCTTGTCGTAAGCGATCGGGCGCTCCATCGCCGCGATTCTACCTCACCGAACCGAGCCGGGCAACGGCAGATGTCGCGCCTAGAAGCCCGTCGGACTAAACCGGGCGTCATGCGCCAGCATTACCGCAACGCTCAGGGTGTTCCACTCCGAGCGCCGGCTTTGCCGGCGCAACCTCCTCGGGGGGAGGTCCGGAAGGGGGGCGCAGCCCCCCTTCGGGTGAGCTAGACGCGCTCCTTGAACTCGTGCCCCAGGAGTCCCTCGGGCCGGACCAGGAGCACGACGATGATGACGACGAACGCGAGCGTGTTCTTGAACTGGATCGTCACGTAGGCGCCGGTCAAGCTCTCGGCGACGCCCAGCACCAGCCCTCCCACGACGGCGCCGGGCAGACTGTTCAGGCCGCCCAGAACCGCGGCGGCGAACCCCTTGAGGAAGGGGTCCAACATGAAGAACGGGTCGAGCAGGAGCGCCGGCGCCAGGAAGACTCCCGCGACCACCCCGAGAGCCGATGCGACGCCCCAGGCAATCCCGAGAACCCGGCGCGTCGGGATGCCGAGGGTCTGGGCCGCCGGCAGGTTCTCGGACGTCGCCCGCATCGCCAGCCCCAGCCGTGTCTTCTGCACGAGGAGGTAGAGGAGGAGGCTCCCGATCACCCCGGCCGCGAACGTGCCGAGGGAGAGCTGGCTCACGAAGACGGGCCCGAGCTTCCAGGCCTTCGTGTCCGAGAGGGGGAACGGGAACCGGTCCGGCTCGGCGCCCCACTGGTAGACGATGAATCCCTGGAGGATCAGCGCCAGCCCCAGCGTCAGGATGATCTGGCCCAGGAGGTTGGCGCCCTGCCGCTGGGCCGGGATCAGGACCCCGAAGTAGAAGAGGATCGCGAGCAGGCCGCCGACCACGAGCGCCGCGAGGAACGCCACGGCGAATGGATAGCCCTGGGTGACCAGGGCGAAGGCGACGAACGTCGCGAGCGTCGCCACGTCGCCGTGCGCGAAATTCAGAACCCGCGTCGAGCGATAGATGAGGACGAGCCCGAGGGCCACGAGGGCGTAGAGGCTTCCCGCGGAGAGTCCGGTCAGCGTGTATTGGATCAGTCGCGCCATCGGCAGCTCACCGCGCCGGGCCGAGAGCCGAGAAGATCGAGGAGATGGTCAGTGCCATGGGCACCCGCTCGGCGCTACCGGAACGGCCAGAGCTGGAAATAGAGCCGCGTCTTCAGCCACCGGCCGGCCAGCCCGAGCGGCTCGAAGATCAAGACGACGAGGATCGTCAGCCCGAAGAGCACCGGGACGAACCACCGATAGTCGGCGAAGACGGTTGGCACCAGGATCACGAACGCCGCCCCGAGGATCGACCCTTCGATGGAGGCAAGGCCGCCCACGATCACCGCGACGAAGAGCGTGATCGACTCCGCGACGTTGAAGGTCTGCGGCTCCAGGTGGCCCAGGAACTGGGCCAACAGACCCCCGTGGACCCCCGTGTAGAAGGACGACAGTGCGAATGCCAGCAGCTTGTAGCGCGTGAGGTTCACGCCCATGACCTCGGCCGCGATGTCGCTGTCCCGGATCGCGACGAAGGCCCGGCCGACGTAGGACGAGATCAGGTTGTACGTGATCACGGTGAAGAAGAGCAGCAGCGCGAGATAGACGTAGTAGATCCAGACCTCCCGCGAGAGGCCGAGCGCCGGCGCGAGCCTGGGCACCGCGAGCCCGGATCGGCCCCCCGAGAGCAACTCCCAGTTGGCGAAGATCTGGTACACGGCGATGCCGAACCCCAGCGTCGCGATCGCCAGGTACGGACCCTTCAGGCGGAGCGAGGGGAAGCCGACCAGCACGCCGGCGAGCCCCGCGGCCACTCCGGCGCCGGCCAGCGCCAGGAGGAACGGCACGCCGAGCAGCTTGAGGTGCCCGAACGCGTAGGCCCCGATGGCGAGAAAGCCCGCCTGGCCGAACGAGATCTGGCCCGTGTACCCGATGAGGAGGTTCTGGCCCATGACGCCGATTGCGTAGAGGCAGACCAGGCTGGCGCGGACGACCCACGCCGTCTGAGCGTACCAGGGAAGGGCCACGACGACGGCGAGCAGCGCGCCGAGGAGCACCCATGTCAGGCGCTTGCGCGCGAACCTCAGGTCGTCCTGGTAGCTTTCGACGAGGTCCACGCGATCAGTCTTTGTACAGCGACGCGATCAAGTCCGCGTACCGCTGCTCGATGTTCCGCCGCTTCACCTTCTTCGTCGGCGTCACGTCCCCTTCTTCCTCGTAGAAGCGCCGGGGAAGGAGCGCACACTTCTTGATCCCCTCGACCTGCGAGAGCGTCCGGTTGACCTGGTCCACCTCCCGCTGGACGAGCTTCCGGACCTCGGGGTTCTGGGTGAGGTCCGCGAATGTCGCGAAGGGAATCCGCTCATCCTGGGCGAACTTGGTCACGTTGTCCTCGTCGATCAGGATGAGCGCCACGAGGTACTTGCGCCGCTCACCGATCACGACGGCGTCCTGGATGTACGGGCTGAACTTCAGCTTGTTCTCGATGTAGGCGGGCGTGATGTTCTTCCCGTAGGCGTTGATGATGATGTCCTTCTTCCGGTCCAGGATCTTCAGGTACCCGTCCTCCCAGGCGCCGACGTCGCCCGTGTGCAGCCAGCCCTCGCGGTCGATCGTCTGCGCGGTCAGCTCCGGGTCTTTGAAGTAGCCCTTGAAGACGTGCGGGCCCCGCGTGAGGATCTCGCCGTCGTCCGCGAGCGCCACCTCGATCCCGGCGATCGGCTCGCCGACCGTGCCGACGCGCGGGCGGTCCATGCGGTTGATCGAGATCACGCCGGTCGACTCCGTCTGGCCGTAGCCCTCGATCAGCGGGATCCCGAGGGCATGGTAGTACTCGAACAACTCCGGCGAAGCCGGCGCGGCGCCGCAGACCGCGATCCGGATCCGGTCGAAACCGAGCTGGCGCTTGAGCGGCCGGAGGACGGTCCAGTAAGCCAGCCGGTACGCCGCCGCCAGCCAGACGGACGCCTCACTCTCGACGAGCTTGGCCTGCGCGTACCGCCGCCCCACCCTCACCGCCAGCCGGTAGAGCGAGCGCTTGAGCCAGGTCGAATCGTCCATCCGCAGCTCGACCGCAGAGGCGAGCTTCTCCCAGATCCTCGGCACGCTCCCGAAGTACGTGGGCGAGATCTCCCGGAGGTTGTGGAACAGCGTGTCCAGGCTCTCGGCGAAGCTCACGACGTAGCCCACGTGGATCGCCTGGA
>CAYQDR010000051.1:0-30523 GCA_964416315.1 uncultured bacterium
CGCCGCGGCCGCCGACGCGGCCGGGCGGGCCGAGCGTGCCCTCGCCCACGCGGAGGCGGAGGCCGCGCGCATCCGCGACGCCGCGCACGCCGACGCCCGCCGGACGCTCGGCGAGGCACGCCGCCGGGTCGGCCAGGAGCTCGACCGGCTCAAGCGCGAGGACGCGACGCGCCGGCCGGTGCGGGAAGCCTATCAGCGCCTGCGCGAGGCCGAGGCGGAGCTCGCGCCCGCGACCGCCGCGCCGGCGGGCGCCGCGCCCACGAACGGCGAGGTCCGCCTGCGTGGGCTCGGGCTCCACGGGCGGATCGTGGCGGAAGATCGGGAGACGGTCACGGTGCAGGCCGGGAGCCTCACCGTCCGCGTTCCCCGGAGCGAGGTCGAGGCGGCCCCCGGCGCAACCCCGGCGCCGCGCGCCCCGGCCGTCTCGACGCCCACGCGCCACGACGTCCCGCGGGAGCTCCACCTCCTCGGCCAAACGAGGGATGAGGCGCGGGCGGCCCTCGAGAAGTTCCTCGACGACGCCGTCCTGGCGGGGCACAGCAGCGTCCGGGTCGTCCACGGCAAGGGCACCGGGGCGCTCAAGCGCACCGTCGAGGCCTGCCTCCGCGTGCACCCGCTCGTCAGCCGCTTCCGCGTGGCGGCGTCCGCCGAGGGGGGAAGCGGCGCGACGGTGGTGGAGCTGCTCGAGGGTCGGCGGGAGGCCTCGTGATGGTCCCGGGGCCGGCCTCGCGGTTGGAGCGACTCCGGTGATGGTGCCGCCCGAGGTCGTCGACGAGATCCGCGCGCGCGTGGATCTCGTCGACCTCGTCGGGCGCTACGTCCCGCTCAAGCGGGCGGGGGAGCGCTGGAAGGGCCTCTGCCCCTTCCACCAGGAGAAGACGCCCTCCTTCACCGTCAACCCCAAGCTCTCGATCTTCTACTGCTTCGGCTGTCACGCGGGGGGCGATGCCTTCGAGTTCCTCAAACGCCACGACCGGCTCGACTTCGCCGAGGCGGTGCGCGCCCTCGCCGCCCAGACGGGGGTGCCCCTGCCGACTCGCCCCGAGGCCCGGGCCGAGGCCGGGGTGCGCGAGGGGCTCTACCGGGTGATGGACTGGGCCGCGCACCGATTCGAGCGCTGGCTCTGGGAGGACGAGCCGGGGCGACGAGCCCGCCAGTACCTCGCCGACCGGGGCATCGCGCACGAGACGGCGCGCACCTTCCGGCTGGGGTACGCCCCCGAGGGCTGGGACCACGTCCTCACGGCGGCCGGCGCGGAGGGGGTCGACGTCGAGACGCTGCTCGCGGCCGGGCTCGTGTTGCCGCGCCAGACGGGGAGCGGCCACTACGATCGGTTCCGCGGTCGCCTCATCTTCCCGATCGCCGACGGGCAGGGGCGCGTGATCGCCTTCGGCGGGCGGGCGCTCGCGGGCGAGGAGCCGAAATACCTGAACTCGCCCGACACCCCGCTCTACCAGAAGGGCCAGACCCTGTACGCGCTGCACCGCGCGCGCGAGCGCATGAGCGCGACCCGGCGCGCGCTCCTGGTCGAGGGGTACATCGACTGCCTGATGGCGCACCAGGCGGGGTTCCCCGAGACCGTGGCCGTGCTCGGGACGGCGCTGACGGTGCATCACCTCGGCCTCCTGCGGCGGTACGCGGACGAGACCGTGCTGTTCTTCGACGCCGACCGGGCCGGCACCGAGGCGGCCCGGCGCGCCGAGGAGCTCCTCGAGCAGTCGGCCGACCCGCACTGGTGGGCCTTCGACCGCAAGCCCACCGGCTTCGCGCGGGGCGGCCTGCGCCTCCGCGTCGCCACGCTGCCCGCGGGGCACGACCCCGACACCTTCCTGCGGCAGGATGGGCCCGAGGCCTTCGCAGCCCGCTGCGCGGCCGCCCGGAGCCTCCTCCTGTACGCGATCGACCGGATCTTCGCCGAGGAGGACCCGGCGAGCCCGCGCGGCAAGGCGACCGGCATGGCCCGCGTCGCCCTGCTCTTGGCCAAGGTGCAGGACGCCGACGAGGCGATCGAGCTCGGGCGCGAGGCCGCGCGCCGGCTCGGGATCGACCCGAGCGACCTCTGGAACCAGGCGCAGCGGCTCCAGGCGGCCGCCCGGCGGCCGGCGCGAGCGGGCGGCCCGGAGGCGGCGCCGGGGGCAACCGAGCTCGTTCCCGCCCAGCCGCCGCCCGCCTCGTTCGACCGGGACCTCGTCCAGCTCCTGGTCCAGGTGCCGGGGGCGCGGGTGGCGCTGGCCCCTCTGGCCGAGCCCCAGGACGTGGGGCACCCGGCGCTCGCGCGCATCCTCGCGGCGCTCCAGGCGCACCCCCAGGTCGAGCCGGCGGCGCTCGTCCAGCGGCTCGAAGGCGAGGCCGAGCGAGTGCTCCTCACGCGGCTCCTCGTCGAGGAGCGACCCTGGCTCGAGCCCCAGGCCCTCGTCGAGGAGATCCGCTGGCGCCTCGAGCGCCGGCGCCATCTCCGGCGGATCCGCGAGATCCGCCAGGCCATCACCAAGGCCCAGATCGACGGCGCCCCCGAGCTCGCCGACCTCCAGGTCGCCCTCCAGGACGCCGCGCGCCAGGTGCGGGAGCTCACGGCCCGATCGGGACGCGAGGGCCGCGACCCCGAGCCCCCCGGCCGGCCGGCCGGCACGACCGGCGGCGCGACGCCCGCCTGGACCCGGGAGCAGATCTCTCTGACGGAGGAGCCGCCCTCATGAGCGGTCCGGGCCGATCCCCGTCGCATCTCAGCGTGTCTTTGCGGAGGGTACGCCAGTGAGCGACGACCCGAAGATGGAAGAGCTCGACAAGCTCATCTCGATGGGCAAGCAGAAGGGGTACGTCACCTACGACGAGGTCAACGACGCCCTGCCCGCCGACATCGTCTCCATGGAGCAGCTCGACGACATCATGATGATGTTCGGCGCCATGGACATCGAGGTCGTCGACTCGGCCAAGGCGGCGCGGACCCCCAACGAGATCGAGGAGGCGCTCGAGGAGCGGGAGGAGCAGCCCGCCAGCGAGGGCGGGGAGGCGATCGATCTCACCCCGGGCCCCATCGGGCGCACCGAGGACCCGGTTCGGATGTACCTCCGCGAGATGGGTCGGGTCTCGCTGCTCACGCGCGAGGGCGAGATCTCGCTCGCCAAGCGGATCGAGGAGGGCAAGGAAGAGGTTACCCGCGTGGTCATGGGCACGAACCTCGCGAAGAAGGAGTTCCAGGCGCTCCGCGAGGGGCTCAGGAAAGGGCGGCTCAGCGTCCGGGACGTCGTGGACTCGTCCGACGAGGACTTCATCGACGAGCGGGAGGAGGAGGTCGTCCGCGACATCCTGGCGGCCCTCGCGCTCGTGGACCGGCTCGTGCGCGAGACGCAGCGGCTCCAGCGCGAGCGGAAGAAGTACGCCCCGCGGCACCCCAGGCGCCAGAAGCTCGACCTCCAGCTCCGCGCCAAGCAGGAGCGGGTCTTCGCGACCCTGCGCGAGATGGGCCTCAGCGCCAGCGTGATCGAGCGGCTCGCCCAGCGGCTCAAGCAGATGGTGCTGAAGGTCGTCAAGGCCGAGCGCGAGACCATCCTCTGGAGCATCCCGGAGCGGGGGAAGCCCGAGGACTTCCAGACGTTCTTCTTCTCGCTCGAGAGCGGCGAGGACGCCGATCTCCTGAACACCCCGGCGGACCGACGGCTGCCGCCCCGGGAGCGCTGGAAGCGCTTCTCCCAGCGGAAGATCAAGCGCGTGGAGCAGGAGGCCGACGCGAAGGTGGACGAGCTCAAGCGCATCGTCCGGGTGATCCGGGCGGGGGAGGAGAAGGCGGCTCAGGCGAAGAAGGAGATGGTGGAGGCGAACCTCCGACTGGTCATCTCCATCGCGAAGAAGTACACGAACCGCGGGCTCCAGTTCCTCGACCTCATCCAGGAGGGGAACATCGGCCTCATGAAGGCCGTGGACAAGTTCGAGTACCGCCGCGGGTACAAGTTCTCGACCTACGCGACCTGGTGGATCCGCCAGGCCATCACGCGCGCCATCGCCGACCAGGCCCGCACGATCCGCATTCCCGTCCACATGATCGAGACGATCAACAAGCTGATCCGCACGTCCCGCCAGCTCGTCCAGGAGCTCGGCCGGGAGCCGACCCCGGAAGAGATCGCGGCGAAGATGGATGTCCCCGTCGAGAAGGTGCGGAAGGTGCTCAAGATCGCCCAGGAGCCGATCAGTCTCGAGACCCCCATCGGCGAGGAGGAGGACAGCCACCTCGGCGACTTCATCGAGGACAAGCAGGTGGTCTCGCCGGTCGAGTCCATCATCGGGCTCTCTCTCCGCGAGCAGACCAACAAGGTGCTCGCCACGCTCACCCCGCGCGAGGAGAAGGTGCTGCGGCTCCGGTTCGGGCTCACGGACGGCAGCGAGCACACGCTCGAGGAGGTGGGGCAGGACTTCGCGGTCACCCGCGAGCGGATCCGGCAGATCGAGGCGAAGGCCCTCCGGAAGCTCCGCCACCCCTCGCGGTCCAAGAAGCTGCGGAGCTTCCTCGAGTCGTGAGTCTCCCGGGGCCGATCCCCGTCGCGCCGCGTCGTCCTCGGTCGTCGTCGGGCCTCAACGTATGCGGCATACGCCTAGGCCTGCCTCCTCGCGGCGCTCGGGCCTCGACCCCGGGAAGTCGCTTCCGAGGCCGGATTTGTTCGAGGTCGGAAGATTTGCTAGCATGCGCGGAGACGGGCCCATAGCTCAACTGGCAGAGCCACCGGCTCATAACCGGTCGGATCCTGGTTCGAGTCCGGGTGGGCCCACCACCTGACATGGATCGCGAGCTGCAGCGGCTCCAGGAGCTCCAGACGCTCGACACCCGGATCGCCGGCCTCGAGCGGAAGATCGAGGCCATCCCGGGCCGGGTCCAGGGCATCCGAGACGCCCACCAGAAGGCGAAGGCGGCCGTGGATGCCCTCCATGCCCGGCTCGATCAGACGCGGAAGGACATGCGCGCCAAGGAGAAGGACCTGGAATACCAGGCGGCGCAGCGGGCGAAGTCCGAAGCCCGGCTCTACGAGGTCAAGACCAACAAAGAGTACTCGGCCGTCCTCTCCGAGATCGAGACCCTCAAGGTCGAGAAGAGCCGCATCGAAGAGGAAATCCTCGCCCTCATGGAGGCGCAGGAGCGCCTGACCGCCGAGATCCGCGAGGCCGAGGCGCGGCTCGCCCGCCACGCGGAGGAGTCGGGGCGCGAAGAGGCCGCGGCAGCGCAGGAGCTCCGGGCGCTGGAAGCCGACGTCCAGGTGGCTCGCGCGGAGCGCGAGTCGCTCGCCCGCGAGATCCCGCGGGACGTCCTCACCCCGTACACGCGGCTCCTCAAGGGTCGCGGCGGCCTCGCCGTCGCCCTCGTCGGGACCAACGGCATCTGCTCCGGGTGCCGGGTGGCCCTGACCCCGCAGCGCTTCAACGAGGTGCGCCAGTCGAGCCAGGTGCTCACCTGCGAGTCATGCGGCCGGATCCTGTACTACCAGCCGTGACCGGGCCGCGCCGCGGTCCGCAGCGGCGCGCGCCGTCCGCCCCCTCCCCGCCGTCCGCCGCGGCCCCCCGCGACTTGGTCCTGTACATCGACGGCTCGGTCGAGGGGAACCCCGGCCCGGGGGCGATCGGGGTGGTCGTCCAGACCACCGAGGGCGAGCCTGTCGAGGCGTGGGGCGAGGCGATCGGTCACTGCACGAACAACCAGGCGGAGTTCCGCGCGCTCATCGCCGCCCTGGACAAGGCGCGGCAGCTCGGCGCCCGCGGCGTCACCGTCCGCTCCGATTCCCAGCTCCTCGTCCGGCAGTTCAGCGGCGAGTACCGGGTCAAGAACCCGACCCTCGGCGTCCTCCTCGCGCGGGCCCGAGCCCTCGCGGGCCGCTTCGCCGCCGTTCGGCTCGAGCACGTGCCCCGCGAGGCAAACCGCGCGGCCGACCGGCTGGCCAACCGGGCCCGGCTGGGCCGGGCCTGAGCGGCGGGCCCCCCGGCATCGCAAGTCACGCTATAATCGGGGTGTCCCCACGCTCTTTGACCGATCGCGCCAGAGGCAGCCGGATGGTCGCCGGCCCGGCGACGGGCCGGAGGAAAGTCCGGGCACCGCAGGGCAGGGTGCTGGATAACGTCCAGGGGGGGCGACCCCACGGACAGTGCCACAGAGAGCAAACCGCCGCGGCCCACGGGTCGCGGTAAGGGTGAAACGGTGGGGTAAGAGCCCACCAGCGGCCCGGGTGACCGGGCCGGCTCGGCAAACCCCACCCGGTGCAAGGCCGAATAGGAGGGCAAGCCCCCGCGAGGGGGCGAAGGGTGGCCCGCCCGGGCCCTCGGGTCAGGCCGCTTGAGCGGCTGGGCAACCGGCCGCCCAGAGGAATGACCGTCACGCCAGCCGAGGAAACCGGCTGGCGTACAGAACCCGGCTTACAGGCTGCCTCTGGCGCGCTCTTTCCTGGCATGGAGGGTGACCCCCAGCTCGAGCCGACGCTCATGGCCCGCCCCGTGGCCCGCTGCGTCGAGACCGGCGCGACAGGAGGATGAGCATGGGGCCCATCACGGCCGAGACGTTTCGCCACGTCAACAATCACCTGACCCCGATGGCCATCCTGGTCGTGGTCCCGGGCCTGCTCGTGGTTCGCCTGTCCGGGTTCGAGCTCCTCCTCAGCGTCGCGCTGCTCGCCTACGCCATCCTGACCAACTACCTCTCGGTCGCCCTGCTCCGGGGCGACGTGCAGCGACTGGCCAAGTTCCGCGTCGTGTCCAACTACGTCGTCAACGTGGCCCTGGTGTTGCTCCTCTACCGGGTGTGGTCGCCGATCTGGCTCGTGCTGCTCCTGATGGCGGTTGGCCCCGCGCTCTACCAGACCCGTCGTGACGCGACGCTCACCGGGATCGCGGTGGCGGCGGTGCTGCTCGTGGTCCAGGGCGCCTTCGGGACCTACTCGGCGGTGGCGTGGGCAGACGCGGGCGTCAAGGCGTTCGCGATCGTCATGTTCAGTCTGTTCGTCAGCGGCCTTCCCCGGGTCCTGGAGCGCGGGTGACGCGCCGGGGTCGCTCCGGACCGGCGCTCGAGTAGACCGGACGGCGAGCCGAAGCCGCCGAAAGGATGATGGGCGTGGCGGACGACAGAAGGTATCGGCAGCAAGGGTATCAGGACCGGCGCAGCCAGGAGCGGCCGCGCGGCCCGGCACCGCGGCCGTCGGAGAGTCCGACCCCCCGGATGTTGGCGAGCCGCACCGTCTCGCGTTGCGCGGAGTGCGGGACGCGGCTCACGACGCTGACCCAGCCGCTCGGCCGGTGCCGGAAGTGCGGGGCGGAGCTCCACGCCTGCAAGCAGTGCACCCACTTCGACCCCGGTCAGCGGTTCGAGTGCACCCAGCCGATCGCGGAGCGCATCCCGGACAAGCGGGCGCGCAACGACTGCCCCCACTTCTCGCTCCGTGTGACCGTCGAGCGCGACGCCTCCCCGGGCTCGGTCCGTCCCGACGAGGCCCGGCAGGCCTTCGAGAACCTCTTCAAGAAGCGACCGTAGCGACCTCCGGGCGCGGACCCGAGCCAGGAGCTGGCCGATGATCGTCACGACGCGGCTCGTGCGCCTCATCGAGACCCACGCGGCGCCGCTGACCGAGCGCCTCGCCGAGCGCCTGCGGACCGATCCCCGGACGGCCGCCTACCGGCGGCTCGACGACCGGGAGATCCGGAGTCGCACCGAGCGCGTCTACCGGAACCTCGGCCTCTGGCTCGACCAGGCCTCCGACGAGCGGGTCGAGGCCGAGTACCTCCAGCTCGGGCGCGAGCGGCGGCGCGAGGGGATCCCGCTCTCGCACGTCGTGGCGGCGCTCCTCCTCACCCGGCGGACCCTCTGGGAGTTCGTCGAGTCCGAGGCGGCAGGGGACACGGCGCTCGACCTTCGCCAGCAGCTCGACCTCGAGCTGCTCGTCGTCCGCTTCTTCGACCGCGCGATCTACCACGCGGTCCGCGGCTACGAGGGCGCGTAGATCCTCGGAGGGGGGCTACGCCCCCCTTCCGAACCTCCCCCTTCGATTGCGCGGGCAAAGCCCGCGCTCGGAGGGCTTGCTTCCAAAGCGCCCCGACGGCCCGCCCGCTCTCGGGCTTTTCAGCCGTCGGCTAGGGCCGGCGCCTAGCGGGGCGGGGCGATGTCGAAGGCGAGGCGGCGGTGGGCCTCGCGGAGCGCCGCCTCGACGGCCTCCGGCGTCTCCGCGCGGGCGAAGATGAAGCCGAGGTAGCGCGACCCCTCGGGGAGCGGGACGAGCTCCTGCCCGACGTGGGCCGTGATCGTGACCTCCTCGACCCCCGCGACCGCCCGGGCCGCGTCCTCCCCGCGGACCGCCTCCAGCACGCCCCGGCGGGGGATCGGGATCATCATGACGCCCGCCGGCCGCCGCTCGCGCTCGAGCGAGGCGATGTCGAGGCGGAGGGCGTGGCGGAGGATGAGCTCCTCGAGGGTCATCCCCGTCCCGAACCGGAGCGTCCGCGAGCAGAGCCCGCCGATCGAGCGCGCCGCGAGCTCGATCGGCCAGGGACCCCCGGCGTTGACCCGGAGCTCGGCGTGGATCGGCCCGTCCCGGAGCCCGAGCGCCCGGGCCGCCCGGGCCGTGCAGGCGGCGATCGCCGCCCGGGTCGCGGCGGGCAGCCGCGACGGGGTCACGTAGATCGTCTCTTCGAAGAACGGGCCGTCGAGGGGATCAGGCTTGTCGAAGAGCGCGAGGACGTGGAGTCGCCCGTCCACGAGGAGACCTTCGAGCGCGACCTCCGCCCCGGGGACGAAGCCCTCGACCAGGATCTCGGATGCGCCGTCCCCCAGCGCCGCGATCTCCGGGCTCCTGAGGATGGCCTCGATGCGCCGGAAGGCCGCGACGAAGGCGGCCTCGTCGTCGGCCCGGATGACGCCCCGGCTCGCCGCGAGGATCGTGGGCTTGAGCACGCAGGGATAGGGCACCCGCCGCGCCGCGACCGCCGGGTCGTCGGCGAGCGTGAGCAGGGTGAACGCCGGCGCGGGAATCCCCGCGCGGGCGAGCGCCTCGCGCATCCGGTGCTTGTTCCGCGCCGTGGCGACGGCGGCGACGGAGTTCGCGGGCAGGCCGAGCTTCTCCGCGACCGCGGCGCCGACCACCGTCGTGAGGTCATCCACGGGGACGACGGCGTCGAACGGCTGCCGGCGGGCGAGCTCGGCGACCGTCCGAGCGGCCTTGTCGGGGTCGGCGAAGTCGAGGGTCAGGAGGCTGTCCGGAAACTCGGCCTCGAAGGTGCTCGGTCGCTCGGAGGCGACCACCAGGTCCACGCCCAGCCGCAGGGCGGCTTCGACGAAGTCCTCCGTCCGGTAGGAGCTCGTCGGGATCAGGAGCAGGATGCGGCGCACGGCGATCCCCCGAGCGCGCGCGGGCGCGGCGGTCGGGATCGGATCGGTCCGGGTGGTGAGCCTACGCCTTGGACGGCGAGTAGTACGGGTTCGAGCCGGCTGCGTGGTCGGTGACGTCGAGCACCTGGGTGATCTCCGGGATCTCCTCGAAGATCATCCGCTCGATCCCTGCCTTGAGCGTCACGTCGGCCATCCCGCACCCCTGGCAGCCGCCGCTCATCCGGATGTAGGCGGTGCTCTCCTTGACGTCGAGGAGCTCGATGTAGCCCCCGTGCCCCGCCACCGCCGGGTTGATCGAGCTGTCGAGCAGCTCCTGAACCTTCGTCTTCAGCTCGTCCGCCATGGCCCCCTCCTTGAGCTCCGGCTCATTGTACCCCAGATCGTCGCGCGGCGGGACAGCGGCCGGCCCGGGGCGGCCCCGGCGCCCCCCGGGCGCCCCCGGCCGGCCCCGTGCTATGCTTGGCGTCGCCGAGAGCGGCATGCTCGCCTGCACCCGCACCTCACGGTGGATCACCTCCATCTCGGTCCCCCCGAGGACCGCTGCTGCCCCGCGCAGATGACCGGCCGCCGCCCGCCCTACGTCGCGGTCGTGCGCCCCGGGGAGCGGGAGCTCTACGGGATGCTGAGGGACTACCTCGAGACCCGCGGGCTCGTCGAGGTCGTCTGGGACCGCCGGCTCGGCGAGCGGCGGTCGCCGGCGGACCGGCGAAGGTCACGCCGGGGAGGTACTCCGGAGTCGCGTCGCCGCGCGGAGCGCCGGGAGCGCCTCCCCCGCGAGCGCGCCGATCAGCTCGGCTTCTTCATCGCCCGCCGCCGATCCTGACGGCCGACGGGTAGCAACGCCAGACGCCGTTCCTGGGGGGAGGCAGGCCCGAGCCGTTCGCCGCCGAGTCAAGGCCGGGACGCCCCGCGAGGCCGCAGGCCGAGCGCGTCACGGCCGAGATGGACAGGCGAACGGTCCGGCTTCGCCGGAAGGGCCGCCCGGCGCAGCCGCGCCGGTCTGAACGGAGGGGGGCGAAGCCCCCCTCCGAGGAACTACCGCCGCTCGTGCTGCTGGAGGCGCGCCGTCGTCCGCTCGAGCCGCTCGGCCAGGACGGTCATCACCTGGATCCCGATCTCCGGGCTCTGGCGGACGAGGTCCAGGAACAGCTTCGCCGAGATCTTGAACGTCGTCACCCGGCTCTTCGCCTTCACGGTCGTCGTCCGCCGGCTGTTCGCGAGCACGCCGATCTCGCCGAAGAGCGTGTGGCGCCCCATCGTGCCGAGCTCGATGTCGTGCCCCTCGTCGTCCCGAACCGAGACCCCGGTCTCCCCCTCCGTGATGATGTACACGGCGTCCGCGGAGTCCCCCTGCTGGACGATCACCTCGCCGGGCTCGAATTGCACGACTTCCGCCGTGTAGGCGATCAGCTTCAGCCGGGCCGTGGGCAGGCTTGCAAACAGCGGGATGTTCCGCAGCGTCTCGGCGTCGCGCTCCAGGGGCTGCATGCCGGGGTCCCTCCTCAGACGACGACGCCCGCCTGCGCCGCGAGGTCTCGGAACAGCCCGCCGCGGGCCGCGAGCTCCTCGAAGGTGCCCTGCTCGGCGACCTTGCCGCCGTCGAGCACGATCACGCGGTCGTAGTACCGCGCCAGGTCCAGCCGGTCCACCACGGCGATGACGGTCCGCCCCTTCATCGCGCTGGTCAGGCGCTGGTGCATCTCGGCCCGCTTGTCCGGCTCCAGCGCGCTCACCGCCTCGTCCAGGATGAGGATCTGCGGCCGCTTGAGCAGGGCACGCGCCACCGCGACCCGCTGGCGCTGGGCGGGCGAGAGTCGGCCGCCGGCCAGCCCCACGTGGTAGTCGAGCCCTCCCTCCAGCACCATCTCGCGCAGGTGGTGAGCCGTGATGACCTCCTCCACGATCGCGTTGACCTTCTTCACCGCCAGGCTGCTCGTCGCCACGACCTTGCCGAAGAGCATGTTCTCCAGGAGCGTCCCGCGGGCGAAGAAGCGCTCGCGGTCGTACGGGGCGAACGTCCTCGCGACCGCCGGCGGGAGCGTCTCCGCGAAGCGCCGGCGGGCCGCGACGACCGCCGCCATGAAGCCCTCGTCGATCCGACCCAGCCGGTGCCGGGCGGGGATGAGGCGGAGCGAGAGCGCGATCAGCCGCTGCTGATCCTCCGGCGGCAGCGCCTCGGGGCTACCCCGCTCGAGTCGGGACACGAGCACCGTGTACTCCGGGAGCTCCGCCGCCGTGATGAGGCTGAAGTTCGCGAACAGCTCGTCGTCCGCCGGGATGTCCTTGAAGATCTCGACCATTTCCCGGGCGATCTCCACCCCAAGCCGGAGCAGCCGCTCCCGGAGATCCACCTCGGCGATCACGCGGCGGAAGTGCTCGTGCTCGGCGAGCCGGTCCACGGCGAGCTCCGGGCTCGGGCTGTGGCCGAAGAGGATGTTCTCGCCGAGCGAGGCGTAGACGGCAAACCGATCGCGGTCGAAGAACTCCACCGCCGCCTCGCCGCCCTCGCGCGCGAAGCGCGCCATGACGAGGCGGCGCGCGGTCAGAAGCCGCTCGGCGATCTCCGGCTTCGCGGCCGGGTCGATGGTCGCGCGCAGCCCGTAGGCGTAGAGATCCTCGTCCAGGCCGACGAGTCGGGCCGTCTCGAGTACGCTGGCGACGAGGCCCGCCCGGTCCGACACGCCGACGCGCGAGAGATCGAGCCACTCGTCCGCGCCCGCCCCGCCGCGGCCGTCCGCGAGCTGATGGCGGAGGCCGTAGATCAGGTTCTCGAAGACCCTCCCGGTGAACAGGCGCGCCTCGGCGCCGACGTAGGCGATCTGGCGGCCCGCGACCGCGGCCGGCACCTCTGCGAGCTCCACGTGGTCGAGCAGCACCGTGCCAGTGTACCCGTGGAGCTTCGCGAGCATCATCACCAGCGTGCTCTTGCCGCTCCCGGCCGGTCCGACGACGGCGATGTGCTGATGGGGCGGCGTCGAGAGCTGGAGGCGGTCCAGCGCAGGCGTCGCGCCGTCGAGGATCACGCTCGCGCCCCGGGCCTCGTAGGCTCCCGCGAGAACCGGGACCGGTTCCGGGAGCCGCTCCTCGAGCGGGAACTCCGGCCTGAGCCCGGGCGGGTCGAAGTTCGCGATCACCTGCTCGTACTTGACCCGCGCGTTCTCCTTCTGCTGGAAGTAGTTGATGAGCTCCCGCCACGGCTCGTTGAGCTGGCTGTAGGCCTGCAGGAACGCCACGAGCGCCCCGACGTCGAAGAGATCCGGGCGCGTGATGATGAGCCAACCGCCAAGCAGGAGCAGGACGAACTGGCCGAACTTCTCCAGGAAGTTGTTGATCCACTTGACCAGGTACTTGAGGTTGTAGATCTTGAGGCGGACCTTGAAGATCCGCTTGAGCTGGCCCCGGAACCCCGTCGCCTCGTACGCGAGCGTGTCGTTCGCGTAGATCTCCTGGATCCCCACCACCGAGTCCTGGATCCGGTCCGACAGGGTGCGGACCATCCGCACGCGCTCGCGCGAGAGCTGGGTCACTTGCCGCTGGAGCCGCCGCACGAAGTAGACCTGCACGGGGAACAGCGCCATCCCCGCGAGCGCCATCCAGGGGTTCTGGTACACCATGAACCCCAGGGTGCCGAGCAGCATCGACGCGTGGAACGCGGGCACCGAGAGGGCCTCGCCGAAGAAGCTGCCGAGGTCCTCCACCTCCCCGAGGATCATCGCGACCAGCTGCGCGGTCGAGGTATTCCGGAAGTGGGGGAGCGGGAACCGGAGGATCCGCTGGTAGAGCTCGGCCCGGAGGTTCCGCAGCATCCGCTCGGAGATCAGCCCCTCGAGATTCTGCTTGACGTACTTGAGGGCCCCCGAGACCAGCACCGCGCCGAGGAACAGCCCGCAGAGCCAGAAGAGCGTCGTCAGCCGCTCCTCCGGGCCCGCGGTCGCGTCTCCCGTCTTGATCGCCTTGTTGATGATCTGCTTCGTCAGGGAGAGCATCCACGGGTTCAGGAACGCGAGCCCGAAGATGATCGCGATCAGGCCGAGCTGGAGCCGGAGACTCCGCCGGATGATGTAGCGGTAGAGGTTCGATTCCATGGATCCTACCCGGGCCGACCCGCGCGCCTCACGTGTAGGGGTCGGCCGCGTCGCGCAGCCCGTCGCCCAGGAAGTTGAACGCCAGCACCGTGAGCACGACCATCACGACCGGCAGCATGAGCCACGGGTAGAGCGCGACGGCGTTGATGTTCTGCGCCTCGGAGAGGAGCACCCCCCAGCTCGTGATCGGCGGTCGGAGGCCGAGCCCGAGGAAGCTCAGCGCCGTCTCGCCGAGGATCATGTGCGGGATGGAGAGCGTCGCCGAGACGATGAGGTGGCTCGTGAAGGCGGGCAGCAGATGCCGCCGGATGACGTAGGCGGGCGAGCCCCCCACGAGGATCGCCGCCGTGGCGAAGTCCTCCTCGCGCACCGCGAGGAGCTTGCCGCGGACGCTCCGCGCCAGGCCCGTCCAGTTGATGATCCCGAGGATGACGGTGATGCCGACGTAGACGAGGATCGGGTCGAGCCGCGCCGGGAGCGCGGCCGACAACGCCATCCAGAGCGGCAGCTCCGGGAAGGAGCGGACCACCTCGATGAGCCGCTGGATCACGATGTCCACCGTGCCGCCGTAGTACCCGGAGAGCCCGCCGAAGATGAGCGCGAGGACGAAGCTCACCGAGATCCCGACCAACCCCACCGTGAGCGAGATCCGCGCCCCGTAGATGATCCGCGAGAGCATGTCCCGGCCCAGCCGGTCGGTGCCCAGGAGGAAGAGCGTCCCGCCCTCCTCGACCCCGACGAGGTGCCGGTCCGTCTGCCACAGCCCCCACATCTCGTACGGCTCGCCTCGCGTGAAGAACCGGACGCGGTAGCGCACCGACCGGTCCTCCTGGTACTCGCGGCGCAGATTCTCCATGTTGATCGTCATCGTGTGCCCGTACACGAACGGCCAGGAGAGCTCCCCGTGGTGGAAGAGGTGCACGCGCTGCGGCGGGAAGTACACGGAGTCGGGGTGTCGGGTGCGGAGGGCGTACGGCGCCAGGAACTCGACGAACGGGATCGTCGCATAGAGCGCCACGAGCACCCAGAGCGATGCCATCGCGAGCCGGTGCTTCCGGAGGCCCCACCAGACGAGCCGCCACTGCGAGGCGAGGTAGTAGCGCTCCTGCTCCGGGGTGAGGGGGATCTCCTCGCCGACCGGGACCGGAAGCGTCGCGGGGAGGGCCATTATCGGGTCCCCCCGCACCCCCGCCCCCTGTCGTCCAGATCGCCGGGACGGCTCGGGCCTGCGGCCCTCGCGACGTCCCGTCCCTCCGGCGGCCTCAGGGGGGGAGGGGCGGCGCCCGCAAGCCCGAGGCCGGCGTGCGAGCGGGTCGACACAGGACGCCTCATCGCCTACCGCGCCCGCCCCGCCCCCTGCCGGATCCGCGGGTCGAGCGCGGCGAGGGCGAGGTCCGAGAGGAAGACGCCGATCACCGTGAGGGCGGCGAGCAGCATCAGGAACGAGCCGGCGAGGTACATGTCCTGCGTCCGGAGGGCGCGGAGGAGCATCGGGCCCGTCGTCGGGAGCGAGAGCACGATGGAGACGATGATCGAGCCTGAGACCACCTCGGGCAGCAGGTTCCCGATGTCGCTGATGAAGGGGTTCAGCGCGATGCGGAGCGGGTACTTCAGGAGGACGCGCCGGGGCGGCAGGCCCTTGGCCCGGGCCGTCACCACGTACTGCTTGCGGAGCTCGTCGAGCAGGTTCGCCCGGAGCCGGCGGATCATCCCCGCGGTCCCGGCCGTGCCGATCACGATCACCGGGATCCAGAGGTGCTCGAGCAGGTCCACGACCTTCGCCCAGCCCCAGGGCGCGTCCTGGAAGGCGGGGGAGAAGAGCCCGCCCACGCTGACGCCGAACCAGGTGAAGGAGACGAACATCAGCACCAGCGCGAGCAAGAAGTTCGGCGTCGCGAGCCCGAGGAACCCGAGGAATGTCAGGCCGTGGTCGCCCCAGCTGTACTGGTGGGTGGCGGAGTAGACCCCGATGGGGAAGGCGACGATCCACGTGAAGGCGATGGCGCCGAACGACACGACGAAGGTGAGCAGGAGCCGCTCCCCGATGATCGCGGACACCGGCCGGTCGTACTCGAACGAGTAGCCGAGGTCGCCGCGCAGGAGCCCCGTGAACCAGATCCAGTATTGCCTCCAGAGCGGCTGGTCGAGGCCGTACTGCTTCCGCAGGAACTCGAGCTTCTGCAGATCCGCCGTCTCCCCGGCCGCCCGCAGCTCGGTCGCGAGCGTCTCGAGGTAATCGCCGGGCGGGAGCTGGATGATCACGAATGTCACGAGGGAGATCAGGAAGAGCGTGGGGATCATCAGCACGAGGCGCTGGACGAGGTACCGGACCATGTCCCTACCGCTTCCCGCGGCCAGCTTGGCCGGCCTGTACCGGATCGAGGAACACGCCGGGGGCCCGCACTTACCGCTTGCCGCCCTGCCAGTAGAAGGTGTCCGGCGCGTACAGGCCGAAGTGCGCCCCGGGGTCCCAGGCGTAGATCCCCTTCTCCGGCACCCCGCGCAGGCCGTTCGCCACGATGACCGGCTGGAGCGTACCCCCGAGGATCCCGATCGTGAAGACCTCCTCGGCGTTGATCTCGATCATCTCCCCCCAGATGCGCGCGCGCTCGGCGCGGTCGGTGGAGACGAGCCAGCGGCGGTACAGCTCGACGAGGCGCTGTGCCGGGGACAGCTCGGGGGCCTGCCCGCGCTTGCCCCTCGACTCGAAGTGGAGGCCCCACTGGCTCCACTGGAGCTGCTCCTCGCTCACCGGGGCAAGCCAGCTCGGGCTCATGTCGGGCGTCGGCAGGCCGAACTCCCCGGCGCCCGGGGGCACGCTCATCACAGCCTCGCCCGAAAAGACGCGCCGCCGCAGGATTTCCCGCTGGCTCGGTCGGCTCAGGAGCTCCACGCCCACCTGCGCCCACGTGTCCGCCACCAGCTCCAGGACGTCGCTCTGCTCGGTGGACTCGCCCGCGGTCTCGGCGATGATGTCCAGGCGCTTTCCGTCCGGCCGGAGCCGGAATCCGCGGCCGTCCCGCGCGGCGAGCCCCATCTCGTCCAGCAGCCGGTTGGCCTGCGCCGGGTCGTACCGGGCCCAGGTCAGGCGGAGGTCGTCGCGACCCGCCGGGTTGCGGAGGACCGTGTTCTGCCCGATGACGCCGAACCCGTAGAACAGGATCTTGTTGATCTCCTCCCGGTTGATGGCGAGGGAGAGCGCGCGCCGGAACCGACGGTCGTGCAGGAGCCGACGCATGACCGGGTCGTTCGCCGTCAGGTTCGGGTAGAGCGCCACCTCGGCCGTGGTCGCGGTGGACCAGAGGTGGACCCGGTAACCCGCGAGCCGCTCGTTCTTCTTGAGGAACGTGTACTGGTCGAAGGCGAGGTACCGCGCCTGGAGATCGGCCTCACCCGCCGAGGCCTTGACCGGGATCACGGCCTTGTCGACCAGCACCATCTTGAGCCGGTCGATGTACGGGAGCTGGCGGCCGCGCTGGTCCACGCGATGGAAATACGGGTTCCGCTCGGCGACGAAGACCTCGGCCGGCGGCGCGCCCGTCACCCGCCAGGGCTGGAGCGTCGGCAGCTCCGGGTTGTCCATGACGTACATCGCGTCGCGCCGGTTGTGGAGCTGCGCCCAGTTCCGGCGGCGCTCGGCCTTGGCGAGCTTCTGGAGCTTCGCCGGGTCCGTGAAGGCGGCGTGGAACTGCTTGAGGTAGTGAGCCGGGCGGTAGAGGACCGTGGGGGCCGCACCCGCCTGATCGAGGAGGAAGAGGTTGTGCGGCTTGGACCAGCGGTAGCGCACGGTCCACGCATCGGGGTACTCGACCGTCGGGGGCTCGCCGTCCACGAGGAGCGTCGCCGGCGGGCCACCGGGGGAGAGCTCTTTGTGGTTGGCGACGTGCTCCCAGAAGTACGCGAAGTCGGCGCTCGTGAACGGCGCGCCGTCCGACCACCGGTGCCCCTTCCGGAGGTGGAAGGTGAAGATCCGCCCCTCGGCCATCTCGAACCGCTCGACGACGTCCGGGATGATCTGGTAGTTGCGATCGAACCGCACGAGGCGGGCGTAGCCGTAGACGAAGGCGAGCTTCGTGTCCTTGGGAGTCCCGATCAGCATCCGGAGCTCGCCCCCGTAGGTCGCCTCGGGATCCGTCGAGACCACGAGGGGCCGCTTCGGGAGACGCTCGGCGAGCGGCGGGAGCTCCCCGGCCGTCACCCGAGCCGCCAGGGCCGGCGGCTCCTCGCTCGCGCGAGCCACCCCGAGGGCCCCCGCGGCCAGCAGCCCCCCGAGCAGTGCGACGGCGACACAGCGTCTCATGCGGGCCGGCCCTGACCGCGACGCGGCCGCCGGAGGAGCGGCGTGAGCTGGAGCTCCTCCGCCCGGTGGCACCGCGCGACGTGCTCCGGCCGGACGTCGTTCAGACTCGGCGTCTCGACCCAGCAGCGCTCGACGACGTAGGGGCAGCGCGAGGCGTAGGGGCACCCGAGGCTGCCCGGCAGCTGGACCTGCCCGTCCCGGGGCAGCGCCCGGTGGTCCGGCCGGAGCTTCGGGTCCGGCTGGAGGACGGCGGCGAGCAGAGCCTCGGTGTACGGGTGCCGCGGATGCTCGAACAGCTCGCGCTTGGGGGCCATCTCGACGATGCGCCCCGCGTACATCACGGCGACCCGGTTGGCGACGTAGTCCACGACGGCGAGGTTGTGGGAGATGAACAGGTAGGTCAGGCCGAACTGGGCCTGGAGGTCCTTGAGCAGATTGAGCACCTGCGCCTGGATGGAGACGTCGAGGGCCGAGACAGGCTCGTCGCAGACGAGGAGCTCCGGGTGCAGCGCCAGCGCCCGCGCGATCCCGATCCGCTGCCGCTGGCCCCCCGAGAAGGAGTGCGGGTAGCGGCGGAGGTACTGGACGTTCAGCCCGACCATCGCCATCAGCGCCTTGACGCGCTCGGTGATCTCGGCCCGGGTGCCGTACCGGTGGAGCTTGAGGGGTTCCCCGATGATCTCGGCGACGGGCATCCGCGGGTTGAGCGAGGAGAACGGATCCTGGAAGATGAGCTGGACGTGGCGGCGCAGGGCCCGGAGCGCCTTGCCGTGGAGCTGATCCACGCGGACCATCGTCCTGTTCAGGTCGAAGAGGATCTCCCCGCTCGTCGGGCGGAGCGCCCCGAGGATCAGGCGCGCCGTCGTCGTCTTGCCGCAGCCGGACTCGCCGACCAGGCCCAGGGTCTCGCCGCGCGGGACCGTGAAGCTCACGTCCTCGACCGCTCGCACGAGGCCCACCTGGCGGCGGACCAGGCCCAGGAGCCAGGGCTCGAAGAGCGGGAAGTGCTTGGTGAGCCCGCGCACGACGAGGAGCGGGCCGCCGCGCGGCCGGCCGTTGCCCCCGAGTCCCGCCACCGCGCCCATCGCCTCAGGCCCTCACGACGGCCCGCGCCGGCTCCGGCACCGAGCCGCGCCGGTAGCACGCCACGTGGTGGTCCACCCCGAAGGGCTTGAGGGACGGCATGGCGTGGCCGCACACGTCGGGGTCTCCCTCCGGGCAGCGCGAGAGGAAGGGGCAGCCGCGGATCGGGACGAGCGGATCGGGCACCGTCCCGGGGATCGCTTCCAGTCGGCCGCCGGCCCCGACCCCGAAGTGCGGCGTGCTCCGCAGCAGGGCCTGGAGGTACGGGTGCTGGGGGTCCTCGAAGAGCGTCGCGACCGGACCGGTCTCCATCACCTTCCCGCAGTACATCACCGTCACGGAATCCGCCACGTACGCGACCACCCCGGGGTCGTGGGTGATGATCAGGAGCGCCATCCCGTACTCCTGCCGGAGGCGGAGCAGGAGGTCGAGGATCTGGGCCTGGATCGTGACGTCGAGGGCGGAGGTCGGCTCGTCGGCGATGAGGAGCGCCGGGCGACAGGCGAGCGCCATCGCGATCATCGCGCGCTGCCTGAGCCCCCCCGAGAGCTCGAACGGGTAGGCGTTGACCTTCCGGTCGGGCTCCGGGAAGCCGACGGCGCGGAGCATCTCCACGGCGGCGACCCGCGCCTCCGCGCGGCTCGCCCCGCGGTGAAGCCGCACCGTCTCGCCGATCTGGTCGCCGATCGTGTGGACGGGCGAGAAGGACGTCATCGGCTCCTGGAAGATCATGCCGATCGCGCCGCCGCGGATCGCCCGCATGGTCTTGCCGTCGGCCGGCAGCGCCGCGAGGTCCAGGGGCGCCCCGCCGTCCGCGGAGAAGAGGATGCGGCCGCTCTCGATCCGGGCCCGGTCGGGAAGGATCCGCAGGATCGACTGCGCGACGACGCTCTTGCCGGAGCCGGACTCGCCCACGAGGGCCATGGTCCGACCCCGGTCGACCGTGAAGGCGATCCCGTTGACGGCGCGGACGACCCCCTCGTCGAGATAGATGTAAGTTCGCAGATCTTCGACCCGAAGGAGGGGTTCAGCCATGGCGGCGACGTGCCCCCACGTTTACCACTCCCGCGGCCGCCGGGCAAGTCGCTCCGCCCGGCCCGCCCCCCCGCCGAGACCCTTGGGGTGGACGCCGGATTGTGACATAGTAAGCGAGGCCGAAACGCCGGGCCGGAACGCGCCGAAAGGCTGCGTCATCCACGGCAGAGGAAATCCTACCATCCACGCGTCTCATGGAGGAGGCAAATCCCGCGGTGCCGTGTCCGAGGGGCCGGACACGCGGGGCCGGAGCACCCGGCGCTAGAGGGGGGGCACGATCATTCCCGGGGGCGCGAGGGGCGCGAGCCCGCAGCAGGATCCTGAGGCCCGACCGCGGCGGAACGGGATGTCCGTGTCCCCGGCGCCGGGCTACCGGGTCCTGATCTACAGCCACGACTCCTTCGGGCTCGGCCACCTGCGCCGATGCCGCGCGATCGCGCACGCCCTCGTCGAGTCCCACAAGAAGCTCAACGTCCTGATCCTCTCGGGCTCGCCGATCATCGGGCGGTTCAGCTTCCGGGCCCGGGTGGACTTCGTCCGCGTCCCCGGGATCATCAAGCTCCGCAAGGGCGACTACACGAGCCTGAACCTCGACGTCGACATCGAGCACACGCTCGCGCTCCGGGCCTCCATCATCGAGCACACGGCGCAGGTGTTCGACCCGCACCTCTTCCTCGTGGACAAGGAGCCGCTCGGCCTGCTCGGGGAGGCGCTGAAGACCCTCCGCATGCTGAAGCGGCGCAGGGGATGCCGGCTCGTGCTGGGGCTCCGGGACATCATGGACGACCCGGAGTCGCTCGCCCGGGAGTGGCGGCGGAAGCACGTCATGCCGGCTCTCGAGCGCCTCTACGACCACATCTGGGTGTACGGCCTGCCGCAGATCTACGATCCGATCCGCGCCTACCGCCTCCCGGCCGCGGTCGCGGCCAAAACGGTGTTCACCGGCTACCTCCGCCGCGAGCCGCAGTCCGAGCTGCCCCTGCCGCACGAGGCCACCGTCCAGAAGGGGCCGTTCCTCCTCGTCACGCCCGGCGGCGGCGGCGACGGCGCCGAGCTCGTGGATGCGGCGCTGTCGGCCTACGAGCGCTTCAACGGCCGGTTGCCCTGGCCCGCGCTGGTGGTCTACGGGCCCTTCCTCCCCGCGCACCAGCGCGCCGCGTTCGAGCGGCGCGCCGCGCGGCTCAGCCGCGTGACGACGCTCACCTTCCACGAGCACCTCGAGAACCTCATGGAGCCGGCCGCGGCCGTGGTCTGCCTCGGCGGCTACAACACCTTCTGCGAGCTCCTGTCCCTCAACAAGCGGAGCCTCATCGTCCCGCGCGTGAAGCCACGCACCGAGCAGCTCCTCCGGGCCCAGGCCGCCTCCCGGCTGGGCCTGGTGCAGGTCCTCCACCCGGACCGCCTCACCCCGGAGGCGCTCGCCGAGGCGATCGTCCAGCTCCCGCAGCAGCCGCTGCCCGCCAGCCACCGCGTTCCCGGCCTGCTGGACGGGCTGCGGCACATCAACGCCACGGTCGCCCGCTGGCGCCTGAACGGGCAGGAGGTCCGCCGGGCAGTCGGCTGAGACCTCGGAGGGGGGCGCAGCCCCCGTTCCTTTCAGGCCGGCGCGGCTGCGCCGGGCGGCCCTCCGGGCGAAGCCGGGGTGGTCGCCATCCGGTGACCACATCGGGCCCACCCACAGCCATTCGGCCGTGGGTACCCGCCCCCGCAAGGGTCCGGCATAATGTCGGGGTGCAACCCGGACCGGACTTCCAGCCCCTGCCGGCCGTGACGGATCCTCCCGCCGGCCCGCCCGCTCCCGACGGCGCTCCGGTGCTGGTCGTCGTCGTCAAGGGGTACCCGCGCGTCTCCGAGACCTTCATCGCGCAGGAGCTCCACGCCCTCGAGCGCCGGGGGCTCCGGCTCGCGATCGTCTCCCTGCGGCACCCCTACGACCGGATCAGCCACCCGGTCCACGCGGAGATCCGGGCACCCGTCCTCTACCTGCCGGAGTACCTCGTGGACGCGCCGCTGCGCGTGGTCCGGGGGCACGTCCGTGCCTTCCGGCAGGCCCCGGGCCGCTACCTCGCGACCCTCCGCCTGTGGCTCCGCGACCTCGTCCGCGACCCGACCCCGAACCGTGTCCGCCGACTCGGCCAGGCCGGGGTCCTCGCGGCGGAGCTCCCGGCAGGCGCCCGCCACCTCCACGCCCACTTCCTCCACACGCCGGCCTCGGTGGCGCGCTACGCGGCACGACTCACGGGCCTCGGCTACAGCCTGTCGGGCCACGCCAAGGACGTCTGGACGCGACCGGCCTGGGAGCTCTCCGAAAAGCTCCGGGACGCCGACTTCACCGTGACCTGCACGCGCGCGAACCAGGAGCAGCTCCTGCGGCTCGCCCCTGCGGCCCCGGTCCACCTCGTCTATCACGGACTCGACCACGCCTTCTTCGCGCCCCCCGCCGCCTACGGCTCCGCCCGCGACGGGGCCGACCCGGCCGATCCGGTGCGCCTGCTCGCGGTGGGGCGCCTCCAGGACAAGAAGGGCTTCGACGTCCTGCTGCGCGCGGTCGCCCGGGTCCCGAGGGCGGTCGCCCTCACCCTGGTGGGCTACGGCCCGCAGGAGGCGAAGCTCCGGCGACTCGCCCGGACGCTCGGCCTCGAAGGACGGATCCACTGGACGGGCCCGCTCGACCACCCCGCCGTCCGGGCGCTGTACCGCGAGAGCGATCTGTTCGTCCTAGCCCCCCGCATCGTGCGGAACGGTGACCGGGACGGCCTCCCGAACGTCGTCGTCGAAGCGCTCTCCCAGGGCCTCCCCGTGGTCGCGACCCGCGTGTCGGCCCTCCCCGAGATCGTCGAGGACGGCGTCAACGGCCGGCTCGTCCCGCCCCAGGATCCCGCGGCGCTGGCCGCCGCGCTCACCGAGCTCGTCGCCGACCCCGCGGCCCGTCGGCGACTCGGCGTGGCGGCCATCCGGCGCGTCGCGGAGGGCTGGGACCTCGAGGCCGGCGCCGACCGTCTCGCGGCGCTGCTCGCCCCCGCGCTCGACGGCGCGCCCGGGGCCCTGCTCGCCCCGGCCCGGCCGTGACCGGCGCGCGACCCGTCGCCGCGTTCTACGCGCCGCTCAAGCACCCCCGCGACCGGGAGGTGTCGGGCGACCGCGAGATCGCCCGAACGCTCATCGCGGCCCTCGCCGCGTGCGGCTTCGAGCCGGAGCTGGCGAGCCGGGTCCTCGCCTGGCGGCGGAGCTTCGACCCCGCCGACGCGACGCGGCTCGAGCGGCGCGCCGCGCTCGTCGCGGCGACCCTCATCGCGCGCTACCGCCGCCGGGCCCCGGCACGCCGGCCGCGGCTCTGGATGACCTACCAGAACTACCACCGCTGTCCGGACCTCGTCGGCCCCGCGGTGGCGACGGCCCTCGAGATCCCCTACGTCCTCGTGGACACGGCGCTCTCGGGGAAGGGGCGGCGGACGGCGTTCCGCCCGTGGGTCAGCGCCGCGCGCCTCGCCGTGCGGCGGGCCGACCTGATCTTCGCGATGAGCCCGCGCGACCTGCCGGCCCTCGCGGCCTTCCGGGCCCCGCAGTTCGCCGAGGAGCGCCTCGTCCTCCTGCCACCCGCGGTGGACGTCGCACGGTTCGAGACGACCCAGGGCGGGCGCGCCGAGGCCCGGGCGGCGCTCACGCGGCGCTTCGCCGCCCCCGAGGGGCCCATCCTGCTCTGTGTCGCGATGATGCGCGCCGCGGACAAGCTCGATTCCTACCGCCTGCTGGCGGCGGCGCTCGCGCGCCTCGCGGGCGAGGCGCTGGCGCGGCCCTGGCGGCTCGCCGTCGCGGGCGATGGCCCGGCGCGACGCGACGTCGAGGCGGCGCTCGCCCCGCTCCCCGGCGAGCGCGTCTGCCTCCTCGGTGCCCTCGAGCCCGCCGCGCTCCCACCCGTCTACTGGGGCGCGGACCTCTTCGCCTTTCCCGGCCTGGGCGACGCCCTCGGCCTGGTCTACCTCGAGGCGGCGGCCGCCGGTCTGCCGAGCGTCGCCTGCCGGGGTCCCGGCCCCGCGTTCATGGTGCCGCCCGAGGGCGGGCTGCTCACCGACCCCACGCCCCAGGCGTATGCCGCGGGCCTCGGCGCGCTGCTCGAGGACCCCGCGCGACGCGCGCGGCTCGGCGCGGCCGGCCACCGCTTCGTCGCGGCCGAGCGGACCACGGAGGCGATGGAGCGCCGGCTCAAGGACGGCCTCGCTCGCCTGGGTGTGGCGTGAGCCGCTCGGTCTACGTCGCCCTCGTGCGCCACGCCGCGACCGCGTGGACGGTGGCCCGACGCGTCCAGGGGCGGGCCGACCTCCCGCTCTCCCCCGAGGGGGCGGCGCAGGTCGCGCGGTGGCGGCTGCCGGCCGACCTCGCCGCCCGGCAGGCCGAGGGCGCGCTGGCGTGGGCCGTGAGCCCGCTCCGCCGCGCGGTCGAGACCGCCCGGGGGCTCGGCGCGACACGCCCGCTCCTCGAGCCGCGCCTCGCCGAGATGCACTACGGCGACTGGGAGGGGCTCACCTACGAGCAGGTGGACGCCCGGGCGCGCGAGGTGGGGTGGGAGCAGCGCCCGGACGGCGGGGAGTCGCCGCGCGACGTGCTCGCCCGTGCCCGGGCGTGGCTCGACGAGATCGCGGGCGCTGACGGGCCCGACACGTGGATCGCGGTGACGCACGGCGGCGTGATCCGGGTCCTCCTCGCGGCCGCCGTGGGCTGGGACCTCCGCTCGCCGGCGCCCCTCCGGCTCCTGCCCGAGCGGCTCCACCGCCTGCGACGGCGCGGCGACGGTCGCCTCCAGCTCCTGACGCTGAACGAGCCGTTGACGCCCCCCTGAGCCCGGATGCGCCGGCCGCCGATCCTCTTCTACTGCCAGCACCTCCTCGGGCTCGGCCACCTCCACCGGGCGGCGCTCCTCGTGCGCGCGCTGGTCAAGGCCGGTGAGTCGGTCTTGTTCATCACGGGCGGGCTACCCGTCCCCGGACTCGACCTCGGCGGGGCGGAGGAGGTCGCCCTGCCGCCGCTGACCGCGGCCGACGACGCCGCGAGCGCGCTCGCCCTGCCCGACGGGCGCGCGCCCGACGCGCGGTACCTGGCCGAGCGGCGGGCGCGGCTCGCCGAGCTTGCCGCGCGCGCCGATCCCGCGGTCGTCCTCTTCGAGCTCTTCCCGTTCGGCCGGCACGGACTCGCGTTCGAGCTGGCGCCGTTGCTCCTCACGCTCGGCGACGACCGCCGCCGGCGCGGCCCCGCCGCCCCGCGGGTCGCCGTGAGCCTGCGCGACATCGTCGTGAGCAAGCGGAACCCGTCATGGTCCGAGCTGACGGTCCTCGGGGTGATCCGCGCGTGGGTGGACCGCGTCCTGGTCCACGGGAGCCCGGACGTGATCCCGCTCTCTCGGACCTTCGCGCTCGCCCATCGCCTCGGGGAGACCCTCGTCTACACGGGCTATCTCGTGGCGCCCGCCCCGGGGTCCACGGCGAGCGCGCCGCGCAGCGAGGTCGTGGTGTCGGGCGGGGGCGGGCGCGTCGCCGGGGCACTGTTCAGCGCCGTGCTCGCGACGCGCGCCCTCTCGCCGGCCGCGGCGGCGCTCCCCTGGCGGCTCGTCACGGGGCCGTATCTCCCCGATCCGATCCGCGCCGAGCTCCAGACGCTCGCGGGGCGCCTCACCCCCGTGGCCGGCCGGCCGGCGGTCGTCGTCGAAACCTTTCGCGATGACTTCCCCGCTCTCTTACGCCAGGCCGCGCTCTCCGTCAGCCAGGCCGGCTACAACACGCTCCTCGACGTCGTCGCGAGCGGCGTCCGCGCGGTCGTCGTCCCCTACGAGGGGAGCGGCGACGAGCAGCCGCTCCGCGCGCGGCTCTTCGCCGAGCGCGGGCTCTGCCTCGCGGTGCCGGAGGCGGAGCTCGCCCCCGCGCGGCTCGCCGCGGCGATGGAGGCGGCCCTGACCACCCCGGGCTTCCCCGCCCCGGCCCGCCTCGACCTCGACGGCGCGGCGCGCTCCGTCGCGATCCTGCGGGAGCTCGTCGACGGGGTCGCCGCGGCGCGCCAGGGCCGATGAGCCGGAGCATGTCCAGGCCGCCCCGCGACAGAGACGGGGGAGCACGGTGCTCCCCTCCCCCCCGGAGGGGAGGGAGGGGTCGGGGGTGCGGGGGGACCCAATGAGCCACGCTGTGTCACCCCACCCCCGCGACGACGCCGGGAAGGCCAGCGGCGCCCCTCCCCCCCTGAGGGGTGGGAGGGGGCGGGGGTGCGGGGGGACCCAATGAGCCGCCTCGACTCGCACATCGGGCAGAAGATCGCCCAGCGCGACGCGATCAACCTCGCCGCGCGGTGGCTCCAGGGTCTGGACGGCCTGATCGTCGAGTTCGGCCTCGGCACCGGCCGGTCGTACTCGCATCTCCGCGAGCGGTTTCCGCGGCACGAGGTGTTCTGCTTCGACCGGTGCGACGTCACGCACCCGCGATCCCGGCCACCGGCCGACCATCTCGTCCTCGGCGAACTCGCCGACACCCTCCGAGACGCGGCGCTCCAGGCGCGGTTCGCCGGGCGCGTGATCCTCGTCCACCTCGACCTCGGGGTCGGCGGGCCGGAGGACGAGACCGTGCCCGAGCTCGTGATGGGGGCGACCCATCGCTGGCTCAAGCCCGATGCCCTGGTCCTGAGCGACCAGGACCTCACGCTCGAGCCCGCGTGGCAGCTCGCGCGCGTGGACACGACCGGCGACGTCCAGCACGCCGACCGCTACTACGTCTACCGGCGAGACGGCGGGCCGGGGCGGTCCAGCGAATGAGGCGTCGGGGGTGCGGGGGGACCCCGTGAGCGGGAGCTGGGACGAGGCGGCCTGGCGCGCCCTCGCCGCCGAGCTCGACGCGTGGGCGCGGGCGGGCCGCGAGGCGAGCTTCTTCTGGCGCGACGACGACGCGGGCGGGGCGCACCCGACCCTCGCGCGGCTCCTCGCGCTGGCCGCGGCCCGGGCGCTCCCGCTCGGCCTGGCCGTGGTCCCCGCCTGGCTCACGCCGGAGGGCGCGGTCGCGATCCACGCCGCGCCTGACGGGGTCGCCGTCCTCCAGCACGGCTTCGCCCACGCCAACCACGAGCGCGACCCGGCCCCGGGCGCGGCCAAGGTCCGCCCGGCCGAGTGCGGGGCGGCGCGGCCGACCGAGACGGTCCTCGCGGAGCTGGCCGCCGGCCGCGACCGGCTCGGGACGGCCTTCGGCGCCCGCTTCCTCCCCGTCTTCGTGCCACCCTGGAACCGGATCGCGCCGGCGGTGCGGGCGGGGCTCCCGCGGCTCGGCTACCGCGCGCTCTCCGCGTTCGGTCGGCGCCCCATGCCCGAGCCCGTGCCGGGGCTCCGCCACCTGAACTGCCATGCCGACCCGATCCGCTGGCGCGAGGGGAAGCGATTCGCCGGCGCGGCCGCGGCGCTCCACGCGCTCCGCGAGCACCTCGCCGGCCGCCGCGAGGGGCGGGGGGACCCCGCCGAGCCGACGGGGCTCCTCACCCACCACCGCGACATGGAGGGAGCCTTCTGGGAGTTCCTCGAGGAGCTCTGGGCGCGGTTCGGCGCGCACCGGGCGGTGGCGTTCCCCGCAGTCGCCACCCTCCTCGCGAGCTGATTGCGCTCGCGAACGCCCAGCACAGCCAGCGCACAGGTCGCTGCGCGCCACTCGCGGTCAATCCTCGTTTCGACTACTCAACCACGAGGGCCGCTTCGGCAACCTTCTGGTGCGAGACTTCGCCCTCGGTCGCCAGGATCGTGACGACGGAATACCGACCGGGCGGCGTGTTGCTCAGCAGCCGGAACCGGTACTGACTCGTGTAGGTCCCCTGCTCCACGCGGAGCTGCCGGTAGTCGGGCTGGGTCACATCCTGCCCGTCGCGTCTGATGACGCGCCACTCACGCAGGTCGACCTTCTGGTCTGGATTCGGGGCAACCACGAAGTAGTCCATGCGCACAACGATGGTCTGCCCAGGCTTGGCCGGGGCCGGAACAACCTCGTATCTCCTGATGTCGATGATGTTGCCCTCTGCCGCGGGCCGCCCCAGCTCCCTGACTGCCGCCGCGCGATCCCCGGTGCGTTGATCCAAGTGCCGGCCTACGAGGGCGCCGATGATGAGCCCCACGGCGGCACCAGCGGCCGCACCTATCAACGCTCCCCTCTTGCCCGCGGCCGCGCCTCCCACTGCGGCCCCGACTCCTGCGCCCGCGGCCGCCCCAACGGCCGCACCTGTCTGGGTCCTGGTAGCGCAGCCCACGAAACTGAGCATAACGAGGACGGGGATCATAGCTACCGCCACACCCCGTTGCACTGCTAGACGCCTAACGCAGCAGGGGGATGACTCGGTAGAGATCCCAGTTGCCATTGCGGGAGCTGTGGAAGTAGACATACCGTCCGTCCGGTGACCAGGCGGGGCCGCCATCGTGGCCGGGATCCCCAGTCAGCTGGACGAGGCGGCCGTCCCTCAGGTCGATCAGCCAGAGGTCGAAGTTGCCCTTGACCCGCCGATCGGACGCGAAGACGAGCCGCGTGCCGTCGGGCGACCACGCCGGGTCGATCTCGTCGCTGGGATCGGAGGTGAGCTGGGTCAGATTGGAACCGTCCACACCAACGAGCCAGAGGTCGGCATTCCCAGTCGCGCGCGAGACGAAGGTCAGTCTCCTCCCATCGAGCGACCACCGGGGGTAAAACCCACGCCCGAGGTACACGGGGCCCGTTCCATCGACACTCGCGACCCAGATCGACGGCTGAAGTGGAGGTTGCGTGACTCCCAGAGCCTCGTGCAGGGGAGGCAGGCACGATGCGAACTTGGCAGCGTCTGCTGGAGCCTCGACGAGGGCGAAGGCCAGTCGGCGGCCGTTGGGGGAGAGATCCGGCGTCAGCACGTGGATTGGTCGACTCACCAGCGGTGCCATCCGACGTTCCGGCAGCGACAGGCGAGCTAGAGAGAAGAGATCCCGACGCGGATCAGACAACACCTCGAGAACGACCGTGTTGCCGTCGGCGCTGATCGCGCTGCGGCACTTGGTGTCGCCGCCACCCGTAAGCTGGTACTGAAGCCGGGGGTTGGCGAGGTCGAGCCGGAACAGTTCGAAGTTTCCCGTCTTGCGGGATGTGAAGAACAGAGACTGCCCGTCGCGAGATACCACAGGCCACAGCTCTGGGCTCGGGTCGGTGGTGATCTGGCCCTCTTCGGCCACCGCGTCGGGACGCAGTGGCTGTTCGGCGACCGGCTCCTTCGGCGCCGGTGCGGTCTCAGAGGCCTTGGACGGCTGCCTGAGCAGCCGCCAGTTGAGCAGCAAGTCCTCGCACGCCGCGCCCAAGGACATCACGGCGCCGAGAATAACGACGCTCAGACGCCGCGCTAGGACGCGCCGTGATCCGATGGAGCGTCCGCAACTCGCCACCCTACCGCCTCCACGGGATCTGTGGCCGCCCGCCGAGTATGTCCCACTGCTTGTTCCGTTGGCTCTGGAAGAACAGAATCCCGTCGGCTGCCCAGGCAGGGTTACGGTCATCCGCGCAGTCGAACGTCAGCTGCGTCCGACCCCCCTGCTCACTGAGGTTGATCGCCCAAAGGTCGAAGTTCTCCTTCGCCCGGTCGTAAGCTGCATAGACGAGGGTACCCATGTCTGGCGAGATGGTAGGATCGATCTCGTCGGCCGGATCGTTGGTCAACTGTGTCCGCTCGGAGCCGTCCGCATTAATCATCCATATGTCGAAGTTCTCGCCGGTCGAGGCGTAAAAGAGGATCCTCCGTCCGTCGGGCGTCCACCGTGGGTGATATCCCGCCACCGCGATCTGCGTAAGCAGTGCACCGTCGGCGTTGGCGATCCAGAGGGAAGGACCAGGCTTGTCCGCCGCCGGCCGTAGCCCCGGGTAGAGCGAGGGCTTGGGCTGACCGGACGCGGTCGGCCACGCATTAAACACGATCTTCCTACCGTCGGGCGAGACTGACGGGGCGAAGTCGTGGGCGTCGCGACCCGTGATCTGGATATCGCCTGTGAGCGCCTCCAGCACCGTGCGCCAGATCGTGAGCACACTCAGGCGATCCGACGTGTAGTAAAGCTCCTGCCCGGAGGGCATCCAGCTCGGGAATGCTTCCCCGCTCGCGTGGCGCGTCACCTGGATCGGGTTCGGCCGACCTGGCCGGTTCACGTAGAAGACATCGAAGTTGCGCGCCCGCTCGGAGCCCAGCGGCCCGCTGCCCCGGACGAAGGCGAGCCGTCTGCCGTCGGGTGACACGACCGGCCACATGTCATCCTCTGGTGAATCGATGACGGTTATGAGGTCGGTGAAGTTGTCGGGGGGGGGCGGCGGACAGATGGGGGGCGGGGGCTCGGCTTTCGCCACCGGAGGAGGCAGGGGTGGGGGCGCCGGGTCAAGTAGGGTACAAGAGGTTCCCAGAGTCAGTGCCGCCAGGAGCAGCACCCCCCATGGTCGCGCCGGCCCGTGCCATTTCATAGGAGCCCTCCCCATCCCAGACGGCTGGACGATCCCTCACCGCCATACCACGCGCTAGACAGCACCCTACCCAAACAGATCCTCACACCGTCAAGGGGCACTATCGCTGGTCTTTCCATATCTCACAGGAGCGCCCAAGGTCAAGCCAAGCCCCGGGACTGTTAGCGCCCACGCTTTCTGACATCTCCCGGCTCGACTTCTTTGCCGCTGG
>CAYQDR010000052.1:0-30355 GCA_964416315.1 uncultured bacterium
GCACGTCCGGATCCGTGGAGGGGGTTACGGGTAACCGTCATCTCTACTCCGACTGTCGCAGCGAGTCTACCACCGGGCGCAAGCGGCCCTCACGCGGGGATCACCGGGAGCCGCACGTGGGAGGCGCGCTCGGCATCGTGGAACACGTCACGTTCTTGTGAACGAGGACGTCGAAGGTCGGCTTGGAAGCCATGGTCAGGCTCTCGGCGCGGGCGCCCGGCGCCGCGGGGCTCTAGCCGGGGCGGGGGCGCGCGCGGAAGAAGGTGCTGGGCTCGGCGTCCTCGGGACGCACGGTGAACGCCAGGTCGCCTCCCGCGGCGACCCGGTCGAGCCCGCCGAGCCCGAGGAGCGTCGTGACCTCCGGGACCGTGTAGAACGAGCGCTCCGAGTCCTGGACGGCCCCGGTCTCGAGGAAGTGCCCGATCACCCGCCCCCGGCCCCGGACGGGGTCCAGGCTGAACTCCCAGACGATCTTGAGCTCTCCCTGCGTGTTGCGCCGGAGGAAGATCCGGCGCCCGCCCTCGAACCAGCGGAGGACATCGAAGACGAAGTCCCCGCCCGGGGCGAGCGCGGCGCGCACGGCGCGGAAGGCCGGCACGAGGTCGGCGCGCTCGACGCAGTTGAAGACACCGCCGAGCGCCGTCACGAGGTCGAAGGGCCCCCAGCGGTCCAGGCGGCCGTCGAGGAGGTCCGCGACCTCGAAGCGCGCGTTCGGCACGCCTCGCGCGCGCTCGCGGGCGAGGTCGATCGCCACCGGCGCGGAGTCCACCCCGACCACCTCCGCCCCGCGCCGTGCCCACTCGAGGGCGTGGAGGCCGGCGTTGCAGCCGATGTCCAGGAGTCGTCGCGGCAGCGGGCGCCAGGCGAGGACCTCGTCGACCTCCTCCGCCGCCTCCCGGCCCGCGTAGAAGGACCGCTCGAAGACGTCGATCGTGGTGCGGTCGTTGAAAAAGGCGTCGACGCCCACTATCCTCGGAGGGGGGCCCTGCCCCCCTTTCCTTCGGGGGGCCGAACCTCCCCCCGGGATGGATTGCGCGGGCAAAGCCCGCGCTCGAAAGCGCTTCGCCCAGGAGCGCGCGGACGAGTCACCGGCCTAGCGCCCCTTCACCGTCCGAGACCTTCAGTGCCGGCGGGCGCGCGCGCGGCGCCACCAGGCGCGGATCTCCCGGCGGTGCCCCGTCTCGTGGGTCCACGCGAACTCGCGGAGCCAGACGGTGACGGGCAGCTCGTGGGCCGGATCCCCGAGCGCCCGCGGGCGGAGCCGCCGGAGCGCCCCGGCGAGGGCGGCGCGGGCGCGCGCGAGCCGGCCGAGGACGCCCCGAAGGGACGCGCGGCGGGCCAGGCGGACGGCCCGCGCGTTGAAGCGATCGGCATCGGCCATGGTCTCGTACCAGACCATCCGCCGGGCCTGGCCGCGCGCGATGAGCCGGAGCCGGCGCGTTCCTTCCTCCTCCCACGCGGCGACGTGGGTGAGGACGTCCTTGATCGACCACGCGCCCTGGGTCCGCGGCCGGAGGATCGCTGCCTCGGGGATCCCCGCGAGCAGGGCGAGGGTCGCGGCCCGCGAGCGGTGCATCTCGGCGAGCGCCCGCCGACGCCACCGGGCCAGGGCACGCGGGCTCCTCAGGGATCGGGCCATGCTGGGATGGTACGCCGAGCCCGCGCTCCCGTTCAACCCGGTTTTGACCATCTGCTCGCGACGCCTCCGGGCTGCGGCCTCCGGGACGTGGCTCACTTCTCAGGCGCTGTGGTACCCTCTCCGCCGTCTGCCATGACCGCCTTCGAGGCGCTCGCCGCGGCGCGGCTCGCGCGGCTGGACCGGCCCGCGCGGCGTGCGCTCTTCCGCGCGGTCGAGGCCGCCGAGGCCACGGTCGCGCTCTATCACCGGCATCGCGCCCGGGGTCGGCCCGTACCGCACCCGATCGCGCTCACGCCGTTCGTCGTCTCGCGGCGCCTCCTCCCCACGCTCGAACGCCTGGCCGACTGCGTGCATCGCCTCCAGACCCGCGCCCCGGAGCTCTACCGTGCGGACGCGTTTGACTTCCGCGCGCTCTGCCCCGTCGGGGAGACGACCGCGCGCTGGCTCGCCTGGGACGCGGGGGCGGCGGACCCGGGGGCGCTCATGATCCGGCCCGACGTCGGCCTCGAGGAGGTGGGACCGCAGGGCCAGCCGGTCCTCTTCGAGACGAACGCCACGGGGCTCGCCGGGCTCTACAACCACGCGGCGGGCGCTGCGATCCTCCGCCGAGAGGTCTTCCCGCGCCTCCTGACGGCGGCAGAGCAGGGGCGGCTGGAGGACCCGCCCGACCTCCTGGCCCTCGTCTACCGCTGGGTCACGCGCGCGGCGCGCCGGCTCGGCCGGCGACGCCTCCGCGGGGTGGCGTTCGTCGAGGAGGCGGCGGCGCTCCCTGGCTACAGCGAGCTGCCGCGACTGGTCCTCGCCTTCGAGGCGCGCGGGGTCCGCGCCGCCTGCGGGACCCCCGACCAGCTCCGCCGCACGCGGGCCGGGATCTTCCTGCGCGATTGCCCCGTGGACCTCGTCTACCGGGACCTCGCCTACGCGGATCTCGGCCCACCGTCCGCGCGGGGCCGGAGCGCCGGCGCCGTCATCGCGCTCGCCGGGGCCGGGCGCGTCCTCCCGTCGCTCGCCGGCGAGTTCGCGCACAAGGGGCTCCTCGAGGCGCTCGTCCGCCCGGAGTATCGGCGACTCTTCACCCCCGCCGAGCGCCGCCTGCTCCGGGCTGCCGTGCCCTGGACGCGGGTCCTCGCCGCCCGCTTCACGGACGGACCGGGCGGCCGGCGCGTGGACCTGCCGGAGTACGCGCGCCGGCGCCGCGGCCGGCTCCTCATCAAGCCGAACGTGGGCTCGAGCGGCGAGGGGATCCTCCTCGGCCGCGAGACCCCGGCCGCGCGCTGGGAGCAGCGGATCGCCCGTGCGCTCCGCGAGCCCGGGGCGTGGGTGGTGCAGGAGCGGCGGCCGGGGACACGGCGGGTCATGGTCTACCTCCGGGACGGCCAAGCCCACGCGGGCCCCTGCTACGTCTCGCTCGGGCTCTTCTACGCGCCCGGGGACCTCGGCCTCCACGTGCGCGTGAGCCGGGCCCCGATCGTCAACGTCGCGCGCGGCGGGGCCCTCGCCTGCGCGTTCCTGACGGGGTGACGCGGCGCGTTATCCTGGGCTCTTGCGAAAACCGGCGCGTTTGAGTCAGACTAACTGATGCAAGTGCACCTCACCCCACCTCAGAAGGAGGGTCCTATGGAGCTGGTTGTGGAGGTTGTCGACACCGTCGAGATCGTTCCAACCTGACACAACTGAGCCAGCTCCTCGGCTGAGGAGCACCGACACGGCCCCGGGTGGCGTCGCCACCCGGGGCCGTGTTACGTTCGGGCCATGCGCGTCTCGGTCGGCGCGTTCTACAATCCGCACCTCGCCGCGGCGACGCTGGAGGCGGCCGGGCTGATCGAGCACCTCGCGATGGCCGACCCGCCCCGTCCCGACGATCCCCATTTCGGCGAGGTCCGGCGGCGGTTCGTCCTGCTCCTCCACGACTTCCTCGGCCAGCTGAGCGAGCCGCTCGGCGGCGTGGCCCTCGAGCGCGCCCGGCGCCTCGCCGCGCTCTACGACACGCCGTGGGCCGCCGAGCACCTCCAGCGTGTCCACACGACGGACGGCCGGGCCTTCGTGGACTACGTCTTCCCGCCGCTCTACACGGAGGACCTCTTGGCCGACTACGTCCGGAACGCGCGCGCCCTGCGGGAGGCGCTCGCCCGGCCGCTCGTGCTTGAGCCGATCCCGACGTACCTCCGCCTGCCGCTCCCGCAGCTCGGGGAGGTCGAGTTCGTCCATCGCTTCTACGCGGAGAGCGGGTGCGGGATGCTCCTCGACGTCGCCCACGCGTCGCTCTCCGCGCGCTACGCCGGTGTCGGGCCGCGGGAGTTCGTCGCCGCCCTGCCCCTCGACCGGATCGTCGAGCTGCACGTCGCCGGCACGGAGCCCGACCGGGACCTCGGGGGCCCGTGGATCGGGGCGGCCGCGCCCGGCCGGGAGATGCTGGATCTCGCGCTGTACGCGGCCGAGCGCGCTCCGGGCCTCCGCGCGGTCACGTTCGACGCGTTTTCGACGGCGCTCACGGTCGAGACGCTCCACGCGGGCGTGCGGGCGATCCGCGACGCCTTCGCCCTTCCGGCGTGACCGGCCCGGGACCAGGCCGTCATCGTCCGGGGGCGGTGATCTGAGAGCTGGCGCGTGACCGGCCGCAGCCTCCACGACGCCCTCCTGCGCGTGCTGACGAGCGCGGCGCTGCGTGACGCCCTCGCCGCGTCCGGGCGGGACGGGGCGCTCGAGGCCGCGATCGGGGCCGAGGAGGCCGCCGTCCTCCGCGGCGCCGACCGGGAGCGCCTGGGCCGGCTCGCCCGGTTCATGGGGCGCCATTTTTACCGGGAGCGGATCGTGCGCCTCTTCGCCGCGAGCCGCGCGCTGGCCCGCCGCCGGGGTGTGGACCCGCTGGTGCTCCTCCGCGAGCCGGCCTTCGACGCCCTCCTCGAGGCCGCGGAGGTGGGCTCGGCCGGGACGGCCGAGCGCCTCGCGGGGCGCGTGGAGGCCCGCCTCCTCGCGGCCCTGGGGGACCTGCCCTGGGGCCGGGACCTCGTCGCCTACGAGGGGGCGCTGTTCCGGGCCGAGGCCGGGCCGCGCTGCTGGGGTGACGGCGGGGCGGCGGGCAACGTGTCGGCTCGGTCGGCGTCAGTGCGGATCTGCGCGCTGGACTGGGACGTGACGGGTGTGGTCGCGGCCGTGCGGCGGGGCGACGCCGAGCCGCCCGTCCCCCCGCGGGGGCCGACGCGGCTCCTGGTCGCGCTGTCTCCCGACGGGCGCGTCACGACCGCGCGCGCGACCGAGAGCGTGGAGCGACTGCTCGCGGCGCTCGACGGGATCCGCTCGACGGCCCAGGTGGCGCGCGCGCTCGGCCTCGCCGAGCCGGACGTGAGCCGGGCCCTCGCCCAGCTTGCCACGATCGGCGCCGTGGAGTGGCGAGGGCGCGCCCCGACGGCCTGAGCTCATCGGAGGGGGCCTCGACGGCCCCCTCCGAACCCTCCCCCCAAAGAACGTTGCGGCGGCAAAGCCGCCGCTCGGAGTGGAACCCTTTCCCGTTGGCGGTTTGTCCCCGCGCTGCGCCTCGTCTTACTTAGACGGCCTCCTGAGCCAGGCCTGGGTGACTCAGCGCGCCGGGTCGAGGTGAAGCGTGAGGACCCGCGCCGGGCGCCCCGAAACGTTCCGCACGTTGTGCGGGGTCCGCGCCCGCTCCCACTTCACCTCGCCGGCCCGGAAGACCTCCGTCCCGTCGTCGCGGACCGACTCGACCTCACCCTCCAGGACGTAGTGGAGCACGGGCCCCGAGTGCTCGTGGCGCGTGGTCTCGGCGCCCGGGTCCCAGCGGTTCAGGTGCACCCGGAGCCCGACGCGCCGGGGGATCTCGTCCGTCGTTCGGGTGAAGAGGACGTCCGTGGTCACGCGCGGGCCCTGGGTCCAGGCCGCGCGGCCGCTCCAGCCGGCGGCCGCGCCCGCGGCGACGCAGAGGAGGGCCACGACGGCGGGGCTCCCGCGGATTCGCATGGGCTCCCGCCTTGTGGGCCGGGTGGCGGTTCGGGTATAGTGGGCGCCAGATTCCAGCCGCCGTCCATGCGGAGGCACGCACCCATGACCCGAATCCGTTCCGCGATCACCCTGGCCCCCCTGCTCCTCCTCGCGGCGACCCCGGCGGCCGTCTCCGCGCAGCCCGCCGCGGCCGCGCTGACGGTCCAGACCACGGCGGAGCCGCCGGGGCTCGACCTCACGGCGACGCCGGCCTCCGCGACGGCCACGGTCGTGTTCTACAACATCCAGGAAACCCTGATGAAGGTGGACGCGACCGGGAAGCTCGTCCCTTGGCTCGCCGAGCGGTGGTACACGTCCGACAACCTGAACTACACCTTCTTCCTCAAGAAGGGGGTCCGCTTCCATACCGGCCGGCTGTTGACGGCCGGGGACGTCAAGTACGTCCTCGACCGGGCGCGGAACCCCGAGACGAAGCACCCGCACGTGCGGCACTACGAGGACATCGCGGCGATTCACGTCAAGGACGAGCACACCGTGACGGTCAGCCTCAAGAAGCTGAACGCGATGTTCGTCCACAACCTCGCCCGCCAGGGCTCCGTCATCTACCCGCGCGAGGCGGTCGAGCAGATGAAATCCCAGCCGGTCGGCACCGGGCCCTTCATGCTCGCCCGCTGGGACCGGGGGGACCGGATCGTGCTGAGGCGCAACCCCGACTACCACGTCAAGGGCCTGCCCCGGCTCGAGCAGGTGACGTTCCGGTTCATCCCGGATCCCAATGCCGCGCTCGCGGCGCTTCAGGCCGGGGACATCGACGTGCTGGCCTTCGGGCTCGGGCCGGAGTCGGTCGAGGTCGTCCGCCGCTCGCCGACCCTCCAGGTCATCGTCGGTCAGACCACGAACGACGTGATCCTCGCGCTCAACAATTCGAAGAGGCCGTTCTCCGACGTGCGCGTACGCCGCGCCATCACGCACGCCATCAACAAGGAGGAGGTCGTCAAGGGGGCGATGTTCGGGTTCGGGCGGATCCTCGGGACGAACGTGGACCCGCTGAACCCCTACTTCGTGGACATGGCGAAGGCCGTGTCGCACAGCCCCGAGAAGGCGAAGCAGCTCCTCGCCGAAGCGGGCTACCCGCAAGGCTTCGACGCAGTCCTCAAGGTGCCGCCGCAGTATCCATACACGGTGTGGACGGGTGAGGTTCTCGTGAGCCAGCTCGGCAAGGTCGGCATCCGGGTCAAGCTCGAGCAGATCGAGTGGGGCCAGTGGCTCGACCGGATCTACCGGAACGCCGACTACGACATGACGATCATCGGCCACGCCGAGGCGTGGGACGAGGGGAACTACGCCAACCCGAAGTACTACTTCCGGTACGACAGCCCGCGCTTCCAGGAGATCTACAAGCAGGCCCTGACGGCGCTCGACGATGCCAAGCGCCGCGCCCTCTACCGGCAGCTCCAGGAGATCATGGTCGAGGAGGCGCCGGTGGTCTGGCTCTATGCCTACCCGCGTATCGTGGCCACCAAGAAGGGCGTCCAGGGGATCTGGAGGGACCTGCCCACCCCCTCGTTCGATCTCGCCGAGGTCTCCTGGGCCAAGTAGCCGCGCGTTCCCCTTCATGCCGCTCCCTCGCGTCGGCGGCGCCGGGGCCTCTCCCGGACGTGCGACGCTCCGTCCGGTTCCACCCTCGGATCGCCCTGTGGGGGGAGGCAGGCCCGAGCCGTTCGCCGGATGGCGAACGGCCTGGCTTTGCCAGGAGGGCCGCCCGGCGCAGCTGCGCCGGCCTGAACGAAAGGGGGCGTAGCCCCCCTCCGAAGAAAGATGCGGCGCTACGTCCTCCGGCGGCTCCTCGCCTTCGCCGCCACGCTCGTCGTGGTCTCGGTCCTGATCTTCGTCGTGATCCGGGTGCTCCCGGGCGACCCCGCGCTGATCATCATGGGCACGGAGGCGAGTCCGGAGGCGGCCGCCCGGCTCCGCGAGGCGATGGGGCTCGACCGGCCGCTCGCCGTCCAGTACTGGGACTGGATCCGCGGGGCCCTCCAGGGCGACCTCGGCCGCTCGATCCAGTACGACGTGCCGGTCGGGGGGCTGATCCTGAGCCGCCTCCGCGTGACGCTCCCGCTCACGCTGCTGGCGGCCCTCTTCATGACCGCGGCGGCGCTCCCGCTCGGGATGTACGCGGCGACCCACCACCGCGGGCTCGGGGACTACCTGGCGATCGTCGCCTCGCAACTCGGGATCGCGATCCCCTCGTTCTGGGCCGGGCTGCTCCTCATCCTCCTCTTCGCCGTGCACCTCGCCTGGATCCAGGCAGGCGGGTTCGCGGGCTGGGAGCAAGGCCTCTGGCCGGGGGTTCGCTCGCTCCTCCTCCCGGCCCTTGCCCTTGGCTTGATCCAGGCCGCGATCCTCACGCGGACGACGCGCTCGGCCGTCCTCGAGGTCCTCCGCGCCGAGCACGTGCGGACGGCGCGGGCCAAGGGGCTCACCGAGCGCGTGGTGACGTGGAAGCACGTGTTCCGCAACGCCCTCATCCCCGTCGTGACGATCGTCGGGCTCCAGCTCGGGCAGCTCATGGCGGGGAGCATCGTCCTCGAGAACGTCTTCTACCTGCCGGGACTCGGGCGGCTCGCGCTCGGCGCGATCGGCGCGCGCGACCTGCCCGTCGTCCAGGGGGTCGTGCTCTTCGTGGCCACGACCATCGTCACGCTGAACTTCGCCGTCGATCTCCTCTACGGGGTTCTCGATCCCCGCATCCGGTATGAATAGGCGCTGGCGGCGGTCGCTCGGCCACGGGAGCTTCGTGACCGGTCTCGTCATCACGGCCGCGATCGTCCTCGTCGCCGCGCTGTCGCTGGTCTACACGCCTCGCGACCCCCTCCAGATGAACATCGCCGGGCGGCTCGAGGCCCCCTCGGCGGGGCACCCCCTCGGCACCGACCAGTACGGCCGCGACCTCCTCTCGCGGGTCATGCGCGGCGCCGCAGCCTCCCTCGTGGTCGGGGGCGTGGCGGTGGGGATCGGGATGGGGGTCGGCGTCATCCTCGGGATGGCCGGGGGGTACTTCGGCGGGTGGCTCGACGAGGCGCTGATGCGGCTGATGGACGCGGTCTACGGCTTCCCCGCCGTGCTCTCGGCGCTCCTGGTGACGGCCGCCTTCGGCCCCGGCATCGTGATCAGCATGGTGGCCGTCGGCGTGGCCTACATCCCGATCTTCGCGCGGCTCACGCGCGGCAGCTTCCTCTCGCTCCGCGAGCAGGAGTTCGTGCTGGCGGCCCGCGCGCTCGGGGCCCGCGACTGGGCGATCATCGGCCGCCACATCCTGCCGAACACGCTCTCTCCGCTGATCGTGCAGGCCACCATCTCGTTCCCGATCGCCATCCTCGCCGAGGCGGCGCTGTCGTACCTCGGGCTGGGCACCCAGCCCCCTCATCCGTCCTGGGGACTCATGCTCAAGGATGCCCAGAGCTTCCTCGCGCTCTCGCCCTGGTACGCGATCTTCCCGGGCACGGCGATCGCGCTCGCGGTGCTCGGCTTCAACTTGTTGGGGGACGGCTTGCGGGATATCCTTGACCCGCGCGCCTCGTGACGGTAAACGGGAGCACTACCCACCAGGGAGGGAGGCATGGCGGAGGATTGGGTCACGGCGACGGCAAAGAAGGTGGAGGGCCGGATCGCGGAGGAGGCCGAGCGGATCGCGACCCGCCAGAAGCGGTTCGACGAGGGCGTCGAGAAGTTCCGCAAGACGGTCCTCGACCTCGTCGGGCAGATCAACGCGAAGATCACGACCGAGCCGAACCGGATCCAGACGGTCGTCCTCCACAACGGCTTCATCCTCACCGCGGCGTACAAGCGCCTCGTCACGGAGGAGGTGCTCGGGGCGATCGAGGGGATCCCGGCGTCGGTCGGCAAGGTCGTGCTGCACTGGGAGGACCGCAAGGCTGCGACGCCGGCCGAGCGCGGCGAGGTCTTCATCACCCAGGCTGGCACGCAGACCGCCTTCTACCAGTACGTCGGCAAGGACCTGAAGCAGTTCCTGGATCCGGAGTTCAAGAAGACCATCGAGTACTTCGCGAGCTGAGTTCATCGGGAGGGGGCCTCGACGGCCCCCTCCCGGGCCTCCCCCCAGAGGTTGCCGCGGCAAAGCCGCGGCTCGGAGCGGAACGCCACGGCCGCGAGGCGGATGACGGGAGCGTTGCGAGAAGCCCGGGCGGGGAGAGTCGGGTTTCGGACCCGCCCGCCATTTCTTCACGGACTCTGAGGTGACCCCGCCGGAAGCAGCCGGTGAGCGGGGCCTTTACCGGCCCCGCGCCAGCCAGGCGACCCAGACGAAGAAGGCGATGGTGCCGACCAGGAACACGCCGAAGGCGAAGCGCTCGGGGCCCGACGAGGGCGGAATGCGCTCGGCCGCGAGAACGGGAGAGACCGCGAGCGCGAGCATGGTGATCAATGGCAGGGCCGGGCGAGGCACGGTCCTAGCGGAAGGGGAATGGCGGGCTCAACGCGCGCGAGATGTTGAAGAGGACATCGCTCAGCAGGACCAGGAGATTCGCCGTCGCTAGGACAATCAGCAATCGCTCGATCATGGCGTTCCTCACCGTCCGAGCCCCGGGCCCAGGCCGCCCCAGTAGGTGAACAGGTAGTACACGGCCCAGACGCCCAGGACCGCGTACACGACGAGGAGCCATCGGTTCACGCGGCCCTCGTAGGAACGGATCTCGCCCTGGGCGTATTCGTGCACGGGCCCCCGCTCGGGGGCGCCGGGGTTGCGCTCGGGCTCAGTCACGCCGCTCTTCCTCCTCGGCCGCGAGGACCTGGTACTTGACGCTCTCCACGTTCTCGAGCAGGCCCGTGGCCGCAGCCCACAGGAACGCGCAGAGCCCCGCGAGCCCCATCAGCAGGGCGACGATGAACTCGTAGAGGGTCAGATACTCCAGCACCGGTCAGTCCTTCGGCCCGCCACGCAGGCCGAAGCGGTAGCGGTGGAACTCGGCCGAACCTGCAACGAGCGCGGCCCCGCGATCGGGGTCGTAGGCGTAGCGGGCATCCGTCGCCGTGTCAGGTCGGTTCAGCATGGCTTTGGTCTGCGCGTCGAGCCGGAGCTTCTGGCCCGTGAGCGGGTCCGCGAACGCCGAGAGCGAGAGCACGAAGTAGCTGATCGCCCAGCGCTCTTCCTCCTTCATGGACTCGGTGAACGAGGGCATGGGCGTGCCGTTCAGACCCGTCGACATCGTGCGGAAGATGTCGCGGACGCTGGAGCCCCCCTTGAACTGTCCGCGGGTGAAGTCCGTGGGGCGGATGGGCAGCTTGTCGTCCGTCTTGAGCTGCCCGGCGGAGGGCCCATCGCCCTTCCCCTCGTTCCCGTGGCACTCCCAGCACTTCGCCTTGACGAAGAGCTCCTTGCCCTTGATCACGAGCTCGGGGGTGGCCGGGGGGGGTTCCGGAATGACGAGCGGCGGTTCCGGGGGATCCTTCCAGAAGTCGGGCGCGAACGTCTTGATGAACTGGATCACGGCGAGGCGGTCCTTCTCGTGGAGCTCGTGCCAGGTCGGCATCGCCGTCCAGCGGACGCCGCGGGTGATGGTGCGGAAGAGGTCGCCGTCGGTCGGAAGCGAGCCCGAGGGGGTCGTCCGGAACTTGAACGCCGGCACCGTGAAGTCTCGGGGACGCGGCTGCAGGAACGTGGCGGCCGGACCGTTCCCGTCCCCTTTCTCGCCATGACAGCCGACGCAGCGCTGCATGTACACCTCCCGCCCACGCTCGACCAGCTTGAGGGTCCGCGGCACCTCCATGACACTCACCGCTACGTTCTGCGGCTCGAAGACCTCCCGCCAGGCCCCGCGGGTGGTCCCGAGCTTCTGGAGGTAGGCCACGAGTCCCACCATGTCCGCGGACGGCACCACGAGTGTGATCGCCGCGAACGCGGGCGGTCTGTCCCCGAAGTGTCGGAGTTCGAGGACCGGCATGCCCGGGATCTTGCCCTCGTGCCCCTGGGGGTCCGCGAAGGCCAGGCCGGCCTCGTTCGGGAAGAGCAGGACCTTCGGCTCCGGTGCCATCGTGAAGTAGCGACCGAGCTCCGGTTGGTCGCCGAGCACGTAGGCCTCACCGGCCTTGCGGACCGGGATCCGGAGCTGGTGGAAAAGCCACTTGAACGACGCCATGTTCGAATCCGGGACGACCATCTGCGCGTCCCAGTGGTGGGCGTAGTGCCAGCCGTCGGCGAACTTCAACCCCTCGCGGGTGAGGTCGGGGCCGATGCGCCGGGTGGAGAAGAGGTGGGGGGCGTCGAAGTGGTACTCGCCCGCCTCCGAGACCGGCCCCCAGCGGAACTCTTCCCCGGTGACCGGACGGACGTACTGGCTGTGGCAATACCAGCAGCCCTCGCGGATGTAGACGCGCCGGCCACGTTGCTCGAGCGGGGTGTAGTCCGCCGCCTCGTACCACACCCACTTCACCTCGCCGAGGTCGTTGCGGACCGCGCGGGTGACCTTCTTGTCGCGCGACTCCGGCGTGACGGCCGGCAGGAACCCCTGAACGAAGACGGCGAGGGTGATGAATCCGAACCCGGCGCCGAGCGCGAGGGACTTGATCGTCCTCACGGTCGGGCGGGCTCCCCGCCGGGGATGCGGGCGGGTATCGATAGCGACGAGCGCATCAGGTTATAGACCAGGAGCGACATCCCGGTGTCCATCGAGATTCCCGCGAAGGTCCGCAGGAACCAGGACGGCTTCATGGTGTTCACGGTTTCGATCCACTCGACCCCCGTCATCCACATGAAGCCCTGCTGGAGCCCCTGAAAGGTGAGGCCGAGGCCCATGGTGGAGATCCCGAGCGTGATGAGCCAGAAACTCCAGTTTCCGAGGCGGAAGCTCCAGAGCTGCGTGCCGTTCACCTTGGGCCACACGTAGATGGCGCCCGCCATGGCCCAGACGACGAAGGTCCCGAAGACGGTCAGGTGAGAGTGCGAGATCACGAAGTCGGTGAAGTGTGTCGGCTGCTGGAGCGCGCGGAGGGCCTCGACGGAACCCTGGAAGCAGCCCGCGAGATACATGAGCGAGCCCATGATGAGGAACTTCGCCGGCAGGTTCTGGCCGAAGCCCTGCCAGTGGCCGACCATGGTCCCGAAGAAGTTCTGGAGGACGGTCCAGACCGGGATGATGAGCAGCATGGAGGACACGATGGCGATCGTCTCGGCCCAGTCGGCGATCGGGGAGTAGAGGTAGTGGTGGATGCCGACGAACGGGTAGAAGAAGGCGAGGGACCAGAAGCCGATGAGCGAGAGCTTGTGGCTGTAGATCGGCGCCTGGATGCTCGCGGGCAGGAAGTAGTAGATGAGAACGTAGCCGGCAGGCGTGATCCAGAGCCCGACGATGTAGTGGATGAACAGGCCGTGCATGGCGGCGTTGTTGATGCCGGGGAAGTTGTAAGGCCCGATGAGGCCGAGCACGAGGTTCACGTCGGTCCACACGAGCGCGGCAATGAGGTACCAGAGGGAGACGTACAGCTCCTTCTGGGTCCGGTGCTTGAGCGTCACGAGATGCTGGACGGTGAGAAACACGAGGATCAGCAGGATCACGACGTTCGTCACCTGCGGCAGCTCGCCCGCCTCCCAGCCGCGGTTCCAGCCCCAGGGCCACCCCGTCGCCAGCGAGAGGAAGCCGAGGAGGAGGTTGACGTTCCAGAGCCAGAGGGCGGGGACGCCCCAGCCCTCCTTCCAGACGCGGACCCCGGCCAGGCGCGGGACGATGTAGTAGGCAAGGCCGATGAACAGGGTGGAGAACGCACCGAGGATGACGCCGTTGACGTGGATCGGGCGAAGCCGCCCGAAGGTGAGCCAGGAGGTGTTACCGAGAAAGTCGGGATAGTTGAACTTCGTCGAGACGATGACCCCGATGGTCGGGGCGAACAAGAGCCAGAAGAACCCCCACGCCAGCCAGCCCCGGATGAGGGCTTTGTTGATCAGGGCGTCGTTTCGCGCCGATTCGTTCGTGGCCATTCACTCTCTCAGAGCGGCGCGTGCCGACCGTCGTGGGCGGCCCGGCGCTGGGAGCTCGTCCGGGCAAACCGGGCGACTCGCTCGAGCAAGACCGCGTTGCTCATGGTGTTCCGCTCCGAGCGCGGGCTTTGCCCGCGCAACCCCTCCTGGGGGGAGGTTCCGGCCCCCCGAAACAAAGGGGGGCGGAGCCCCCCTCCGGGTCGACTAGGAGAAGCGGATCTGATGCGTGGCCTCGAACCGCTGGCCGCGGTTGTTGACGAGAAGAATCCGAAGCGGGTCTTCGCGAACGACCCGGACCCGGAACGCGATGAACGGGTCATCGCTGAGGGCGGACGTCATCGCGAACCGGCTCACACGCTCCCCGCCATAGACGACCTCCATCTCCTGGAGATGGAATGGCTCGGAGACCTGGACGAACTTCCCATTCGCGCCGGCCAGCCCGGTCCGACTCGGGTGCCGGATCAGGAGCTGAACCTCGATGATCTCGTTGGGCCGGATCCGACCGTGCGTGACCAGTTGGGGGATCCGGATGCGCGGCGGGAGGATGTCGGGAGCGGCGGTCCGGCCTGGCGGTGGCGCCGGACCCGCACAGCCCCCCGCGCCGTCCGGGATGTTGATGGAGCGGGTGCTGGCCCAGCGACCGTGGAGGTTGCACTCGGCGGTCACGGACACCTCGGAGATGCCCTGATCCACTCGGGCTTGGAAGGCCAGATAGACCTGGCCGTTGGCGGGAGTGAAATGGAACACGCCCTTCGAGGGAACGGGATCCCGCTCGTTCACGACGTGGACGCTGGTGATGTAGTGACCGGGCTCCATGGGGTGGGCCATCTCGACCACGACCGGGACCTTCGCCCCGTTGATGGTGATCACGGGGAGCCGGAGGACCGGGAAGTGGAGGCGCTCGAACGGCGGGAGGAGACCCGGATCCTCCACCGAGAGGCGCCGGGCCGGCGTCGCCCCCCAGGCGCGGCCTCGCCCCCCTTCTGCCCAGAGCCCCACGGCCGCCGAGGCCAGGCGCACGAACGCGCGCCTGGAGAGCCCCGGCGGTCGTGAGGCCGCCTGACCGGCCATCGGCGGGCTCGACTCCACCTCAGTGCCGGCCGGGATCGAGCTTGGAGTTCTTGTTCGACCAGTAGATGTAGGTCTCGAGGGCCTTCATCGCGTCAGAGTCTGGATCGATCTTCACCCCCTCGTTCGGCTTCTCGATGCACCAGTTGATCATGTCCCGGAGCGTCGCGAACTTGTTCATCTGCTCCTGGAACTTGGGGAACTCGTAAGGGTGGTTGTCCGACCCGAAGGGGTGGCACATGGCGCAGGCCATCCCGGTCTTGGAGAGCGTGACGTTCAACTTCTTCTCGGTTGCGCCGTCCCCGTGGAAGAGCAGATCGCCGAGCTTGACTTGCTCCAAGAAGACCTCCTCGAAGGCCTTGAGCTGCTCGGGCGTGTGCTTCTCCTTGTGGGCCAGCGCCGGCTGGTCGGGTCCGACGGTCATGCCCAGAACCAGCCCCAGGGAGAGCGCGAGGGCGACAAGCGCGCAGCGTGTGATCTTCATGGCAGTCCCTCCCTGGCGGTTATTTGTACGCGCCGTAGTACGGCCACTCGCGGTCGGCGATGCGCGGCTGGAGGATCTGGTTGATGTTGTCGGCGCACGCGGAGTCCCACGGGGCGTCGGCGATGATGTCCTTTCGCCACATCACGTACTCGTTCTCCACCTTCTCCGCGGCGGTCACGGTCAGCTTCGACCAGCCGACCCCGTCGAAGTGGTCTCCGGGATCGACCCGGACCTTGCACTTGGTGAGGGCCGGCACGCCTTCCGGCGCGTACGGCCAGGTCCAGGAGGTCGCCAGCATCCCGATCGAGCGCATCTTGCCGATCTCGTTGTAGAGGACCTGGTGGGTGTGGCCGTGGATGTTGGTGACGTTGCTGAAGGGTTTGAGGACCTCGTGGACCTCCCGCCAGTCCCGCACCCAGAAGTTCCAGGGCGGATAGTACTCGTAGAGCGGGTTGTGGGTGAAGATGATCACGGGCTGGTTCCGGGGCCAGTTGGCGAGGGTGCGGTTGAGCCACTCGAGCTGGTCCCGACCGACGCCCGCCCAGGCCCCGGCGACGCTTCCATCCAGGGTCGCCATGTGGCCCATCCGCTCCTTGGGCGTCATCTTCTTGGCCGTCCAGTAGTCCGGGCCGCGGCTGACGGTGTCGAGCCCCACGAAGCGCACGCCCTTGTGGTCGAACGTCCAGGTGGGCGGGCCGAAGAGCCGGGTCCACTTCTGGCCCATGTCGAGGTACCAGTCGTGCTCGCCGGGGATGTAGACTTTCCGGATCTGCACTTCCTTCAGGATGTCGTTTCCGAGGTCCAGCTCCACCGGGTCCCCGAGCTGGGCCAGGTCACCGCCGTGGATCAGGAAGTCGGCCGGCGGACTCATCGCCTGCACATCCTTCACCGCACGGGTGGCCTTGTCGACGAAACGGGTGTTGACGTCCTTGGGATAGAGGTGGTTGTCGGAGATCCAGGCGAACTTGAATTCCTGGGCCCCGAAGGCGAGGTCGAGGGTGTTGATGAGGGGGAACCACCCGTACGTGGCGACGCCAGCGGCGGCTCCGGCAAGGAGTGACTTGTGGATGAAGGTGCGGCGGGTGATCGCCAATGAGGGGTCGGGTCGCTCGCCGGGCTTCTTCAACTCCGCGTCCATCTCCCGCCGTATGCGCGCGAGCTCCGGGGACGAGCCAACCTTGCGCCACCAGGCCGTCCTGGCCTTTGCTCTCAGAAGGTCTAGTCGGTCATGGTCATCCATGTATGGTCGCCCTCCTTCCGGAGTGACTCCCGGGACCGAGGTGAAACGCTCACTTCTTCTTCAGTTCGATCGGAACGGACACCACCTCCTTCGCCTTCACCGTCACCGTTACCTCGACCTCCCCGGTGAACTCCTGCCAGCCCACCAGGGTGTAGGAGCCGGGCGGCACGTCCTTGATCGTGAACCCGCCGTCCTTGCCGGTCACGGCATAGTAGGGGTTCTCGGCCACGTGGACCCAGCCGAGCATCCAGCCGTGGGCGTCGCACTCGACGCGGACGAGCCCCGGCTTCTTCAGCGGCTTGCTGATCCGCTGGCCCTGATTCGGCAGGGCGACGTTGAAAACGGTGAGCTTGCCGAGAAAGCCGTGGGTGTTGTGGAGGACCGGATCGGAGTTGACGATCTCGAAGTCCCCGGCCGGGATCACCTGCACGTGTGGGTGAAAGTCGCACTTGACGTTGTCGATCGCCGGCGTCTTCGAGGGCTTCTCCCATGCCTTGCCCTTGTCCACCTTCTTCAGGTAGACGATCACCTCCTGGACGGACTTGTCGGGGTTCAACAGCATCTGGTCCACGTCCCGAGGGGCGCTTCCACAGACCTCCCGGTCCTTGGTCGGGATGACCTTCCTCTTTGGCGGCGTGGCCCCCTGAAACACCACCTTCCCCTGGATGGTCCCGCCGTCGCGAACCGGGGTCGCCTCGTACGCTCGACCCGGGATGACGGCGAACACGGTCAGGGTGGAAATCAGGAGAAGGCTTCCGACGAGGAGCACACCGGCTCGTCGCCTCCCGGGCTGGCTCATGCGGTTGTGTCCGTGGGGGGTCAGCCCACGCCTCCTGCTGGTCATCGGGCCCCGTGGGCCTCGGGTTTGAGCGTGACGTCCAACTTCTCCTCCGGGGCATGGCAGACCATGCATGAGCGCCCGCCGATCTCCGAGACCAGCGCGTAGGCGGCCCCGTGGGCCCTCCACACGATCACGTCGTACCCTTGGCGATTCACCATCTTGAACTTCGGCTCGGCCTTGAGACCCAGCCGCTGATACTGCTCGGCCGGCATGATGAACAGGGTCACGTTCTTCTGGTCCACGCGATACTCGAGGGCGGCGACCTCGAAGTCCCTCAGGTGAGCGATCCGGCCCCCCAGGAAGGTCAGGTTCTCGTCCTTCAGCTCCGGAAGCCGGACGTTGAAGTCCAGCTTGTTCCCGAACCACTGCTCCGCTTCCTTCGGCGAGGTCCGGGTGATGTCGAAGGGGAGCAGTCCCCGGGACAGCTTCTGGTGCTGCTCGACGGAGGCGTCCGCCAGGCGGAGCAGGGAGGCGGAGGCCTCCCGCCGAGTCCATGTCAGGAAAAGCCCCCACACCCCTCCAACGAGCACGAGGGCGAGGGCTGCCGTGACCATGGCGCTCCGGCGCCCGAGGGGGCGCACCCACCGCGATCTCGGCGGTGCGGCCAGGCCGGCCAGCAGGCGGGCGGCCCGCTCCCGAACGGCGGCCGGAGCCTGGTCCGGCCGCAGCGGAAGCACGTAGATCTCGCGGAAGGCTTTCTCCAGCTCGACGAGGTGCCGGCACTCGGCACACGCGCCCAGGTGCTCCTCGAGCGCTGAGCGCTGCTCCTCCGACAGCTCCCCATCGAGGTACTCGAAGAGTTTCGTCCTTACCGCCTTACAGGCCACGGACTTTCCCCGGTTCGATCGCGTGGTCAGGGTGGTCCTGGAGGAAGGACCGCAACAGGTTCCGCCCCCGGTGGAGACGAGACATCACCGTGCCGATCGGCTTATCGATGACGTGGGCGAGTTCCGCGTAGGAGAGCCCTTCGATCTCCCTCAACTCGACCGCCTCACGCCAGACGGGGGGCAGTCGCCGGATGGCGCTCCTGACCTCCTCGATCGCCAGGCGGCGGAGGAGAATCTCCTCCGGGTTCACGGGGAGGTGGTCGGCCGGCTCCTGACCCTCCGGCAGTTCCTCCTCCAGCGGCCTCGACAGCTTTCGCCGACATCGGTCGATGTAGGCGTTTTTCATGATCTTGAGGAGCCACACCTTGGCATTGCGGTTTCGATCCAGGGATGCCAGGCCTCGGAACGCCCGAAGGAGGGTTTCCTGGAGGAGGTCCTCGGCGTCCGTCTCGTTTCGCGTAAGGACCCGGCCGTAGTTGTATAGCGAATCCATATACTTGAGCGCGAGCTGCTGGAACTCGACAGACTCATCCATGCGACGGCTCAGGCTACCCTACACTACGCAGCCCTGGCGTATTTATTCCTGCAAGCGGGAAGACCTGCCGCCGGTCGTTCGCGGTGGGGGTGCGGGCCCGTTTTCGGGCCGTCGGAGGGGGCAGAGCCCCCTGCGGAAGGACTAGAGCGCCTTCCGCATCTTGAGGAAGAGCTGGCGACTGCGCGGGTCGTCGAGGTCGGAGACCATCAGGTAGGCGTACTCGCCCTGCTTCCAGTAGATGACGTTGAAGCCGTTGATCTGCCCCATGTATGGCTTGTAGCGGTCGATCTGGACACGGCCCCGGGTCGGCATGGGCAGATCGTTCCCGTGGACGGCGAAGTACGTCGTGATGAACCACGCCCGGTCGCGGAGCACGACGGCGGCCGCCTTGCGGTTGGCGATCATGGTCGGCCGCGCGCTCATGAGCGTGAGATCTTCGTCCCCCGCGAAGACCCGGGGGATCTCGACGTCCGTGAGGCTGCGCACCCGCTCGAAGGCCGACGCCGGGTCGGAGACCTCCGCGGCGAGGCCCTGGAGCTGGAGAAGGATCCGCGTGTGCTCGGCGACGCCCGCCTCCAGGAGCCGCTCGAAGGGGTCCCCGGGGACGTCGCTCCTGAACTGGAGCCAGGGGGCCAGGATCAGGGCGACGGCAGCGGCGGCGAGGGCGGCGGCGACCCAGGGGCGTCGGAGCCAGGCGAACCGGCGCCGCTGCTCGCCGGTGCCTTCGAGGATGCGCCGGCGGAGCGACGGCGGGGCCGGGGTCCTCGGCAGGCCCCGAACCAGCCCCGCGAGGGCGTCGTGCGCCTCGCGCAGGCCCCGGCACGCGCCGCAGGCGGCCAGGTGGGCCTCGACGGCGAGCCCCGCGTCCGGCGGCACCTCGCCGCGCCGGTACTCCTCGAGGACCTCGCGGGCCTCGTCGCAGTTCATCAAGACCCCCCGCACCCCCGACCCCTCCCTCCCTTCGGGGGGAGGGGAGGGCACGCTACCATGGGCCGTCGTCCACCCGATCGGGCCCCCCGCACCCCCGCCCCCGGTTGATCGGATCGCCGGGACGGCTCGGGCTTGCGCCCTCGCGACGTCCCGCCCCTCCGCTGGCCTTCGGGGGGAGGGGAGGGCACGCCACCATGGGCCGTCGTCCACGCGATCGGGGCCCTCCGCGTCTCCGCATCCCGTGTCCGTCTCAGCCCGAGCGGTACTCGGTCAGCCGCCGGCGGAGCAAGCGGCGCGCGCGGAACAGCCGTGACTTGACCGTGCCGACGGGGGTGTCCATGATCTGCGCGATCTCGTCCAGCGGAAATCCCTCCAGGTCCGCCAGGAGCAGCACCGAGCGGAACTCCTCGCTGAGGTCCGCGAGCGCCCGCTCGATGTCGAGCGCCGTCGTGACGGAGACAGCCGGGGCCTCGATCTCCCAGACCTCCGCCACCCCGTCCTCCGTCTCCTTGACCAGCACGGCGACCTGCCGGGACTCCCGGCGGTAGAACGTCAGGAACGTGTTCCTCAGGATTTGAAACAACCAGGCCCGGAGATGCGTTCCCGGCTCGAACCGGTGGGCGAACCGGAAGGCGCGGAGATAGGTCTCCTGGACGAGGTCGTCGGCGTCGGCCGGGCTCTTGGTGAGATGGAGAGCGAAGTTGTACAGGGCGTCGAGGTGGCGCAGCGCCTGCTCGGGGAAGTCGGCGGCGGGATCGGCCACAGCGGCGCTCCGTCCCGCCACCCTAGCAGAAGGGGTCCGGCGTGGCAAGGCCGCGGGCCCGGCGCTTGCCCCTCCGATGAAGATCAGAGGGAGTAGGGGAAGATGCCCCGGTGGTCCTCGCTCTCGGCGAGGATCTCGCGGATCGTCTGGTAGAGCGTCGGGTGCTCGAACTCCGCGGCGATCTCGGCCAGGGGGGCCAGGACGAAGCGGCGCAGGTGGAGGAGCGGGTGCGGGATCTGGAGGCGGTCGTCGCTCACGACTCGGTCCTCGTAGAAGAGGATGTCGATGTCGAGCGTCCGCTCGGCGTACTGGCCGGGAGAGAGCACGGGACGGGTCCGGCCCGCGTGGTGCTCGATCTCCTGGATCAGCGTCAGCAGGCGGTAGGGGGGGAGCTCGGTCTCGACCTCGATCGCACGATTGAGGTACCAGTGCTCCCGCGGGGCTCGCTGCTCGGGCCAGGGCTCCGTCTCGTAGATCTGGGAGCAGGAGACCACGTGCACGCCGTGGCCCGCGAGCTCCTGGAGCGCGTACTCCAGGTAGCTCCGCCGATCGCCCACGTTCGAGCCGAGGGACAGATACGCGCGCGCCAATGCGCTCACCGGGTCCGCTTCATCCGCACGCCCGGGATCGCCGCGATCCCGTCCATCGGCGCAGTCAGCTTTCGCACCCGTACCGTCACTTCCCGGGCGGGGAACTCGCGGAGCAACGCCTCGCACAGGAGCCCCGCCAACCGCTCCAGCAGGCGCACCCGCTTCTCCGTCGCGACCGCGACCACGCGGCGGACCACCAGCCCGTAGTCCACGGCGGCGCCGAGGTCGTCCGACAGGGCGGCAGGGGTGAGGTCGAGCGCCAGCTCGACGTCCACCGAGAACCAGGCTCCCACGTCCTGCTCGGCCGGCGTGACGCCGTGGTGGCCGTAGAAGCGGATGTCTTCGACGAGGAGTATATCAGACTCGCCGCGGGCCGGCCGGACGGGGCTCATGGGTGTCGCGGGCCGCTACAGCCCGAGTCGCCCGAGCCGGTCCATGGCCTCGGCGATCCGCGCCTTGTCCACGGTGAGGGCGATCCGGTAGTAGCCCTCGCCCGAGGGCCCGAATCCCACGCCGGGGGTCACCACGACTCCGGCCTCCTGGAGGAGGCGGGAGGCCCACTTCCGCGAATCCGAGCCGTCCGGGACGGGCGCCCAGACGAAGAACGTCGCGCGGGGCACGGTGACCGGCAGCCCGAGCTTCCGGAGCCCCGCGACGACCAGATCCCGCCGCTCCTGGTACGTGGCCCGCGCCCGGTCGACGTAGTCCTGGGGCCCTGTGAGCGCCGCGATGGCGGCCTCCTGCACGGCCTGGAAGACTCCCGAGTCCACGTTCGTCTTGACCCGCCCGAGCCCGGCGAGCGCCTCGCGGTTGCCCACGACGAAGCCGATCCGCCAGCCGGTCATCGAGTAGGTCTTCGAGCAGGAGTGGAACTCGACGCCCACCTCCTTGGCCCCCGGCACCTGGAGGAAGGACGGCGGCTCGTAGCCGTCGAACCGGAGCTCGGAGTACATCGCGTCGTGGCAGACGACGACGTCGTGGCGGCGGGCCAGCTCGACGACGCGCTCGAAGAACGCGCGCGTGGCGACCCCGGCGGTCGGGTTGTTGGGGTAGTTGAGGTAGAGCATCTTCCCCCGGCGGAGCGCGTCGGCCGGGATCGCGTCGAGGTCCGGGAGGAACTCGCGCTCCGCGCGGAGCGGGAGGAACCAGGGCTCGCCGCCCGCGAACCAGGTCCCCGCCGCGTAGACCGGGTAGCCCGGGTCGGGGACCAGGACGACGTCGCCCGGGTTCACGAAGGCGAGCGGCATGTGGGCCGTCCCCTCCTTCGAGCCGATGAGCGTCAGCACCTCGGTTGCCGGGTCGAGAGCGACGCCGAAGCGCTGCCGGTACCACGCCGCCGCCGCCTCGCGGAAGGCCAGCAGGCCCTCGTAGTCGGGGTAGCGGTGGTTCTTCGGCTCCCGCGCCGCGCGCGCGAGCGCCTCGACGACGTGGGGCGGGCTCGGCAGGTCGGGGTCCCCGATTCCCAGGTCGATGAGATCCACGCCGCGCGCCCGCGCCTCCTTCTTCTGCCGGTCGATCTCGGCGAAGAGGTACGGGGGCAGCTTCTTGAGCCGGTCCGCCAGGTCCACGCGAAGGGTCACGTCGCCACTCCTGTCAGTAGGGTCGGCTGCCGTCCCGGGGGGAGGCAGGCCCGAGCCGCTCGCCGCCGAGTCAAGGCCGGGACGCCCCGCGAAGCCGCAGGCCGAGCGCGTCCCGGCCGAGATGGACAGGCGAACGGTCCGGCTTTGCCAGAAGGGCCGCCCGGCGCAGCCGCGCCGGTCTGAACGGAGGGGGGGTAGAGCCCCCTCCGAAGATCAAAGCTTGAGGACGTCCTGCATCGAGTAGAGCCCGGGCTTCGCCGTCGCGATGAAGCGGATCGCGCGGAGCGCCCCGCGGGCGAAGGTGTCGCGGCTGTGGGCCCGGTGCGTCAGCTCGAGCCGCTCGCCGAGCGTCGAGAAGACGACGGTGTGCTCGCCGACCACGTCGCCGCCGCGGAGGGCGTGGACCCCGATCTCCTTCGAGCCGCGCTCGCCGACCACGCCGTGGCGGCCGTAGACCCCGACCTGCCCGAGGTCCCGGCCCAGCGCCTCCGCGATGACCTCGGCCATCTTCGCCGCCGTCCCGCTCGGCGCGTCCTTCTTCAGCCGGTGGTGGATCTCGGTGATCTCGACGTCGTACTCGTCCCCGAGGGCCTTGGCCATGAGCGCGAGGAGCCGGAAGGCGAGGTTCACCCCGACGCTCATGTTGGGGGAGAGCAGGATCGCCGTCCGGCCGGCCAGCTCCGTGAGCTCCCGGAGCTGACTCGCCGCGAGGCCGGTCGTGCCGATCACCGCGCGGGCGCCCTGGGCGGCGGCGATCCGGAGGTGCTCGACGGTGGCCTCGGGCGCGGTGAACTCGACGAGGACCCGGTCTCGCGCGAGGACCGGCTTCGGGTCGGCGGTGATCGCGACCCCGAGGGACCCGGTGCCCGACACCTCCCCGGCGTCCCGGCCGAGCGCGGGGTGACCGGGGCGCTCGAGCGCCGCGACGACCCGGAGGTCGGCGGTCTCGCGCGCGAGGGCGACGATGCGGCTCCCCATGCGGCCGGCGGCGCCGGCCACCACCACGTCGATCATGCTTCGCGGGGAGTCGGGCGCCGCTACGCCTTCAGGACGCCCGCGTGCACCAGGACCTTCCGCAGCCTGTCCCGGTTGGCGTCGCTCATCGGACACATGGGGAGCCGCCACTCGGCGCGGATCATCCCCAGCATCGCCATCGCTTCCTTCACGGGGATGGGGTTGGTCTCGATGAACATCGCCCGGCAGATCGGGAAGAGCTTCCAGTGGAGCTCGCGGGCGCGCTTCCAGTCCCCGTCGAGCGCGGCGTGCGTCATCTCGGCGACCTCCTTCGCGAGGAAGTTCGCCACCACGGAGATGACCCCGCGACCCCCGACGGCCATGAGCGGGAGCGTCAGCGAGTCGTCGCCGGAGAGCATCGTGAAGTCGGGGCCGCAGGCGAGCACGACCGAGGTCATCTGGTCGAGGCTCCCGGACGCCTCCTTGACCCCGACGATGTTCGGGATCCCGGCGAGGCGCGCCAGGGTATCGGTCTCGATGTTCACCGCCGTCCGGCCCTGGATGTTGTAGAGGATCAGGGGGAGGTCCGGCGCCGCCTGCGCGATCGCCTTGAAATGCTCGTAGAGCCCCTGCTGGGTCGGCTTGTTGTAGTACGGGGAGACGAGCAGCGCCGCGTCCGCGCCGGCCTTCGCGGCGTGGACGGTCAGGTCGATCGCCTCGGCCGTGGAGTTCGATCCCGTCCCGGCGACGACCGGGATGCGGCCCGCAGCGGCCGCCACCACGATCTCGACGAGGCGCTTGTGCTCCTCGTGGCTGAGGGTGGGCGATTCGCCGGTCGTCCCGCAGGGGACCAGCCCGTCGGTGCCGTTCTTGACGTGGAACTCGACGAGCTCGCGGATCTTGGCCTCGTCGACCCGGCCGTCCCGAAACGGCGTCACCATGGCGACCAGAGAGCCCTGGAAGGTCCGTCGCATCGTCATCCTCCTTACTTCCGGCTCACGGGAGAGGCCCGGTCCACGCGCTCTCCCCGGCGATGAGGTCTTCGTAACTCTCGCGCCGCCGGACGACCTGGAACCGGTCGGCGTGGACCAGCACCTCGGCGGCCCGCGGGCGGGCGTTGTAGTTGGAGGCCATCGCGAAGCCGTACGCGCCCGCCGACAGGACCGCCAGCAGCGCCCCCTCGGGGACCATCGGCAGCTCGCGCTCCTTCGCGAGGAAGTCCGCCGATTCGCACACGGGCCCGACCACGTCGACGACCTCCTTCGACGCGGTGGCCGGTGGTTCGGTGACCGGCCGGATCTCGTGGTGCGCGTTGTAGAGGGCGGGCCGGATCAGGTCGTTCATCGCCGCGTCCACGACGACGAACCGCCGGCCCTCGGTGGCCTTCCGGTAGAGGACGCGGGTGAGGAGCGCTCCGGCGTTTCCGACGATCGAGCGCCCCGGCTCGAGCAGGACGGTGAGGCCGAGCCGCTCGAGCGTCGGGCGGAGGACACGGGCGTACTCGCCCGGGCCGGGTGGGCTCTCGTCCCGGTAGCGGATGCCGAGGCCCCCTCCGACGTCCAGGTACCGGAGCGCGATCCCGTCCTGGCGGAGCCCCTCGACCAGCTCCCCGAGCCGCGCGAGCGCGTCGGCGATGGGGGCCACCTTGGTGAGCTGGGAGCCGATGTGCATGTGGATGCCGGCGATCTCGATCCCCGCGAGCCCGGCGGCGCGGCGGTAAGCCTCCCGCGCGTCGCGGTAGGGGATGCCGAACTTCGAGGTCTTGAGGCCCGTGGCGATGTACGGGTGCGTCTCGGGGTCGATGTCGGGGTTCACGCGGATCCCGATGCGGGCCCGCGCCCCCTCATCCCGCGCCACCTCGTCGATCACATGGAGCTCGGACAGCGACTCGACGTTGAAGAAGAGGACGTCCGCCTTGAGTCCCTCGCGGACCTCCTCCCGCGTCTTCCCCGGACCCGCGAAGACGATCCGCCGGGGCTCGAAGCCCACCCGAAGGGCGCGATAGAGCTCGCCGCCGGAGATGACGTCGGCGCCGGCGCCGGCCTGCGCGAGGAGCGCGAGCACAGCGAGGTTCATGTTGGCCTTCACCGCGTAGCAGACGAGGTGCGGGACGCCGGCGAGCGCCCGCTCGTAGGCCTCGAAGGCCCCGAGGATCGCCGCGGCCGAGTAGACGTAGGTCGGCGTGCCGACCGCGTCGGCGATGGCCTCGAGCGGCGTCGCCTCGCAGTGGAGTCGGCCGTCCAGGTAGGTGAAGGCGTCCATGGTCTGCTCCGCCCCCGCGTCGGCCCGACGGTAGCATGCGGGTTGCGGCAAATCAAGCCTCGGGCGGCCAACTACGGCAGGGTGGCGCGCGCCTCCGGGGAGGGGACCGACTCGTTCGCGGCCCTCGCGCGGTCCACCGCCGTCACGACGTAGTAGTACGTCTGGGCGCGGCGCACGTCGGCGTCCACGTACGTCGTCGCCGACTGCGGTGTCGCGGTGAGGCGCTGGTAGCCACGCCCGGGGCTCGTGCTCCGGTAGACGTGATAGCCGGCCAGGTCGGGGTCCGCCACGGCGTCCCACGCGAGCCGCACCGTGGACGCGGCCGCCACGGCGACGAGGCCGCGGGGCTGGGTCGGCGGCGTCTGATCCTCCGGCGTGGCGCGGGCGAGCTCCGTGGGCCGGCTCGTCGGGCCGCGCGGCCCGAGGCGCGCCCGGACCGCGTAGTAGTACGTCGCGTCGTTCTGGACGGCGACGTCCACGTAGGACGGGGTCGCGAGGGGCTCCGGGTTGAGGCGGCGCTCCGGGCGCGCTTCGGGCGCCGTCGACCGGAAGACGTGGTAGAGGAGCGCCCCCGTGACCGGTGACCCGTCCTCGAGGGTCGTCGGCGGGTCCCAGGCCAGGCGCACCTCGCGGTCGCCGGCGCGCGCGATGAAGTTCGCGGGCGCCCGCGGCGGTGCCGTCAGGGCGACGGCGACCCGGTTCGAGGGCGGGCTCGTCCGGCCCTGGGCGTCGACGGCCACGACGACGTACGTGTAGCGGCGGCCGAGGGCCAGACCCTGGGCGTCCGTGAAGGTGACCCGCCGCCCCGCGACCTCGGCCGCGACGGGCTCGGCGAGGGAGATCTCCGCGACGCGCTCGAAGCCGGCGACGCCGCTCGGGCCGCCGAAGAGCCCGCCGAAGGTCAGGATGGCGGGCCGGGGCGCGGCCGGCTCCACCCCCGTCTCGAGCCGCCGGTAGACCTCGGTCCGACGCAGGTCCTTGAGCGGGCTCCGATCCACCCGGATCGTGGGCAGGCTCCACGCGAGCTGGACGCCCTCGCCGACGACCGCGGCGGAAAGGTCCTGCACGGCCGCGGGAAGCCGGCGCTCCGGCGCCGCCGGCGGCCCCCGGCGGCCGCAGGCGGCGAGCGCGAGCGGGACGAGGAGGGTGAGGGCGAGCGAGACCCGCGCGGCGCGCGTCATCGGGTCCCCCCGCACCCCCGCCCCCGTTTGTCCAGATCGCCGGGACGGCTCGGGCTCGCGCCCTCGCGGCGTCCCGCCCCTCCGGTGGCCCTCAGGGGGGGAGGGGAGCCGCGTGCCTTCCCGTCGCCGTCGCGGCGGCGCGTTGACGCAGGGTGTCTCACGGCGACTCGAGGAGGGCCCGCGCCTCGGCCAGCTGCTGTGCCACCGCCGCGGGCGCCGTGCCGCCGTAGGCCGCCCGCGCCGCGAGCGAGGCCTCGACGGTCACGGCGTCGCGGAAGTCCGGCGCGAACAGGGGCGAGAGCGCCCGCAGCTCCTCCAGGGGGAGCTCGGCGAGCGCGGCGCCGCGGCGGATCGCGAGGGCCACCGCCTTGCCGACCACCTCGTGGGCCTGCCGGAACGGCAGGCCCTTCCGGACCAGGTAGTCCGCGAGGTCCGTCGCCGTCGTGTAGCTCGCCCCGGCGAGCGTGCGGAGTCGGTCGGTGCGGAAGGTGAGGGCGCCGAGGAACGGGCCGAGGATCCCCAGGCAGGCGCGCACCGTGTCGGCGGCGTCGAAGAACGCCTCTTTGTCCTCCTGCATGTCGGAGTGGTAGGCGAGCGGGAGCCCCTTCATCACCGTCAGGAGCCGGATCAGGTCCCCGTACACCCGGCCCGTCTTGCCCCGGACGAGCTCCGCGACGTCGGGGTTCTTCTTCTGTGGCATGATCGACGAGCCGGTCGCGTAGGCGTCGGGGAGCTCGACGAAGTCGAACTCCGCCGAGGCCCAGAGGACGATCTCCTCGGCGAGGCGCGAGAGGTGCACGGCGAGGATCGCCGAGGCCGCGAGGAACTCGAGGGCGAAGTCGCGGTCGGAGACGGCGTCGAGGCTGTTCGGGCTGGGCGTGGCGAACCCGAGCTCCCGCGCCAGGGCGTGCCGGTCGACGGGCGCCGTGGTGCCCGCCAGCGCGCCCGCGCCGAGCGGGAGGACGTCGAGCCGGCCGCGCGCGTCCGCGTAGCGGTCACGGTCGCGCTGCAGCATGAAGAAGTAGGCGAGCAGGTGGTGGGCGAGGAGGACCGGCTGCGCCCGCTGGAGGTGCGTGTAGCCGGGCATCGGGCAGTCGCGATGCCGCTCGGCCTGCTCGAGGAGCGCCTGCTGCACGGCCCGGATGGCCACGCGGATCGCGTCGATCTCCGCCCGCAGCCAGAGCCGCATGTCGACCGCGATCTGGTCGTTCCGCGAGCGCCCCGTGTGGAGCTTCCCGCCGACCGGCCCCACCTTCTCGATGAGCCGGCGCTCGATGTTCATGTGGATGTCCTCGAGCTCCAGCCGGAAGGGGAACGTGCCCGCCTCGAGCTCCCGCCGGACCCCGGCGAGCCCGCGCAGGAGGGTCTCCAGCTCGGCCTCGGAGAGGACGCCGCCCTTGGCGAGCGCGCGCGCCCAGGCCTCGCTGCCCTGGAGGTCGAACGGCCAGAGCCGGTGGTCGAACGGCAGCGACGCGGTGAAGGCGCGCGCCCCGGCGTCCGTCGGCTCGCTGAAGCGCCCGCCCCAGGGACTGCCGGGCGGGGTCGCTGTCATCGCGGCGCGCCCGCGGGGACGGAGAGGCGCTGCTCTTCGGCGAGGAGCGCGGCGATCTCCGTCATGATCCGGCCCGTGACGTCGGCGCGCATGGTCTGCGTCAGGGGACGGCGCGGGGGCCGCGCGAACCGGAGCGCCCGGCCGAACCGGACCCGCAGCGGGACGCGGCGGGGGATGTGCCAGCGGCGGTCGAGCAGCGCCTGGAAGGTGCCCGTGATCGCCGCGGGGACGACCGGCACCCCCGCGCGCAGGGCGACCAGCGCGACGCCGGGCTGACCCGGGACCAGTCGGCCGTCGCGGCCGTAGGGTCCCTCCGGGAAGATGCCGAGGACACCGCCCTCGTCGAGGATCCGGAGGGCGCGCCGGATCGCGCCGGGGTCGGGGCGGGCGAGGTTGACCGGGATCGAGCCGACGTGACGGTGGAAGTACGGGTGGACCGGGGTCGCGCGGTAGACCCGCGGCATGACGAGGAAGACGATCTTCCGGGCGAGCGCCGCGCCGAGGACGACCCCGTCCAGGTAGGTCGCGTGGTTGGCCGCGATGATGAAGGGCCCGTCGTCGGGCAGGTGCTCGGTCCCTGTGACGCGGAAGTCGAAGAAGCGGCGGAGGGCCGGCCGGACCAGGGCGCGCAGCCCCGCGTAGAGCAGCGGGAGCGGCGCGCGCGCGGCCGGCCGCACCCGCGCGACCGGCGACGATGCCGTGGACGTGCGCTCGTGGATCTGGCTCATGGGGATGCGATCCGTCAGCCGGGCCCTCGCCCGCGGTGCAACGTGTGCTTATAGCACCCGCCGGCGGCGGGGCGCAAGCGTCAAAGGGCGCCCGCGCGGCCCCGGCCCTGCCGGTAGCGCGCGACCGCCCGGTTGTGCTCCTCCAGGGTGGTCGAAAAGTGGTGCTGCCGATCGTCGATCGCGACGAAGTAGAGGAACGGCACGGACGCCGGGTCGAGGGCCGCCTCCACCGCGGCCCGCCCCGGGTTGGCGATCGGGCCGGGCGGGAGCCCCCGGTACCGGTAGGTGTTGAAGGGGTGATCCATCTGGAGGTCCTCGCGCGTGGGGCCGCGTCCCTCCTTGCCGACGGCGTAGGCCACGGTCGGGTCCGCCTGGAGCGGCATGTCGCGCTTGAGGCGGTTCCAAAAGACCCCGGCGATGACCCGCTGCTCCTCGGGCAGGACCGCTTCCTTCTCGATGATCGAGGCGAGCGTCGTGAGCTCGTGGAGCGAGAGGCCGCGTGCCTCGGCGCGCGCGAGGACGTCCGGGGTGGCGATCTTCTGTCGGAACCGCTGGACCATGCGGCCCAGGATCTCCTCGACGCGCATCCCCTTGGTCACCTGGTACGTGTCCGGAAAGAGATACCCCTCGACCCCGTCCGCCTGGATCCCCAGGCTCCGCGCGAAGGGTGGGCTCGCGGCCACGCGCAGGACGTCGGCCCCGCCCGCGATCCCCTCGGCCTCGAGCTGCCGGGCGAGCTCCCGCACCGTGAAGCCCTCGCGCAGGACGACCGGGTGGGGCTTGACCCTGCCGGCTTCGAGGAGCTGGAGGGTCGTGAGCAGCGTCGCGCCGCGGGGGATCTCGTACTCCCCGGCCTTGAGCGACCGGGCGCTCCCCCGGAGGACGGCCAGGGCCACGAAGCCCGGGCGGCTCCGGATGACCCCCTGGTCGGACAGGAGGTAGGCGATCTCCAGGACGCCCTGCTGGGGGGGGACCTCGACCGTCCGTGGCCCGGCCCGGAGTGCCGGAGGGGGAACGATGGCCCGCCCGGCCTCGATCCCGGCGAGCACCAGGAGGAGGCCGAGCGTGGCCAGGACGACCCGGCGTCGGATCCAGGGTCGCCCGACCGCCGCCATGCCTTTCGGGCCGCCCGTCCCCATCAAATCTTGTTTGATTCTAAGGTCGGGCTGCGGGTCTGTCAACCGGGCGCACGTCAGGATTGTGAGATGACATCACCCGGTGCCGGCGATCGCCGCCG
>CAYQDR010000053.1:0-29511 GCA_964416315.1 uncultured bacterium
CAGCTCGCCGGGACGCGCTCGGCCTGCGGCCTCGCGGGCGTCCCGCCCCTCCGGTCGGGTCGTCGGCGCCCCTCAACGTACACGGAGTACGCCTCGGGGCGCCTCCTCCCTGCGTCTTCCAGCTCGCCGGGACGCGCTCGGCCTGCGGCCTCGCGGGCGTCCCGTCCCTCCGGCGGGATCTGCTCGGTTCTTGGCCCGGCGCAGGCTGTAGCCTGCCGAGGCGGTAGGGGCGCCCGCCGTGGCGATGGAAGCCCGCCTCGCGCTCCGTCAGACGCAGCGCTTGGTCATGACGCCGATGCTGCAGCAGGCGATCCGCCTGCTGCAGCTCTCGACGCTCGAGCTGCAGGAGCTCTTGCAGGAGGAGCTGACCGAAAACCCGCTGCTCGAAGAGATGGAGCCAGAGGACGCCCCGACCCCGGAAGCGACACCGGGGCCCGAGGAAGCCGCGGCCCCTGAGGCCCCCGGCGCCGACGCCGAGGGCGCGGATCTCCCCTTCGACCCGATGGAGGTCCTCTTCGGCCCGCCCGAGGAGCGGAGCCTCGTCGCGCAGGAGGCACCCGAGGAGAGCCGCTTCGAGAACTTCATCACGGTCGCGCCCACGCTGGCCGAGCACCTGGACGCGCAGCTTCGCCTCGTCGTGGTCGAGCCGGACGTCCGCCGGGCGGCCGAGGTGGTGATCGGCAACCTCGACGAGGACGGATACCTGCAGACGACGCTCGAGGAGATCGTCGAGAAGACGGGACTGCCCGCGACGGCCGTGGAGAAGGCCCTGGCCGTCGTCCAGGACCTCGACCCCGCAGGCGTGGGTGCCCGGGACCTCCGCGAGTGCCTCCTCATCCAGCTCCGGGGCCAGCCGGATCCCGACCCGGTCGCGATCGAGATCCTCGAGGCGCACTTCGAGGCCTTCCAGCGCTGCCGGTACGCGGAGATCGCCCGGGCGCTCAAGCGGGACCCGGACCGGGTCCTGGAGGCCGTGGAGCAGATCGCCCGGCTGGAGCCGAAGCCCGGGCGGCGCTTCGCCGTCGACGACACTCGCTACATCACCCCCGACGTCCACGTCCACAAGATGGATGACGGCTACGTCGTGATGCTGAACGACGACGGGATCCCGCGGCTCCGGATCAACCGCGAGTACCGTTCGTTGCTCGGGCGGGACAAGGACGACGAGGGTCGCCGATACGTGGAGGAGCGGCTGCGCTCGGCGGTCTGGCTGATCAAGAGCGTCCATCAACGCCAGCGGACGCTCTATCGCGTGACGGACTCGATCGTGCGGTTCCAGAAGGAGTTCCTGGACAAGGGGCTTCCCTTCCTCCGGCCCCTCGCGCTCCGCGACGTGGCGGAGGACATCGGGATGCACGAGTCCACGGTCAGCCGGGTGACGACCAACAAGTACGTCCAGACGCCACAGGGGCTGTTCGAGCTGAAGTTCTTCTTCCACAGCGGCATCTCGACCGGACGAGGCGACGTGGTCTCCTCGGTGAGCGTGAAGAAGCTGATCCAGGACCTCGTGGCCGGGGAGGACTCGCGCAAGCCCCTGTCGGACCAGGATGTCACCCGCACCCTGCGGGACCGGGGGCTCACGATCGCCCGCCGGACGGTGGCCAAGTACCGCGAGGAGCTCGGCATGCTCCCCTCCCACCAGCGCCGCCTGGCGAGCCGGAAGCGCGGCTGACCGGAGACCTGCGCTGACGACGCACATCCGGGGCCGCGGCGTCGTGCTCTCCCCGGCGCTCCGCCGCCGGGTCGAGGCGAAGCTGGCCCGGGTCAGCCGCTTTCTTGCCAAGGTCACCGAGGCGCGCGTCGTGCTGGCCCTGGAGCGCTATCGGCACCTGGCGGAGGTGACGCTCCAGGCGAAGCAGGCGACCCTCCACGCGGAGGCGGCCGCCGCGGACTTCCAGACGGCGGTGGACCTGGCGCTGGGACACCTCCAGGAGCAGGTGCGCCGGCGCAAGGAGCGTCTGCGGGCGCGGAAGCCGCGACCGTCGCGGCAGATTGCCGAGCCCGGCAGCGAGGCGCCCGGAGGAGCGGACGCGGCCGAGGAGCCCGGCGTGGTCGTGCGGCGGCTGAGCGCCAAGCCGATGACGGTGGACGAGGCGCTCGAGCAGCTGCGCATCCGCCGGGACGGCCTCCTGGTCTTCACCAACGCCCGGAGCCGGGCCGTCAACGTCCTCCGCCGGCGGCCGGACGGCCGGCTCGAGCTCGTCGAGCCGGCTGGCTGAGCAGCGTGCTGGAAGACTCGCAGCGGTTCGACTCGTTTGAGTCGCGCCGGAACGAGGCGCTCCGAGCGCGGGCTTTGCCCGCGCAATCGATCGGGGGGAGGTTCGGAAGGGGGGCAGAGCCCCCCTCCGAGGATTAACGCCGTGGCGAGCGCCGCGCACGACCGCGGGCGGCCGGGGCCCTCCGACGCCGGCCCCCTGCGATTCATCATCATCACGGGCCTGTCGGGGGCCGGGAAGAGCTACGCGATCAAGTGCTTCGAAGACATGGGGTACTATTGCGTCGACAACCTGCCGACGACGCTCATCCCGATCTTCGCCGAGCTGTGCGCCCACTCGACGCGGCGCATCCACCGGATCGCCCTCGGCGTGGACGTGCGCGAGGGCGAGTACCTCACGCCGGTCGGCGAGGTGCTCTCGGAGCTCCGGCACCGCGGCTACGCGACCGAGGTCCTCTTCCTCGAGGCCGGGGAGGAGGTGCTGGTCCGCCGCTACCACGAGACCCGCCGACGCCACCCCGCCGGGGAGACGGTGCTGGAGGGGATCCAGGCCGAGCGAGAGCTGCTCGCACACCTCCGCGAGATCGCCGACCGCGTGATCGACACCTCCCACATCACCGTCCACCAGCTCAAGCAGATGCTCGTCGAGCTGTACGGCGAGCAGGAGCCGCGACTCGGGCTGAACGTGAACCTCATCTCGTTCGGCTACAAGTACGGGATCCCGTACGACGCCGACCTCGTGCTCGACTGCCGGTTCCTCCCGAACCCGTTCTTCGTGGAAGACCTGAAGGCGCACGACGGGCGGGCCGTCGCCGTGCGCCGGTTCGTGTTCGACCATCCCGAGGGGCGCGGGTTCCTTGAGCGGGTGCGCGAGTTCCTCGCCTACCTCTTGCCGCGCTACCAGCGGGAAGGGAAGGCCTACCTCACCGTCGCCGTCGGCTGCACGGGCGGCCGCCACCGGTCCGTGGCCCTCGTGGAGGAGCTCCGCGAGGTCGTGGAGCAGGCGGGATTCCCGCTCACGGTGAGCCACCGGGACGTGGAACGCGAGGCCTGACGGCCGGCGCGGCCGGGCGACCTCATGGCGCTCACCTTCATCTTCGGCGTCCACAACCACCAGCCCCTCGGCAACCTCGACGACGTCGTGGACGCCGCGGTGCGGCAGGCCTACCGGCCGCTGCTCCAGACGCTGCGCCGCTTCCCGGGCATCCGCGTCCTGGTCCACACTTCCGGGATCCTCCTGGAGTGGTGGGAAAAGCACGCGCCCGACGTGGTGGATCTCCTCGGAGAGCTCGCGGCGCGCGGCCAGGTGGAGCCGCTCACCGGCGGGTTCGCCGAGCCGATCCTGCCGCTCCTGCCCCACCACGACAAGGTGGGGCAGATCCGGGCGCTCACGGAGCGCGTCGCGCGGCGCCTCGGCGTGCGCCCGCGGGGGATGTGGCTCGCCGAGCGGGTGTGGGAGCCGCACCTGGCGGCGCCGCTCGCCGAGGCGGGCGTGGAGTACATCCTCGTGGACGACTACCACTTCCTCCTGGCCGGCCTCGACCCTGACCGCCTCTCGGGGTACTACCTCACGGAGGAGCAGGGGCGGAGCGTGGCCGTGTTCCCGATCAGCCAGCGGTTCCGCTACCTGGTTCCGTTCCACCCGGTGGAGGAGGTGTTCGCGGCGCTGGCGGAGCGCTCCGCGAGCGGCGGGGCCGTCACGCTGGTGGACGACGGGGAGAAGTTCGGCGTCTGGCCCGGGACCCACCGGACCGTGTACGGCGAGGGGTGGCTCGAGGCGTTCTTCTCCGGGCTCGGCAGCGTGCCGGACGTCGAGGTGGCGACGGCCGGGGAGTACCTGGACGGCCACCCGCCGACGGGGCGCGTGTACCTGCCGACGGCGAGCTACCGGGAGATGGGGGAGTGGGTGCTGCCCCCGGAAGCCGGGCGCGTCCTCGAGCGCGCCCGGTCGGCCCTCGAGGCCCAGGGCGAACGTGAGGGGGCCCAGCTCCTCCGCGGGGGGTTCTGGCGGAACTTCCTGGTGCGCTATCCCGAGGGGAACGACGCGTACCGGAAGATGCTGCGCCTGAGCGCTCGCATCGCCACGGCGCTGGCCGCGCGTCCCGACGACCCGGAGCTCCTCGCGGCCCGCGAGGCGCTCTGGCGCGGGCAGTGCAACGACGCCTACTGGCACGGCATCTTCGGCGGCATCTACCTGCCGCATCTCCGGCGCGCGGTCCGCAGCGCGCTCCTCGACGCCGAGGCCCGGCTGGAGCGTGCCCTGGATCCGGGCAGGCGCGTCGTCCACGAGTCCGGGGACCTGGACGGCGACGGTGCCGTCGAGCTCGCCGTCCGGTCCGATCGCCTGGCGCTCCTCCTGCGGCCGGCGCAGGGGGGGACGGTGACCGAGCTCGCGTACCGGCCGCTCCGCTTCGACCTCGCGGACGTCCTGACGCGCCGACCCGAGCACTCGCACCTCAAGATCGCCGAGGCCGAGCAGGCCGGGACCCCCGGGGGCCCCCCCCGCACGATCCACGAGACGTGGGTGGTGAAGGAGGCCGGGCTCGGGCGCCTGCTTGCCTACGACCCGTACCGGCGGGCGAGCCTTCAGGACTACCTGCTCGCGCCGGACGGGGAGGGCGCCGCGGACGTCGAGCAGGCGTGGGTCGCGTTCCCAGGGCGGCCCTGCCGCGCCGCCGTGCGCGAGGAGGCGGACGCCGCCGTCACGGTCGAGCTCCGGGCGGCCGCGGTGGCCCAGGGGACCGGCGTGGAGCTCACCAAGATCGTCGAGCTGCGCGCGGGCGCGGACTCGCTCGAGGCGCGGTACGAGCTCCGGGCGACGCAGCCGCTCCGCGCCCGGTTCGCGGTCCGGTGGAATCTGACCCTGACGGGTTCCGCCCCCGACCGCTACTACCGCATCGAAAAAGGGGAAACGGCCTCCCTCGAGAGCACCGGCACGCGCCCCGGCGAGCGGCTCGAGCTGGTGGACGAGTGGCTCGGGCTCGCGGCGGGGCTCTGGTGGACCCCGGCAGGCCGCGTGGACTGGGGCCCGGTCTACACGGTGTCCCTGTCGGAGGCGGGCCTCGAGCGGGTCTGGCAGGGCGCGCAGGTCACCGTGAGCTGGCCGGTGGACCTGGGTCCCGCGCCGTGGAGCGGGCGGATCGGGCTCACCCTCGAGGCGCGCCGCGGAGGGCGGTCCTGAGCGCCCGTCTGGACGCCCCGGCGACCTACGCGGCGGGGGACCCCCACGGGTTCGGCGAGCTCCTGCGCGGGTTCGCCGATCAGGTCGCCGACGCCGCGCGCGTCGCCGAGGGGCTCCGCCTCCCGGACGCCCCGCCCGGCGCGGTGATCGTGGCCGGCATGGGCGGCTCGGCGATCGCGGGGGACTTCCTCCAGACGCTCTGCCATGACCGGGCGCCGTTTCCCGTCCAGGTCGTGCGGGGCTACGACCTCCCGGCGTGGGTCGGCCCCGATGCCCTCGTGGTCGTGTCGAGCTACTCGGGGAACACCGAGGAGACGCTCGCCGCGTGCGCCGCGGCACGGGCGCGCGGGGCACGGCTGCTCGCGGTGACGGCGGGGGGCGAGCTGGGCGCACGCGCGCGCCGCGAGGGGCTCCCGTGCGTGCGCCTCCCCGGGGGCCTGCCGCCGCGCGGGGCGCTCGGCTACCTGCTCATCCCGCTGCTCGTGCTGCTCGACCGCGTGGGCGGGGGCCTCGGCGGCGTCGAGGAGCGGGAGGAGGCGGTCGCCCTGCTGAAGGCCTTCGGGGCGGAGCTCGCCCCGGAAGCGCCCTCAGCCCGCAACGCGGCCAAGGAGCTCGCGGCCTGGTTCGAGGGGCGGATCCCGGTCGTCTACGGCACGGAGCTCACCGCGCCCGTCGCCTACCGCTGGCGCACCCAGCTCGAAGAGAACGCCAAGGTGGTCGCGCTCTCCGGCGCGCTCCCGGAGATCGACCACAACGCCCTCGAGGCCTGGGCCGCGATGCCGGACGGCCCCTGGGCGGTGCTCTTCCTGCGGGACGGCGCGGAGCATCCCCGCGTCGCGCGACGCCTCGTCGCGACGCGGGCGATTGCCGAAGCGCGGGTCCCCGCGCGCGAGGCCCGCGCGCGGGGGAGCGGCCGGCTCGCGCGCCTGCTCTCGCTCGTGCACCTCGGAGACTGGGTGAGCTACTACCTGGCGCTCCTGCGCGGCGTGGATCCGTGGACCGTGGCCACGCTCGAGGGTTTCAAGCAGCGGATGGCGGAGGAGGACGCCGCGGGAGAGCGCCAAAAGCCTTGAGCGCTCGCGGGGCCCGTGTTAGAGTAGCGCGCTGTGGCGGCCCGAGCGGCCGCGTGATCACGACGAGCTGAGGAGGCGGAGATGGCGCACGAGGAGTACCTGTTCACCTCGGAGTCGGTGACCGAGGGGCATCCCGACAAGATCGCGGATCAGATCTCGGACGCCGTGCTCGATGCGATCATGGAGCAGGACCCGATGGGGCGCGTGGCCTGCGAGTGCCTGCTCACCACGGGTCTCGTCGTCGTGGCGGGTGAGATCACCACCTCCGGCTACGTGGACATCGCGCGGATTGCGCGCGACACCATCAGGCGTGTCGGGTACACACGGGCGAAGTACGGCTTCGACTTCGAGACGTGCGGCGTCGTCGTCTCCATCGACGAGCAGTCGTCCGACATCGCCATGGGCGTGGACCGACTGGGGGCGGGCGACCAGGGGCTCATGTTCGGGTACGCCTGCATCGAGACCGCGGAGCTGATGCCGTTGCCGATCTTCCTCGCCCACGGACTCGTCCGGCGGCTCAGCCAGGTGCGCCGCGAGGGGATCCTCCCGTACCTCCGACCCGACGGCAAATCGCAGGTGAGCGTCCGCTACGTCGGCGGCAAGCCGACGCGGGTCGAGACCGTCGTGCTCTCCGCGCAACACAGCCCGGACGTGACCCTCGAGCAGCTCCGCGCCGACGTCATCCAGCACGTGATCGTGCCCACGATCCCCGCCGGGATGCTCGACCCGAAGCGCATCACCTACCACGTGAACCCCACGGGCCGCTTCGTCATCGGCGGCCCCCAGGGCGACACGGGGCTCACCGGTCGCAAGATCATCGTGGACACCTACGGTGGGTCCTGCCCGCATGGCGGCGGCGCCTTCTCCGGGAAGGACCCGACCAAGGTCGACCGATCCGCCTCGTACATGGCGCGCCACGTCGCCAAGAACGTCGTCGGGGCCGGGCTGGCGGACCGCTGCCTGGTGCAGGTGGCGTACGCGATCGGCGTCGCGGATCCGGTCTCGATCATGGTGGACACGTACGGGACCGGGAAGGTGCCGAACGCCAAGCTCGAGGAGATGATCCGCCGTCACTTCGACTTCACCCCGGCCGGCATCATCAAGTATCTCGACCTGCGCCGCCCCATCTTCCGCAAGACGGCCGCCTATGGGCACTTCGGGCGCAACGAGCCGGAGTTCACGTGGGAGCGAACGAACCGGGTCAAGGATCTCCGCGAAGACGCCGGGATCTAGACGGTCGCCGCCGCGGGTCAGGTCGTCCGCCCGATCCTGACCGAAGCGCTCCGCGCGCAGGCTCCCCCCACGCACTCCTCGGGGGAGGTGCGGCCCCTCCCGACAGACCGGGGGGCGAAGCCCCCTCCGAGGAAAGAAGGAAGGCGCCATGACCGTGCCCCATGACGTGAAGGGCCTCGGCCTCGCCCCGGCGGGGCAACTCCGGATCGAGTGGGCCGAGATGGCGATGCCGGTGCTCCGCCAGGTCCGGGAGCGGTTCGCGCGGGAGCAGCCGCTGCGCGGCGTTCGCGTGGGCGCGTGTCTGCACGTGACGACGGAGACGGCCGTGCTCATGCTCACGCTCAGGGCCGGGGGGGCGTCGCTCGCGCTCTGCGCCTCGAACCCGCTCTCGACGCAGGACGACGTCGCCGCCGCCCTGGTGCAGGAACACGGCGTCCCGGTCTTCGCGCAGAAGGGGGAGGACAGCGACCGGTACTACCGCCACATCGGCGCCGTCCTGGAGACCGCCCCGCAGGTCACGATGGACGACGGGGCGGATCTGATCTCGACGTTGCACGGCGACCGCCGGGATTTGATCCGCCACGTGATCGGCGGGACCGAGGAGACGACGACCGGCGTCATCCGGCTCCGGGCGATGGAGCGTGAGGGGGTCCTCGCGTACCCGATCATCGCGGTCAACGACGCGGATACCAAGCACCTGTTCGACAACCGGTACGGCACCGGCCAGTCGACGATCGACGGGATCCTCCGCGCCACGAACGTCCTGCTCGCCGGGCGCACCGTCGCTGTCGCCGGGTACGGGATGTGCGGTCGCGGCCTCGCCGCGCGCGCCCACGGGCTGGGCGCGCGCATCCTCGTCACCGAGGTGGACCCGCTGCGGGCGCTCGAGGCCGTCATGGAGGGGTTCCAGGTCATGCCGATGCGGGACGCCGCGGCCGAGGCGGACATCTTCGTCACGGTGACGGGAAACACCGCCGTGATCCGTGCCGAGCACTTCGCGCGGATGAAGGACGGGGCGATCCTGGCCAACTCGGGTCACTTCAACGTCGAGATCGACCTCGAGGCGCTGGAGGCGCAGAGCCAGTCGCGCCGTGCGGTCCGGCCGTTCGTCGAGGAGTTCGTGCAGAAGGACGGCCGGCGCCTCTATGTCCTGGGCGAGGGGCGCCTGATCAACCTGGCGGCGGCCGAGGGGCACCCCGCGGCGGTCATGGACATGTCCTTCGCGAACCAGGCGCTGTCCGTGGAGCACCTCGTCCGGGAAGGGAGCCGGCTGGAACGCCGGGTCTACCGGGTCCCGGTCGAGATCGACCGCGCCATCGCCCGGCTGAAGCTCGCGTCGATGGGTGTTGCGATCGACGAGCTCACGCCGGCGCAGCAGGCGTACCTGGCGTCCTGGACGCACGGCACCTGAGCGGGCGCCGCGGCGGCGTCCCCGCCACGGCTCGGCGTGATCGTGCTGCGGCCCCGGGGACCGTTCCCCGGCGCCTCCTGCTCGCCGGCATCGTCGCCGCGACGCTGGCCGCGGGCTACGGGGCCGCGGCGCGGCTCGGGCCGCGCCCGGTGCCGGCCGGCTGGCCGCCGGCCTCGGACCTGGCCGAGTACACCGGCGTCCTCCACGTCCACTCCCGCTATTCGCACGACGGGCGCGGGAGCATCGAGGAGATCGCGGTCGCGGCGGCCCGCGCGGGCGCGCGTGTGGTCTTTCTCACGGATCACAACACCCTCGCGCCGCTCACGGAGGGGAAGGAGGGCTGGTACGGCCCCACGCTCGTGCTGATCGGCGCGGAGATCACCACGGGCAACGGGTACCTGCTCCTCCTCGCCCCTCGCTCGACCTCCGTCGTCCGCGCCCGCGGCGTCGCGCTCGACGAGCTCCTCGACGGCTACCGGCGGGACGGGGCGATCGTGCTCCTGGCCCATCCCGAGCACCCCCGCCAGGGCTGGCGCGAGCAGGTACCGGCACTCGACGGGATCGAGGTGGTGGACGTCTTCGACCAAGTGGTCGCGGCGCCGCCGCACCGGCAGCTCATGGGGCTGCTCGCGTATCCGGCGAACCCCGTCATGGCGATCCTCTCGGTCGTGGGGTGGCCGCGCGGAGTGCTTGCCCGCTGGGACCGCATGGCGCGGGAGCGGCCGACGATCGGGGTCCTCGGACTCGACGCACACGGGGGGATCGAGCTCACGGAAGAGACCGGGGTTCGCTTCCCCTCCCACGAGACCGCGTTCCGTCTGGGCCAGCTGCACTTCGTCACCCGCGAGCCGCTGCGGAGGGACGCGACGGATCGCGCGCGGGTGTACGGCGCGCTCCGGGCGGGGCAGTTCTACAGCGCCTTCGACGGCCTCGCGCCGGCCGCGGGGTTCCGCTTCCGCGCCCGCCAGGGCGACGCGGTCGTGCTGCCGGGCGAGACGGTCCGCGCGGGCTCCGGCCTCGCCCTCGAGGTGCAGGTGCCGCCGGTCGGTGAGGCCGTCCTCCGGATCCTGCGGGACGGCGAGGTGGCGCACGAGGCCAAGGCGGCGGGGCCGGTCAGGGTCCCGGTGCGCGTGCCGGGCACCTACCGGGTCGAGGTGGACCTGGAGGTGAACCTCTTCCCCATCGCGACCGCGCGACGGATGCCGTGGATCTTCTCCAACGCGATCTACGTCCGCCCGTGACGGGCGGCCCGTGGTCGGCCGCGGCCGGTCCGGGGGACGTGGCCCGCGAACGGCGGGCCCGGGCCGTCCTCTGGGGCTTCGTGGCCGCGGTGACCGTGCTGCGCCTCGCCTACCTGGCCGCGGGCGTCCTGGATCTCTCGCCCGACGAAGCCCACTACTGGGAATGGTCGCGACGCCTCGATGCCGCTTACTACTCGAAGGGGCCGCTGATCGCGTACCTGATCTACGGGCTGACGGCGACGCTCGGCGCGTCCGCGTTCTCGATCCGCCTCGGGGCCATCCTCCTGAGCGTGGCGGGAGCGCTCCTGCTCTACCGGCTCGGCCGCGAGGCGTTCGGCGACGCGCGGGTCGGCCTCCTCGCCGTCGTGGGCCTGGAGCTCACGCCGCTCTTCTGGGCGGGGAGCCTGCTCATGACGATCGACTCACCGTTCCTGGTCTGCTGGACGCTGGCCCTCCTCTTCCTCTACCGGGGGGCCGTCGGTGGCGTGGCGGGCGCGTGGATCCTCGCCGGCCTCGCCGTCGGGCTCGGGCTCCTCGCGAAGTACACGATGCTCTTCGTCCTCCCGGGCATCGTCGTCTACCTCTGGTGCGCCCCCGAAGCCCGACGGCGGCTCCGCCACCCGGCGTCGTGGGTCGGCGCGGCGCTCGCCCTCGGGCTGCTCGTGCCCGTCCTCGTGTGGAACCTGCGCCACGGCTGGGTGACGGCGCGCCACGTCGCGAGCCAGGGGCGGGGGGCCGGCCTCGGCTGGGAGGAGCCGCTGGCGTTCCTCGGCTCGCAGGTCGGGGTGCTGACCCCCGTGGTGGCGGCGATCCTGGGGTGGGCCGCCTGGCGTGCCCTGCGCGACGGGCTCATCGGCCGACGCGAACCGTACCGCTTTCTCGCGGCGTTCGCGCTCCCGATCCTCGCCTTCTACGCGCTCCTGTCGGTGCAGGGGAAGATCCAGGCCAACTGGCCGGCGGCGGCCTACCCGCCGCTGGCGCTGATCGCGGCGGGGGCCCTCCTCGAACGGCGGCCGGCGCTCGGAGCGGCCGCCCGCCGCGCCCAGACCGCGCTGCTGGTCGGCGCAGGCGCGGTGGCGCTCGCGGTCACGGCACTGGGGCACGCGACGGACCTCCTGGGGCTGCCGCCCGGCCTGGACCCGACGACCCGGCTCAAGGGGTGGCGGGAGCTCGGGGGCGCGGTCGCCGCGGCTCGCGGCGAGATGCCGGCGCCGGAGCGGACCTTCCTCCTCTCGGACCGCTACCAGGTGACGAGCGAGCTCGCCTTCTACGTCCCCGATCGGCCGCCTGCGTATAATGTGAATCTGGGCCGGCGCCTCAACCAGTACGACTTCTGGGAGGGGCCGGGCGCCCGGCTCGGGTGGGATGCCATCTACGTGGAGGACGGCGTCGGCCGGCCGCTGGACACGCGCGTCGCTGCGGCGTTCGAGCGGATCGAGGGACCGTCGGTCCTCGAGGTCCGGCGGGGCGGCCGCGTCGTGCGGGCGTTCGCGATCTACCGCGCATACGGCTTTCGCGGCGTCGCCGCACCCTCGGCCACGCCGCGGTACTAGAGGTACTAGCGGAGCGCCCGAGGCCTGCCGTCGAGGATACGGGTGAACCACTCCGCCGCCGAGCCGGGCGCACCTGCGGGGTCTCCGCGGCCGGGGCCTGACCCGGCGTCCCTGCTCTCGGTCGTCATTCCCGCGTACAACGAGGAACCGAACGCCGAGCCCTGCTACCGCGAACTCCGCGAGGTCCTCGCGGGCCTCGGCCGGTCGTACGAAATCATTTTCGTGGACGACGGCTCGACCGACGGAACGTTCCGGGTGCTGGCCGGCCTGGCGGACGCCGACGCGCGGCTCCGGGTGATCCGCTTCCGGCGAAACGCGGGTCAGACGGCGGCGCTCGCCGCGGGATTCCGGGCTGCGCGGGGGGACCTGATCGTCACGATGGACGCGGATCTCCAGAATGACCCGCGAGACATTCCGCTCCTCCTCGAGCGCCTCGCGGGACACGACGCCGTCTGCGGCTGGCGGGTGCGCCGCCAGGACCCGTGGACCAAGCGGGTCGGCTCGCGGATCGCCAACTCGGTGCGCCGACGCCTCACCCGGGACGGCGTCCACGACACCGGCTGCATGCTGAAGGCGTTCCGGCGCGCGGCGCTCGAGCGCCTCACGCTCTACCGGGGGATGCACCGCTTCCTGCCGGCGCTGCTCCGCCTGGAGGGCTGCCGCGTCACCGAGGTGGCCGTCCGTCACCGGCCGCGGCGGGCCGGCCAGTCGAAGTACGGGAACTGGAGCCGACTGTGGGGGGGGCTGGCGGACCTCTGGGCGGTGCGCTGGATGGCCCAGCGACGGTTGGAGTACGAGATCGCCGAAGAGCGATGAGACACCCAGTGCCAGCTCCCGGACGCACGCATGGCGTGTGGGTAGTATCCCTCCCCTCCCCCCGAAGGTGGCCGGAGGGGCGGGACGTCGCGAGGGCGCAAGCCCGAGCCGTCCCGGCGAGGTGGTCAATCGGGGACGGGGATGCGGGGGGTCTTGAATGAGGACCTCGCGTGGGGTGTTTCTCGCGTTCGTCGCGATCCTGGCGCTCGCGGTCCTCCAAGCCGTGCCGTTCTACACCGACTGGCTCTGGTTCGAGGAGGTCGGCTACGGCGCCGTGTTCCTCCGCGTCCTCGGGCTGCGCGGCGTGCTCTTCCTCGTGGTCGGGCTGGTGAGCTTCCTCTTCCTCGAGGTGAATGTCCGGGCCGCGGCCTACGCACGCCCCCCGGACGTCTTCTGGGAGCTGGAGGAGCCGCTGGGCCTGCCGAGCCGCGTGATCCTCGAGCCGCTCCTCCGCCGCGCGCTCACGCCCGCGACGGTGGCGCTCGCGCTGCTGTTCGGGCTCTCGGCGAGCGGCGAGTGGCAGACGCTCGTCGCCTACCAGCATGCCCAGCCCTTCGGCGTCCAGGATCCGCTCTTCGGCCGCGACGTCGGCTTCTACGTCTTCCGCCTGCCGCTCTGGCGCCGGGTCCTGGACTGGGCGTTCCTCCTCGTCGGCGCGACGCTCGTCGCGAGCGGCGTCCTCTACTTCCTCGGCCGGGTGCTCGTCCTGACGGCTCGCGCTCCGGTCATCACGACGCGCGCGCGCGCCCACCTGCTCGGTCTGCTGGCCGTACTCCTCTTCGTGAAGGCGATCGATTTCTACCTCGACCGCTTCGAGCTCCTGTACTCGCAGCGCGGGGCCGTTTTCGGCGCGACGTACACGGACGTCCATGCCACGCTGCCCGCGCTGTGGGTGCTGGCGGCGCTCGCGGCCCTCTGCGGGCTGACGGCGCTGGCGCAGGTCCTGGCACGGGGGGCCCGGCCGGTGATCGCGGGCCTCGCGCTGCTCGCGGTGGGGTGGGTCGGGGGGGTGGGCCTGTTCCCGGGTCTCGTCCAGCGACTCCGGGTGGCGCCGAACGCGCTGGTCTTCGAGAGCCCCTTCATCGCCCACCACATCCGGCTGACCCGGCAAGCCTTCGGGCTGGACCGCGTCGAGGAGCGGGAGTTCCCGGCCAGGGAGACGCTCGAGTTCGCGGACCTCGCGCGCAACGCGGCGACGCTCCAGAACGTCCGCCTCTGGGATCGCGGACCGCTCCTGGCCACGTTCGCGCAGCTCCAGGAGATCCGCACCTACTACCGCTTCGTCGACGTGGACAACGACCGCTACGTCATCGACGGCGAGTACCGCCAGGTGATGCTCTCGGCGCGCGAGCTGTCCTACGCGACCCTGCCGCGCGACCCCCGCGGTCGGGACACGGACCGGCAGTGGATCAACGAACGCCTCCAGTACACGCACGGCTACGGCGCGGTCGTGGGTCCGGTCAACCGGATCACGCCGGAGGGGCTCCCCGAACTGTTCGTGCGGGACATCCCCCCGGCGGCCGCGACGCCGACGCTCCGGATCGCGCGACCGGAGATCTACTACGGGGAGATCGCCAACGACTACGTGTTCGTGCGCACGCGCTCGCGCGAGATCGACTACCCCTCCGGGGACGAGAACGTCTACACGACCTACGAGGGGCGCGGCGGCGTGCCCGTGGGCGGGTTCTTCCGCCGCCTCCTGTTCGCGCTGCGGTTCGGCTCCTACCGGATCCTCCTGAGCGACGAGATCGGGTCGGAGAGCCGGGCGATGTACTACCGGCAGGTGGGCCAGCGCGTCCGGCGCATCGCGCCGTTCCTCCGGTTCGACGAGGACCCGTACCTCGTGATCCGCGCGGACGGGACGCTCGTCTGGCTGATCGACGCCTACACCGTCACCGATCGGTTCCCGTACTCGGAGCGGGTCGCCGGGCTGGGCAACTACGTGCGGAACTCCGCGAAGGCGGTGGTCGACGCCTACCACGGGAGCGTCACCTTCTACGTCGCGCACGCCCAGGACCCGCTGGTCCGTGCGTACGGCCAGGCGTTCCCGGGCCTGTTCCGCCCGCTGGCCGACATGCCCGCCGACCTCCGGGCCCACATCCGCTACCCGGCGGGCCTGGTCGCGGTGCAGGCGCGGATGTACGCCACGTACCACATGCAGGACCCCCGCGTCTTCTACAACAAGGAAGACCTCTGGTCCATCCCGCGCCGGCCGGAAGGGCAGGGGGAGCGGGAGCTCGAGCCCTACTACACGATCATGCGGCTGCCGGGGGAGCCCCGGGAGGAGTTCGTGCTCCTGATGCTCTTCACGCCGCTCCGGCGGGACAACATGATCGCCTGGCTCGCCGCGCGGTCGGACGGCGAGCAGTACGGTCGGCTCACGGCGTTCCTCTTCCCCAAGCAGCGGCTCATCTACGGGCCGCGGCAGATCGCCGCGCGGATCGACCAGGACCCCGTCATCTCGCAGCAGCTCTCGCTCTGGAACCAGCGGGGCTCGACGGTCATCCGCGGGAGCCTCCTCGCCATCCCCGTCGAGGAGTCGCTGATCTACGTCGAGCCGCTCTACCTCGCCGCCGAGAAGGGCTCGATCCCGGAGCTCAAGCGCGTGTTCGTCGCCTACAGTAACCAGATCGCCATGGAGGAGACCCTCGAGGCGTCGATCCAGGCGATCTTCGGGCGGCGGCGGCTCGGCGCGGCCGTCGCGCGGCTCCCCGCGGTGCCCGAGGCCCCGGCCACCGGCGACGGCCTGGGCGCCCTCGTCGGCCGCGCCTGGGAGGCCTGGAGCCGGGCCCAGGAGTCGCTGCGACGCGGCGACTGGAGCGGGTACGGCGAGGCGCAGAAGCGCCTCGAGGAGGCGCTGCGCGCGCTCCGCGAGCGGGCGGAGCCACCGGGCCGATAGTCGCTGTCCTGGCCCGAGCGAGTCCACACGCTCTGCCCGAAGCGCTCCGAGCGCGGGCTTTGCCCGCGCAATCGATCCGGGGGGGGAGGTTCGGCCCCCCGAAACAAAGGGGGGCGAAGCCCCCCGCCGAGGTTTAGGTCCGGGCGCGGAGAAACAGGAACAGGCCGAGGGTGCCGAAGAGCAGGTTGGCGGACCAGGCGGCCACGATCGGGGGCAGGATGTCAGTCCGCGCGAGGGCCACCGCCGCCGAGTGGACGAGGAAGTAGCCGAGGCCCAGGGCGAGGCCGATCGCGATCCCGATCAACCGGCCCCCGCGCGGGGAGACCAGCGCGAAGGGGATCCCGACCAGCGCCATGATCAGGTGCGCGAACGGGAAGGCGATCTTCGAATGGAGGTCCACGAGGTACTTCCCGACCTTGTGGCCGGCGGCCTGCAGGCGCTGGATGTACGCGCGGAGCTCGACGTAGTTCATCACGTCGGGCGCCTTGGGGATCTGGGCGAAGTCGGCGAATCGCTCCGGGAGCCGCACCGTGGTCAGCGAGAACGGCCGGACGCGGTCCGCCGCGCCCGGCTCGAACTCGCGCAGCATCCCGTCGCGCAGCTCCCAGGCCTGATCCAGCTCCCGCCACCGCATGCCGCGGGCGTCCCACCGCCGCAGGAGGCCGAAGCTCGGGCCGAGCTCCAGGATGGAGACGCCGCTCATCTCCCGGTTGGCGGGGTCCAGCAGGTCGATGTGGTAGATCCGGCTCTCCGGTCCCTGGGTCTCACGGCTCCGGTACCAGATCTGCGTGCGCTTCTGGAGCTGAGGCAGGGTCCGCTTCTTGATCTTCGCCTCGTCGACCTCGGTGCCTTTCTGGTTGAGGACGGGGAGCACGATCTCCTGGAAGGAGAGGGAGGCCAGCGTCACCACGGCCGCCAGGGCGAAGACGGGGAGGCTCACCCGGTAGAGGCTGATGCCGCCGGCCTTCAGCGCCGTCAGCTCGTTGCTCCGCGAGACCCCGAGGAAGAGCAAGATCGAGCTCATCAGGACCACGATGTGCAGCCCCTGGTAGACGAAGGGCGGCGTCCGGTAGAGGAAGTGCTCGAGGACGTACCGGAGCGGGGGCTTCATCCGCATGTACCGATCGAGCGTCGTCATGAGATCGCCGATCACGACGACCACCGTGGCGAGCGCGACCCCGTAGGCAAGGAGCGTCAGGAACTCCCGCGTCAGGTAGCGGTCCACGATGTGCGGGGCGTTTCGCCGCGCGACCCGGGGTGCGCCGCGCCGGCGCGGCGCCGCCGTCCCGCCGGCCGGGCGCCCGAGGCGGCGCCATCGGACCACGACCTCGGCCGCGGCGCGGTCGGCGAGCGCCGAGAGCACGAGCGGGCGCTGGCGAACGTGCGCCCAGAGGAGGTACAGGGCGATCCCGCCCACGATCATGTTGGGCCCCCACATCGCCAGCCACGGGGGGAGGCGCCCCGCGTCGCCGAGCTGCTCACCGAGCGTCAGGGAGATGTAGTAGAAGAGCACGATCGGGAGCATCGTGACGAACGCGGCCCAGCGGCCCCCGCGGTGGGCGCGGATGCCCAGGGGGACGCCGAGCACGGCGAAGACCAGGCACGCGGTCGGGATCGCGTACTTCTTGTGGATCTCCACCCAGTAGGGGTTCGCGTTGGCGCGGGTGCGGGCGGCCTCCGCCGCCATGTGCCGCAGCTCGCCCAGGGTCATCTCCCGGTCGCCCTTCGGCGCCTCCCCCTGGCGCACGATCGGGTTCTCGATCGTCAGCGTGAGGTCGTAGAGGCGGAACATCACCTGGCGGTACTTCTGGAAGCTCCGCGGCACCGTCTCGTGCACCGTGCCGTTCAGGAGCCGGAGCGTCACCCGCTGGCTGCGCTCGTCCGACAGGAGGCGCCCTTCCTCGGCCGTGATGACCCGCAGCTCGTCCGGGTTCCGCTCGTCGGCGACGAACACGCGGCGCAGCTGCACCTGGTCGGGCGCCATCTCCTCCACGTAGATGACGAAGTGGCCGAACGCGTCGCTGAAGACGCGCTCTTTGATCGCGACCGAGGCCTGGCTCCGGAGGATGTCGAAGACGAGGGACTTGAACGCGTGGTTGGCGCGCGGCACGGCCTCCGCCATCAGGACAGCCGTCAGGAGGGCGGTGCCGAGGCCGAACACGAGGACGGGCCGGAGGAGGCGCAGCGGGCCCACGCCGGACGCCTTGAGGGCGACGACCTCCATGTCGGCCGACAGGCGCCCGAAGGCGACGAGGATGCCCAGCAGGAACCCGAGCGGAATGGTGAGGACGAGGAAGGCCGGGAGGATGTACGTCAGGAGCAGCAGGACCAGGTGGAAGGGCACGCCCTTGTTGATGATGAGGTCCGTCAGGTCGAAGACCTTGTCGATCAGGAGGAGGAACGTGAAAACGAACAGCCCGAGGAAGAAGGGGAGGGTGAGCTCCTTCCAGACGTAGCGGTCGAGGATCTTCACTGCGGCCATTCTAGCAGGAACGACCCGACGCGGGCGCGGCGTGTAAACGTCGGCACGCGATGGTAAAATGACGCTCGTGCGCGAGCCGTCCGACGCCGCGACCCGCCCCGCGACCGCGCTCCCCGATCGTTACGAGCCCCGCCAGGTGGAGGAGGCGTGGTACCGGACGTGGGAGCAGCGCGGCTACTTCCGCGCCGACCCCTTCGCGAAGGCCAAGCCGTACTGCATCGTGATCCCGCCCCCGAACGTGACGGGCTCGCTCCACATCGGGCACGCCCTGAACAACACCCTCCAGGACATCCTCATCCGGTGGAAGCGGATGGAGGGGTTCAACACGCTCTGGCAGCCCGGCACCGACCACGCGGGGATCGCGACTCAGGTCGTGGTCGAGCGCCGGCTCGTGGCCGAGGGCACGAGCAAGGAGGCGATCGGCCGCGAGGCGTTCCTCCGGCGCGTCTGGCAGTGGAAGGAGGAGTCCGGGGGCACCATCACCCGGCAGCTCAGGCGGCTCGGCGCGTCGTGCGACTGGGAGCGGGAGCGCTTCACGATGGACCCCGGCCTGTCGGCCGCCGTGCGCGAGGTCTTCGTGCGGCTGTGGGAGGAAGGCCTCGTCTACCGCGGCGATTACATCGTCAACTGGTGCCCGCGCTGCCGCACGGTGTTGTCCGACCTGGAGGTCGAGCACGAGGAGCGGGACGCGGAGCTCTACTACATCAAGTACGGGCCGCTCGCGCTGGCGACCGTCCGCCCCGAGACGAAGCTCGGCGACACCGCGCTCGCCGTGCACCCGAAGGACAAGCGCTACGCCCGGTACGTCGGTCAGACCCTGACGGTCCCCTCCGTCGAGGGGACGATCCAGATGAAGGTCATCGCCGACCCCGCGGTGGACCCGAAGTTCGGGACCGGCGTGATCAAGGTCACCCCGGCCCACGACCCGGCCGACTTCGAGATCGGGCGGCGCCACGGCCTCGAGGTCCGCCAGGTCATCGACTTCGAGGCGAAGATGAACGCCCGGGCGGGGAAGTACGCCGGCCTCGACCGCTTCGAGTGCCGGAAGCGGATCGTCGAGGACCTGCGAGCGCTCGGGCTCATCGAGAAGACCGAGCCCTACCGGCACCGGGTCGGCGTGTGCTACCGGTGCAAGACCGTCGTGGAGCCCCTGGTCTCGCGCCAGTGGTTCGTCCAGGTCAAGCCGCTCGCCGAGCGCGCGATCAAGGCGGTGCGGGAGCGCCGGACGCGCATCGTCCCCCGGATGTGGGTGAAGACCTACTACGCCTGGATGGAGAACATCCGTCCCTGGTGCGTCTCGCGGCAGCTCTGGTGGGGCCACCGCCTGCCGGTCTGGTACTGCGACGCCGATGGCTCGACGCACGTCTCGCGCGAGGACCTGACGGAGTGCCCGCAGTGCACGGGGCCGCTCCGCCAGGACGAGGACGTCCTCGACACCTGGTTCTCTTCCGGGCTCTGGCCATTCTCCACTCTCGGCTGGCCCCGCGAGACGCCGGAGCTCCGCACCTTCTACCCCACGGCCTGCCTCGTCACCGGCTTCGACATCCTGTTCTTCTGGGTCGCGCGAATGATGATGCTCGGCCTGCACGTGATGAACGAGGTGCCCTTCCGCGACGTCTACATCCACGCCCTGGTGCGGGACGTGGAGGGGCAGAAGATGTCGAAGTCGCGCGGGAACGCCATCGACCCGCTCGAGGTGATGGACCAGTACGGAACCGACGCCCTCCGCTTCACCCTCGCCGCGCTGGCCGCGCAGGGGCGCGACATCCGGCTGTCCACGGACCGGATCGAGGGGTACCGCAACTTCGCCAACAAGCTCTGGAACGCCGCCCGGTTCGTCCTGTCGAACCTCGACGGCTACCGGCCCGCGCGCGCCCGGAAGGCCGCCCCCGGGCTGGCGGACCGCTGGATCCTGAGCCGCCTGACCCACACGATCGCCGCGGTCCGCCGGGCCCTGGGCGCCTACCGCTTCAACGACGCGGCGAGCGCCATCTACCAGTTCCTCTGGCACGAGTACTGCGACTGGTACGTCGAGTGGTCGAAGTTGACGCTCTACCACGGCGAGGACCGCGCGGCACGGGCGCGCACGCAGGCCACGCTCGTCGAGGTGCTCGAGACGACGCTCCGCCTCCTCCACCCCTTCATGCCGTACATCACGGAGGAGGTGTGGCAGCGGCTGCCGAAGGGACCCCGGGCGCCCGAGAGCATCATGATCGCCCGCTTCCCGCGCCCGCGGCGGCGCGAGGTGGACCTCGCGGTGGAAGCCGACATGCGGGTCCTGATGGCAGTCGTGACGGCGGTCCGGAACGTCCGGAGCGAGATGCAGATCCCGCCGGCTCGGCCGCTCGCTGTGGTCGTGCGCCCGCCCGACGCCACGCGGGCGCGTGTCCTCGCCGCCGCGGGGCCGGCGCTCGCCGCCCTCGCCCGCGCGGAGGTGCGGGTGGACCCCGAGGCTGCCCGGCCGCCGCAGTCGGCCCTGGCCCTCGCCGAGGGGTGTGAGGTGTACATCCCGCTGGAAGGCGTCGTGGACCTCGCCGCGGAGCGCCAGCGGTTGGGGCGGGAACTCGCGCGCACCGAGGCGGAGCTGGCCCGGCTCGAGGCGCGTCTGGGCCGCGCGGAGTTCCGCGAGCGCGCGCCCGCCGACGTCGTCGCGCGGGAGGAGGCGCGCCGCGCGGAGCAGCTCGCCCTTCGCGCGAAGCTCCACGACGCGATCGAGCGGCTCGGCGCCTCCTGAGGGGCGGGTGAGCTGGGCACCGCCCCCGCTCGAGCCGGCCCCGGACGCGCGGCTCACGCGCGCGTTCGCGGGGTGCCTCCCGGGCGGCCGCCTGGCGGGTCCGCTCCTCGCCTTCCGCTCCGTGGCCTCCACCCAGGCGGTCTGCCGGGCCCTCGCCGAGGCCGGCGCGCCGGAGGGCACGGTGGCGCTCGCGGACCACCAGACGGCGGGCCGCGGTCGACGCGGACGCGTCTGGGTGGCGCCGTCCGGCGCGGCCCTCCTCGTGTCCTGTCTGCTCCGCCCGCCGCTCCCGCCGGCCCGCTGGTCCGACCTCATGCTCGTGGCCGCCTGCGCGGTCGCCGAAGGCCTGGCGGCCGTCACCGGCCTCGCGCCCCGGCTCCGGTGGCCGAACGACGTCCTGGTCGAGGGGCGGAAGCTGGCGGGCATTCTCGCCGAAGGCGTGGTCGGCCCGGCGCCGTTCGTCGTCCTCGGCATCGGCGTGAACGTCGCGCAGGGCGCCGACGACTGGCCGGCCGACCTCGCGGGCCTCGCCGTCGCGCTCGCCGAGCTGGGTCACCGTGTGCCCCGCGAGGCCGTGCTCGCCGCCATCCTGGATCGCCTCGCGGCGCGCTACGAGGAGCTCCTCCGCGAGGGGCTCGAGCCGGCGCGGGAGGCCTGGCGCCGGCGCGGGGCGTTCGGCGCACGGGTCGAGGCGCACGGCGTGCGCGGCGTGGCGCTGGACCTCGCGCCGGACGGGGCCCTGCTGATCCGAGCGGACGACGGCGAGACGGTCGCGATCGGAAGCGGCGAGGTGGCCGCCCAGCGGGCGGAGTGATGCTGCTCGTCCTCGACGTCGGGAACACCAACACGAAGCTCGGCGTCTGGGAGGGCCCGCGCCTCGTGGCCTCGTCGCGGCTCACCAGCCGGCGGGAGCAGACGGCCGACGAGTACGGGGTGCTGACCCAGACGCTCCTCCGGACCCGGGGCGTGGACCCGTCGGCGATCCGGGGGGTCGCGATCTCGTCCACCGTGCCGCCCGTGACGCCTACGTTGGAGGAGATGACGCAGCGCTACTTCGGGGTGAGCCCGCTGGTCGCGGAGCCGGGCGTCAACATCCCCGTGCCGATGCTCGTGGACTATCCGCGCGAGGTGGGGGCCGACCGCCTGGTCAAGGTGCTCGCCGGGGCCCAGCTCCACAGGCCACCGCTCATCATCGTCGACTTCGGCACGGCCACCGTGTTCGACTGCGTCTCGCCGCGCGGCGAGTTCCTCGGCGGGGCGATCGCGCCGGGGATTGCGATCGCGGTGGAGGCGCTCGCGTCGAAGGCGGCCCGGCTGTTCCGCGTCGAGCTGACGCGGCCGAAGGAGGCGATCGGGCGGAACACGGTCACGAACATCCAGTCGGGCATCGTCTACGGGTACGCGGGGCTCGTGGACGGCCTCGTCGAGCGGATCCGGGCGGAGATGGAAGGGACGCCGACCGTGGTCGGGACGGGGGGGATGATCGGCCTGATCCACCCGGTCTCGCGCACGATCCAGGCCGTGCACCCGCACCTGACGCTGGAGGGCCTGCGGATCCTCTACGAGCACTGGCACGGGCGGGCGGACGAGGGCGGTCGGAGCGCCGGCGCGCAACGCGAGGCTTGACACCGGCGCCACCCGGTCCCTATAATCAGTCCCAACATCTTGGGGGTGGGGCTCCGGGAACTCCCAACGGGTAGGGCGAGGCGGCGGGCCGCCGGAGGAGGATGACGGCATGGGGATGTGGATCGGCCGGGGGCGAAAGGCGCGGATCGCGTACGGGTTCGACGACATCGCCCTGGTGCCGGGAACGCTGACCGTCAACCCGAACGAGGTGGACGTCGCGTGGGAGCTCTGCGGCCGCCGGATCGAGATTCCGATCCTGGCGGCGGCGATGGACGGCGTGACGGATGCCCGCTTCGCCGTCGAGATGGCCCGCCTGGGCGGCATGGCGGTGCTGAACCTGGAGGGGATCCAGACCCGCTACGAGAATCCGGACGAGGTGATCGAGCGGGTCATCTCCTCCAGCCAGGACGAGGCGACCCGGATCATCCAGTCGATCTACGGCGAGCCGATCAAGGAGGAACTGATCCACCGGCGCGTCACCGAGATCAAGAAGGGTGGGGGGACGGTCGTCGTCTCCTCGATCCCGCACCGGGCGATGCGCTTCGCCAAGCTCGCCGAGGAGGCGGGCGCCGACTTCTTCGTCGTCCAGTCCACGGTGAGCACTGCCCGGCACCTCGCCACGGAGTACGAGCCCCTGGACTTCCGGAAGCTCAAGCGCGAACTGGCGATCCCGCTCATCGCCGGCAACTGCGTGACCTACGAGGCGACGCTCGAGCTGATGCAGACCGGCGTGGATGCCCTCCTGATCGGCGTCGGCCCCGGCGCGGCGTGCACGACCCGCGAGGTGCTGGGGCTCGGGGTGCCTCAGGTCACGGCGACGGCCGACGCGGCGGCGGCCCGCGACTTCTACTGGAAGCAGAGCGGGCGCTACGTGCCGATCATCACCGACGGTGGGATGACGACCGGGGGGGACATCTGCAAGGCGATCGCGGCGGGCGCCGACGCGGTCATGATCGGCTCGGCGTTCGCCCGCGCCCTCGAGGCTCCGGGGCGCGGCTACCACTGGGGCATGGCCACGCCCCACTCCAACCTGCCGCGGGGCACGCGGATCCGTGTCGGGGTGGTCGGCCCGCTGGAGCAGATCCTGTTCGGCCCGGCGTTCACGGACGACGGCACGATGAACCTGATCGGCGCCCTCCGGACCTGCATGGGCTCCGTGGGCGCCCGGACGATCCGCGAGCTGCAGTTGACCGAACTGATCATCGCGCCGGCCATCAAGACCGAAGGGAAGATCTTTCAGAAAGCCCAGCGGGTCGGCATGGGGAAGTAGGCGGGCTGCCCCACGCCCGACGCGCCCCGCGGGCGCGGGGCGTCCGCGGGTCCGGCGCGGCCCCGAGAGCGGATGGACAAGGTCGCAGTCGTCGATTTCGGCTCGCAGTACACACAGCTGATCGCCCGCCGCATTCGCGAGGCGCACGTCTACTCCGAGATCTTCCCGCCCACCGCCACGCTCGACCAGCTCGCCGGCTATCAGGCGATCGTCCTCTCGGGCGGCCCGGCCAGCGTCTACGACTCGGGCTCGCCCCTGCCCCCGGCCGGTCTCTTCGAGGCCGGGGTGCCCGTCCTCGGCATCTGCTACGGGATGCAGGCGATGGCGGCGCTCCTGGGCGGGAAGGTCGTGCCCGCCGAGCAGCGCGAGTACGGGCGGGCCGAGCTGGTCCTCGAGGAGGCCGACCTCCTGCTCCACGGGGTCACGCCCGAGACGACGGGCACCATCACCGTCTGGATGAGCCACGGGGACACGGTCCTGGCCGCGCCACCCGGGTTCCGGCGGCTCGGCTCGACGGCGAACTGTCCGGTCGCGGCGATGGGCGCCCCCGAGCGGCGGCTCTACGCGGTCCAGTTCCACCCGGAGGTGGCCCATACCCCCCAGGGACGGCGCATCCTCGAGAACTTCCTGTTTCGGGTGGCCCGCCTCACCCCCGGCTGGACGATGGCGTCCTTCGTGGACGAGGCCGTCGCCGCGATCCGTCGCCAGGTGGGCGACGGCCGCGTGCTCTGCGCCCTCTCGGGCGGCGTGGACTCGTCGGTCACCGCGGTGCTGGCCCACCGCGCGGTCGGCGACCAGCTCACCTGCGTCTTCGTGGACAACGGGTTTCTCCGCGAGGGCGAGGGCGAGTCGGTGCGGCGCACCTTCCGCGAGCACTTTCGGATGACCCTCGTCTACGTCGACGCGGCGGCCCGGTTCCTCGACCGCCTGAAGGGCGTGACGGATCCCGAGGAGAAGCGGAAGCTGATCGGCGCCGAGTTCATCGCGGTCTTCCGGGAGGAGGCGGCGCGCCTCGGGACGATCCCCTTCCTGGCGCAGGGCACCCTCTACCCGGACGTGATCGAGTCCACGTCCTTCCGGGGGCCCTCGGCCACCATCAAGACCCACCACAACGTGGGGGGGCTGCCGCTCGACCTCGGGTTCACCCTCGTCGAGCCGCTCCGGGAGCTGTTCAAGGACGAGGTGCGCGAGGTGGGGGCCCTCCTCGGCCTGCCGCCGGAGATCGTCTGGCGCCAGCCCTTCCCGGGGCCCGGGCTCGCCGTGCGGATCCTCGGTGAGGTCACCGAGGAGCGGCTGGCCGTCCTGCGGGGGGCCGACGCCATCGTCCAGGCCGAGATGGAGGCCGCGGGTCTCGGACGGGAGCTCTGGCAGGCGTTCGCCGTGCTGCTGCCGGTCCGAACCGTGGGGGTCATGGGCGACTTCCGGACGTACGCCCAGGTCGTCGCCATCCGGGCCGTCGTGAGCCAGGACGCGATGACCGCCGACTGGGCGCGCCTCCCTTACGACCTCCTCGGGCGGATCTCCAGCCGCATCATCAACGAGGTGAAGGGGGTCAACCGCGTCGTCTACGACATCTCGTCCAAGCCCCCGAGCACCATCGAGTGGGAGTAGCCAGGAGGGCAGGGGATGGGTAAGCTGATCTTCGCCGCCGTCGTGCTCGTGCTCGGTGTCGGGCTCTACGGGGCGCTGCGGCGCCAGGCGGAGTACATGCCCGCCGGCGTGCGCTCGCTCGCGCCGCGGCTCGTGCTGCTCGTGGCGATCGGCGTCCCCGCCGCGATCCTGCTCTTCTCGATCTTCCGGATCATCCCGGCCGGCCACGTCGGCGTGAAGGTGCTCTTCGGCCAGGTCGAGCCGCAGCCGCTCCGTGAGGGCCTGAACGTCGTCTGGAACCCGCTGTACGACATCGTGGTCATGGACGCGCGCGTGGGGCGACACACCGCGAAGTACGACGCAGCCTCGAAGGACCTCCAGGCCGTCCACGTGGACATGGTCCTGAACTACCGGCTGATCGCCGACCGGGCGCCCGAGGTGTACCGGAAGATCGGGTTCGACTACTCGCGGGTGATCATCGACCCGGCCGCACAGGAGGTCCTCAAGGCCAACGCGGCCACCCACAACGCGGCGGAGATCCTCCTCAAGCGGCCCGCGATCAAAGCCGACGTCCAGCGCGAGCTCACGATCTGGCTGGCCAAGTACGGGATCGAGCTGAACGAGGCCGCGCTGGCCAACATCCGGTTCGACGCTAACTACGAGAAGGCGATCGAGGCGAAGCAGATCGAGGAGCAGAAGGCCGAGCAGAAGCGCTACGAGCTGATCCAGGCGCAGCGCCAGGCCGAGATCGTGGCGGCGCAGGCCAAGGGCAAGGGCGACGCGGCGCGCGAGGAGGCGAAGGGGGTCGCGGACGCGCTCCGGATCAAGGGGGAGGCGGAGGCCGCTTACAACGCCAAGGTCGCGGCCTCCCTCACCCCGGTGCTGATCCAGCAGCAGTACCTCGCGCGGTGGGACGGGCGGCTCCCGCAGTACAGTCTCGGCGGCAACGTCGTCCCGTTCCTCCAGGTCCCCCCGGGCGGGGCCGACGCCGGCCGGCGCTGAGCCACACCGGGCGCCGACAGCGCCAGAGGACACCCGGCTGAGAGACCCGGTGTCAACGGCGTGTGCCTGGCGTGCCGTGCCGTCCATCCCCCCTCAGGCCGCCGGCGGGACGGGACGTCGCGAGGGCGCGAGCCCGAGCCGTCCCGGCGATCCGATCAAGCGGGGACGGGGGTGCGGGGGGGCCCGAATGACACACCGGGTGCCAGCTCGCGGGCGCGCGCGTGGCCCGGGGAGAGCGTGTCGCCCCTCCCCCCTCGGGGTGGGAGGGGACGGGGGTGCGGGGGGGCCCGAATGACACACCGGGTGCCAGCTCGCGGGCGCGCGCGTGGCCCGGGGAGAGCGTGTCGCCCCCGAAGGCGACCGGCGGGGCGGGACGTCGCGAGGGCGCGAGCCCGAGCCGTCCCGGCGATCCGATCAAGCGGGGGCGGGGGTGCGGGGGGGCCCGAATGACACACCGGGTGCCAGCTGGCGGGGGCGCGCGTGGCCCGGGGAGAGCGTGTCGCCCCTCCCCCCTCGGGGTGGGAGGGGGCGGGGGTGCGGGGGGGCCCGAATGAGCGCGGAAAGCGTCGCACGGCTGTTCGTGGGGATCGCGTTCCTGTGGATCGTGATCGTGCTCCTCGTCGGGGTCATCGGCGGGTTCGACAAGCCGACGGTCTGGCTGAAGTTCATCGGGGAGCAGTTCGGCCAGGACCGGGTCACCCAGATCCGGTGGGTGATGCTGGCGCTGACGTTCTTCGTCGTCCCCCTCGGGATCCTGACCTACCTCCGCGATCTGTTCGGGGACCCCGTGGGACTCTGGGTGAAGTGCGCCGCCCCGGGGGCCTTCGCCGCCGTCTACGGGCTCGTCCTCGTGGCGGTCGTGCCCGACGTCGGGCGGCCCTTCCTCCTGTGGGTCGAGGGAATCGTCCGCCCGATCGTCGGGCTGACGGGGCTGAAAGACACGCTCGAGGACACGGGGAGCTGGCTCATCCGGTCCCTGGCGGCGCTCGCCCTCCTCGCGGGCGTCCCCGGCGTCGTCGGCGCCATCCTCGGGCTCGCGTCGGGACAGAAGCCCGCCCGGCGGCGCTGACGCAGGGCGATGGCGGGCGCCGCCGACTTCGTCCACCTCCACGTCCACTCCGAGTACAGCCTCCTCGACGGCGCCGCCCACCTGCGGCGCCTCGTCGAGCGCGCGGCGCGACTCGGGTTCCCGGCACTGGCCCTCACGGATCACGGCAACCTGTTCGGGGCCATCGACTTCTACGAGCAGGCCCGCGAAGCGGGGCTGAAGCCGATCCTCGGCTGCGAGCTCTACGTCGCCCCCGGGAGCCGATTCGAGAAGGCGCCGGTGGACGGGCAGTACGAGGGCGCCAACCACGTCACGGCGCTCGTGCGGGACCTGACCGGCTACCGCAACCTGATCAAGCTCGTCTCGAAGGGCTACCTCGAGGGGTTCTACTACAAGCCGCGTGTCGACAAGGAGCTCCTCGCCCAGCACTCGGACGGGCTCCTGATCCTCTCGGGCTGCCTCAACTCCGAGGTCTCGCGGCTGCTCCTGGCCGGCGACGAGGGCAAGGCGCGGGAGGTGGCCGGCTGGTACGCGGAGGTCTTCGGCCGCGACCACTACGCCATGGAGGTGCAGGCCCACGGGCTGCCCGACCAGCTCCGCGTGACCGAGGGGACCGTGCGGATCGCGCGGGCCCTGGGCGTCGGGATCGCGGGGACGAACGACGCGCACTACCTGGAGGCGGCCGACGCACGGGCGCACGAGGTGCTGCTCTGCCTCCAGACGGGGGCCAAGCTCTCGGACCCGACCCGCTGGCGCTTCGCGACGGAGGAGTTCTACCTGAAATCGGCGGAGGAGATGCGGAAAGTCTTCGCCGACCTGCCCGAGGCGTACGCGGGCACGCTGGCGGTGGCCGAGCGCTGCAACCTCCAGCTCCAGTTCGGCCGGTTCCACCTCCCGCGCTACGAGGTCCCGTCCGGCCACACGCTGGACTCGTATCTCCGCGAGCTCGCGTACGCCGGGCTCCGGACGCGGTACCCCGACGCGGACGAGACGATCGTGGCGCGGCTGGAGCACGAGCTCGAGATCATCCGCGGGATGAGCTTCTCCGGGTACTTCCTCGTGGTCTGGGACTTCATCCGGTTCGCGAAGGAGCAGGGGATCGCGATCGGGCCGGGGCGGGGGTCGGCGGCGGGGTCCCTCGTCGCCTACTGCCTCGGCATCACGAACATCGACCCGATGCGGTACGGGCTCCTGTTCGAGCGCTTCCTGAACCCCGGGCGCAAGTCGATGCCCGACATGGACATCGACTTCGCCGACGACCGCCGGGACGAGGTCATCAGGTACGTCGAGCAGCGGTACGGCCGGGACCGCGTCGCCCAGATCATCACGTTCAACGTGCTGAAGGCCAAGGCGGTGATCCGGGACGTGGGACGGGTCCTCGGACTCCCCTTCGGCGAGGTGGACCGGATCGCCAAGTTCGTGCCGGAGACGTTGAACATCACCCTCGACGAAGCCCTGCGCCAGAGTCCCGCCCTCGCGGAAGCGGTCAAGACGCGCCCGGAGGTCGCGGAGCTCTGGCAGATCGCCAAGCGGCTCGAGGGACTGTCCCGCCACGCGGGCAAGCACGCGGCGGGGGTGGTCATCTCCGACGAGCCGCTCGTCGAGCACATCCCGCTCTACCGCGACCCCAAGGGCGAGGAAGTGATCACCCAGTACCCCATGGGGCCGATCGAGAAGCTCGGCCTCCTCAAGATGGACTTCCTCGGGCTCAGGACCCTCACGGTGATCGCCAACACCGTCCGCCTCGTCGAGGAGAGCCGCGGCGCCGGCCTCGACCCCGAGCGGTTCCCGCTGGACGACCCGGGGACCTACCAGCTCCTCTCCGAGGCGCGGACCTTCGGGGTGTTCCAGCTCGAGTCCACGGGGATGCGGGACGCCCTGCGCCAGCTCAAGCCGCAGCGGCTCGAGGACCTGATCGCGATGGTCTCGCTCTACCGACCGGGCCCGATGCAGATGATCCCGGAGTTCATCGCGCGACGGCACGGCCGGGTCAAGCCGACGTACGAGCACCCCCTCATGGAGAAGCACCTGCGCGAGACCTACGGCATCATGGTCTACCAGGAGCAGGTGATGCAGATCGCCTCCGAGCTCGCCGGCTTCACGATGAGCGAGGCCGACGCCCTCCGGCAGGCGATGG
>CAYQDR010000054.1:0-28726 GCA_964416315.1 uncultured bacterium
CCGAAAGGCGGACCGAGTTCAACACCGCCATTTGCCGCGGCTTCGCGCGGCAAAAAGCCTTAATTCGTTAAAGCCTTAATTCGTTAGGCGTCGCGTCGTCAACGTCGAGTTGGTCAGGCTACTCGATCCTGACAGGATCACCGCGGCGGATCGTACCACCACGCAGGACGGCAGCATAAACCCCGACGTTGACCTGGTTGTGCTGGGCCGCGGCACGCAGGATGCCTGGATCCCTGGGTAGATCACCCTGAGGTAGGGTCGTCATCACGCACCTGGGGCAGGGCCCCGTGACGTTTAGGCGAACGTCACCGCCGATGACGAGCGTGTGGCCAACCCACGCATTCTCAACAAAATCCTTCTCGGCGGAGGCAGGCTGCACCACGACGTTTGGACGAAACCGACGGACCTCGAAGCGCCCTTGCGGATACAGTTCCCGCAGCCGGTCGATTGTGGCAGTCGTCAGTACATGGACCACGGCAAGGTCGAAGAACGTGCCAGCTGGCATGGCCTCCTCGGTGACCGTTTCTCTGTGGGCGAGACCCTCCATATCCGGCCAATATTCTTCGAGGCTGGGCGTGTCGGGCGCCGTTGTCGCAAGTGTGACCTCACGGCCGAGAGCGTCCGTCAGGAGCTTGTTGAGGTCCCTCTGCTCGCTGGCAACGATGCTGCCGTTCGGAAGAGTGATCCGAACCGGTGGAGTCTTCTCACCAGCGCGTGGGGACTCGGCGAAGGCAGCCCGGCAGTCAAAGAGCTTCGCCCACTTTCGGGGATACTTGGCACTCACGACTTTCCCGTTGGACGGATCACGGAGGGCATAGGCTCGATCTCCGAGCAGCCCGCGGTCGGTGACCTCGGCGGCGTTCAGCTCCTCTCCCATCATGGATTTTACGGGATAACGCCAGAGGGACACCACTGAACCAAGCTCACTCTGGATTGTATTTGCCATGGTCAGCCCTCCTTTGGCCGGTCTAGTTCGCGACGCCTAACTCGGTATGCTGCGAGGTGCTGCAGCCTAGCACGGGGCAACCCGAACGCCCGGGCGTTCGGCTCGGGGCGGTCGTGGGTTGAACAACCGGTCGGCCGGGCTGAGGACGGCGGCCGGGCCGCGGTTCAGGATGATCCGACACTGGAGAAGGCAGCCGACGGTTGGCCATGCGTGCGCTTCCATCCGCGATCACCACGATAGTCCATCCGTCCAAGCTGGGCAATCCGGCGGCTGGCCGGGCGGGCGGGCCGCCCCGGTGGCGCCGGGTGAGCCCCGCGGGGTCCCGGGCGAAGTGGGACCCCCTCAGCTTCCTTCCGCGATTCCGCGAATCGCGGAAGGAGGTGAGCGGGTGACGAGCCCGGGCGCGCGGGGCGAGCCCGGCGACAGGACCCGGGGTGGCGTCTACCGCAGCTCGACGGTGGCGAAGCTCTCGGTGCCGGTCGGGCTCGGGACGAACCCCGCGACCCGCCAGGACAGCGCGATCGGCGTCCGATTGTGCGCGAGGAAGAGCCGGGCGACGTCCTCGTGCAGCATTCGCTCGGCCCGCCGGTAGAGCCGGGCGCGCTCCGCCCGCTCCGTCACCGCCTGCGCCCGGAGGAGGAGGTCCGTCAGCAGCCGGTTCGCGTAGAAGCCCTGGCCCGGCGCGCCGGGGGCGCAGAAGACGTAGCAGAGGCAGTTGTCCGGATCCCCGTTGTCCCCGATCCACCCCAGCATGAAGAGCGGGAGCCGCCCGTGCTTGACCCGCTCGAGGTAGACGGCCCAGTCGAGCGTCTGGAGCCGCGCCCGGATCCCCGCCCGCCCGAGGTCGGCCGCGATGGCCTCGGCGATCTCGCGCGGGTTCGGGAAGTACGGGCGCGAGACCGGCATGTACCAGAGGACGAGGGGCTCGCGCCGGCCATCCTCCCAGGTGATCGCGGCGAGCCCGCCCGGGAAGCCGGCCTCGCGGAGGAGCTCGCGCGCCCGCGCGGGGCTCGAGCCCCGGTCGCGGAGCCCGGGGTCGTGGCCCCAGGAGGACGGCGGCTGGAACTGCGTCGCCGGCAGCCCCGTCCCCCCGTAGAGCGCGTCCACGAGTGACCGCTTGTCGATCGCGTAGGCGAACGCCTCGCGGACGCGCCGGTCGCGGAACTCCCGCACCCGGAAGTTGAACGCGACGTAGCCCGTCGTGTTGGGGGGGCGGAGAAGGAGCTGGAGGGCCGGGTCGGCGCGCACGACCCGGACGTCGTCCGGGTTGAGCCCCTCCATCGCGTGGATCTCCCCGGCCTTGAGAGCCGCCAGGCGCTGCGAGTTGTTCTTGATCGTCCGGGCCACGACCCGGCGGACCCTCGGGGGCGGCCCCCAGTAGTCGGGGTTCGCCTCGAGCACGACGGCCTCGCCCGGGCGCCACTCGGCGAACCGGAACGCCCCGGTTCCGACCGGGTGCTTCCCGAACTCGGTGCCCCGCCGCTCGACCGCCCGCGGGCTCGCGATGCCGAAGCCCGGGACCGCGAGGCTCGCGAGGAGCGGCGCCAGCGGCCGGCGGAGCGTCAGGCGCACGGCGTGCGGGCCCACCGCCTCGGCCCCGGCCACGACGGACGCCTCGTCGAAGCCGCCGAACTGGCTCTCCCAGTACTCGAAGGTCTGGCCGGCCCGGAGCTGGTTCGCGTGCTGGGGGTGTCGCGACCGCCACCAGCGCTCGACGTTCCAGACGACCGCCGCCGCGTCGAGCGGCTCGCCGTCGTGGAAGCGGACGCCCCGGCGCAAGTGAAAGGTCCAGACCCGCCCGTCCGCCGAGGCCTCCCAGCGCTCCGCCAGGCCCGGCCCGATCTCCGTCGTCGAGCCGCGGAGGCGCACGAGGGTGTCGAAGATCTGGTGGGTCAGCCCGACCGAGACGCTGTCGCTCACGACGGCGGGGTCGAGCTGGATCGGCTCGGCGGGCCAGCCCACGACGAAGGTCTGGGCCGCCGCCGCGACCGCCCAGCCGAGGAGGAGCGCGAGCGTGAGGACCGCGCGACGGGACGCCCGTCGCGTCACTCGGTGATGAACGAGGCGCGGCGGAGCGCGGCGGTCTCGCGGATCCCCCAGGAGAAGATCGGCATGGCCTGGAGGAGCTGCTGGAAGTTCCGCCGGCTCATGGAGAGGACCTCGGCGTCCGCGGAGACCACGGTCACGGTGGCGGCGCGCTTGCCACCCTCGAGGAGCCCCATCTCGCCGAAGACGTCCCCCTCGTCGAGCTCACCGACCAGCCGCCCCCCGACCGTCGCGATCAGGTGGCCGGAGAGCAGGATGTAGAAGCCATCGGCCTCCTGCCCCTCGACGACGATCGGCTGGCCCAGCTTGAACTCCCGGGCCTCGCTGAAGATAGCGAACCCCGAGAGCTGGTTCGCCGTCATGCTCGCGATCACGCTCCGGCTCGCCGAGGGATCCGCCTGCGCCTTGAGCCGCGCCCGGGTCTGGGCGAGCTGGAGGCGCGGCAGGAAGCTGCGGATCTTGCTGATCCGGTCCTGGACCACGGGATGGCGGCCGATGAGCCACCAGTACTGGGCCTCCGAGAAACGGATGGCCTGCGAGCGCCGCGTCGCCACGACGTCGGCGATCCGGAAGCCCCGCTGGTGGCTGATCCCCCACTCCCCGAAGCTGTCGCCCTTGCGCAGCAGCGCGACCATCCGTCGGCCGTCCCGGACCGCCACCCGCCCGTCCGCGACGACGTAGAAGTAGAGCGGCTGGTCCTTCCGGACCGGCCCCCGCTCGATGATGATCTCGTCGGCCGCGTACTCGCGCACCTCGGCCTCGCGCAGGATCTCCTGGAGCGTCTCGACCGGGAGATCGTGGAGGTACGCGACGGGCTGGAGCGCCTCCAGCAGGATCCGCTCGCGCCCGCGCTCGCTCGGCGGTAGCAGCACCTGGGTGTCGAACAGCTCGGGCTTCCCGGGCGAAAACCCCTCGGGCACCTCCCGGTCGGCGATGTGGACGAGGAACGTCCGGCTCCGCATCGCCTCCGGCAGCCCCCGGAGGGTCTCCTTGTCGGTGTGGATCGGGGGGATGCCGGCCTCGTGGTAGAGCAGGTCCACCTTTGGCGTCCCGTCGGGCGACCAGAAGAAGTGCATGAGATCGTCGAACTGGGCCGGGGCGAGCTTTCCCGCGTCCCGGAGCCGGGCGAGGAGCTTCGGATCGTACTGCGTGTCGCCGGAGTACCCGAAGGTCCGGCCGCCGAAGCTGAGCTTGAAGCCGTTGGTCGGGATGGGGTGGAGGTTCCACCGGGTCTCGAGGAGCGCCGGCTCGCCCCCCACGTCGATCGCCACGGGGTGCCCCGGGGTGGCGGAGAGCTGTGTGACCAACCCCTCCCGCTCGACGTCGTGGCCCGTCAGGACCCGCACCTTCTCGAGGAAGGAGTGGAACACCGGGTCGGACGCGATGACGGTCGTCCGCCCGCCGCCCAGGATCTTCTCCAGGAGCCCGCCGTCGTGGTCCGCGTGGACGTGCGTCAGGATCACGTACGGCAGATCCACCGGCGCGACGCCGATCCGCTCCAGGTAGGCGAGCGCCTCGGGCGAGGGGTCGACCAGGATGCCCTTGCCGTTGAGCCAGATGACGAAGCTCGTGAGGTCGCCCGCCGGGTCGAACCCGTGGCTCGTCCCGAGCGGCGTCACGCCGAAGCGCGGCCGGTCGGTGGCGAACTGGATGACCCGGCGCAGCTCCCGCGCGACGGGGCTGACCCGTCGGCGCGGCGGGCTCGGCATGAGCCGCTTGGCGACCGACCGCCCGCCCCGCGCGATGCGGACGTCGACCCCCTGGATGAGCGGACGCACGCGGACCTCGCCGAGCGCCTCGGCATTCCCCGGGGTCTCGTCGCGCAGCGGCACGACGGTCTCCTCGCCCTCCAGGACGACGAAGTCCACGTACTCGTCGATCCCCACGATCGGGCTCGCCGGCTCCGGTCGCTGGCGGACGCTGTACATCTCGTACGCCATCCGCAGCAGCGCGTAGGTCTCCCGATCCGGCACCCCGAACGCGGCGCGCAGCCGTTCGAAGGCCGGCTGGTCGGGCGCCTCCGGGTCGAACAGGCCGAAGACCGTCAGCGTGAGCAGCCGCTTGAGCGCCAGCTGCTGCGGCCCGGTGCCCACGATCCGCGTCCGCCGCCGCCCGCGGACGAAGAAGTTGAGGTAGACGAGGAACTCGACGTCGGAGTAGTTCGTCTTGCCCTCGAAGAGGGTCGAGGGGAGGATGAAGAGCTGCTCCCCCTCGAACCCCTCCCGCAGGAGGTTCCGCGTCGTGTCGGAGAGGCTGCCGAGCTGAACCCGGATCCGTCCGTCCGGGCTCATCAGGATCGAGGAGTCGGCGAGCTGGACCTCGCGCCGCGCCCCCGTCAGGAGCTCCGCGAACGTCCGGGGTCCATCGGGGCCCTCGCTCAGGCGTTGGAAGATCCGCTCGTGGGGCTCCCCGGCCGCGGCGAGCGTCGCGTAGCGGCGGACCAGCCCCTTCTGGGGCGGCGAGAAGGTGGCGAAGACCTCGTGGATGATCGCCACCCGCCCCCGGTCCCACGTGTTGAGCATGACCCCGATGGGGCAGTCGCCTCCCGGGACGAGCAGGGCCTCGCGCCACGGGTCCCGCGCGGCCGCGGGGCCCACCACGAGCAACGGGATCTCGCCCTCGGCGTCCACGGCGAGGAGCCGCAGCCCCAGGTACTCCAGGACGGCGTCCGTCCGCTTCACGGGACGGCCGAGCTCCTCGATCATCGAGTCCTGGAGGAGGGGGGAGAACTGGAGCGGGTCCAGCAGGTCGAGCAGGAGCGCCTCGATGCGGGTGCGGACCGGGCCGGCGGTCAGCCAGATCCCTCGCGGCAGCTCGGGCTCACGCGGCGTCGCAGCCGGCATGGCGCTAGTCCCGGAACTCCTGATCCAGGATCTCCCGGATGAAGCGGTCGAGCGATACCGGGTAGAAGCGGACGTCCGGGGACAGGATGACCCCGGTGTTCACCACCTCGCGGCGGGCCAGGTCGTCCAGGACGCGGTCGAGGTACCCGTGCGGATCCCCGGGGTGCCGCCGGATCTGCAGATCGTCGCTCTCGAGGGCCAGGCGCGGCGCGTAGCGGAAGCTGAAGACGCGGGCGACCAGGGCGCGGTGCATCAGCTCCCGCTCGGCGAAGACCTCGCCGTACGTCGGCCCCGACCCCCCCATGGCGAGCACGAGCCGGGGCGAGACCCGGATCCGGCCGCGCACCTCGACCGCCCGGCTCGACTGGCCCTCGTCGGGCCCGACCAGGACGTACGGCAGCACGTGGTAGCCGGCGATGATGCCGGTCAGCGGCTTCCGCACGACCTCCGTGCGCTCGAAGACGTGCCGGAGGAGCTCCGAGTCGTCCCAGTCCACGATCTCTAGTCTAAACCAGCCCGCGCGAGCCGCGCGCTACTTGAACCCCCTGGCCGTGACCTCGATGCACCGCCGGGAGTAGACGGTCAGGATGCCGAGGAAGTGCTCATCCACCTTGACGTCGTAGATCCCCGTGAGGTCGGGGTGGCGCTCGCGGATGTCCTGCAGCGCCCTTGCGAACCCGCCCTCCCCAACGGCCCCGGAGATGCTCGCGCGGGACGAGGACGAGGTGGGTAGGGACACGGAGACCCCGTGCTGGCAGCCGCGCCCCCTGACCTCGCCGATGTGAACGGCCCCCGGCGGGACCTCCTTCGGCGTCAGGGTCCGGTAGGACAGGGGCCCCCCGGCGCTGAGAGGACGGTCTGGTAACAGGACTGCCCGGGCACGGTCGGGTCACCCGGCGCGGCCCTAACGTCGGACGGCGTCGCGGAGCGGTAGGCCCGCGCGGCCCGGACATCCGTGTAGAGCAGGCCGCAGCCCGCGAGCGTGAGGACGGTGAGCCCGGCGACCGTCAGCCGGCAGAGACCCCTCATCGGCGATCCCTCCGTGGGCGAAATGGAACGGCGAGTCCCGCCGACTCTACGCCGGCCCGCCGGGGGCGTCAAGCAGTCGCACGCTCCACCCCGTCACGGCGATGTACCATAGCGGGGCAGACCGGCTCTCCCGGAACAAGGAGGCACCCATGGCCGTGGATCGCTCTCACATCGCCCACAACGACGCGCAGCGCGAACGGCTCCGGGCGCTGGTCGAACGGCTGAGCGACGCCGACCTCGCCCGCCCGCTCTCCGCCGGCTGGACGATCGCCGGCGCCCTCGCGCACCTGGCCTTCTGGGACCAGCGCGCCCTCGTGCTCCTCGAGCGCTGGGAGCGGGGCGGGCCCGGGGCGACGCCGCCCCCCATCAACCACGACGACGTGGACTCGATCAACGACGCCGCGAAGGCGCTCTGCCTCGCCTTGCCGCCCCGCGCGGCCGCCCGCCTCGCCGTCTCGACGGCCGAAGCCGTGGACCGGAAGGTGGCCGCCCTGCCGGACGACCGCGTCGCCGCGAACGTCGCCGCCGGGAGCCCGCTCAACCTCCTCCGCGCCCAGCACCGCCGCGAGCACCTCGACGAGATCGAGCGGGCGCGCCCGGGGTGACTCCACGCCGAGAGGAGGACCACCCCGCCGCCCACCGTCCCCAGAGCCTCGCCCGCGCCGCCGGGCACATGTGCGCGGCCGCGGGGATGTTCGCCCTCCTCAACGCCGCGGCGAAGTACCTGAGCGCGGACTTCCCCACGGCCCAGCTCCTCTGGGCGCGGAGCGCCAGGCACCTCGCCTTCGTGGTCGCGGCCTTCGGCCCCCGGTACGGCCGGCGGCTCTTCGTCACGTGGCACCCGGGCTTTCAGCTCCTCCGCTCGCTGCTCCTCCTCGGCTCGACGGCGTTCAACTTCGTGGCGCTCCGCTTCATCGGCCTCGCCACGGCCACCACGGTGACGTTCACCTCGCCGTGCCTCGTCGCGCTCCTCGCCGCGCCGGTGCTCGGCGAGCGCGTCGGCGCGCGGCGCTGGGCGGCGATCGGGCTCGGGTTTCTCGGCGTCCTCGTCGTCGTCCGGCCGGGCGCGGAGGCGACGCAGCCCGCCTCCCTGCTCCCGCTCGGCACCGCGGTGTGCTACGCCTTCTACCAGCTCCTCACGCGCCGCGTCGCCGCATCGGACCCGCCCGAGACCACGGTCGGCTACAGCGCGCTCGCGGGGACCGTCGTCATGAGCGCCATCGTCCCCTTCGTCTGGACGGCGCCCGCGTCCCTCGCGAGGTCGCTCCTGCTCCTCAGCATGGGGCTCACCGGCGGCCTCGGGCACTACTTCGTCGCGCGGGCCTACATGTGGGCCCCCGCCTCCGTCGTCTCCCCGTTCAACTACGTCCAGCTCCTCGGCGCCGCGGCGACGGGCTACCTGATCTTCGACGACGTGCCCGACGCCTGGCTCTGGGGCGGGGCCGCGCTGATCATCGGCAGCGGCCTCCTGGTCGCCCACGGCGAGCGCCGCGGGATCTCGCGCTGAGGCCCGTTTCCCGCTCCGGAGGAACCACCGAGGAGGCGCGTGCGATGCCCATGCCAACCGGCACGACCGACCCCGCCGAGCTGCGGGACACGCTGCGGGTCCTCACCTTCGACCTCTACGGCACCGTGGTGGACATGCAGGCGGGTCTGACCAGTTCGACCGGTACGTCTCGGTCGCCGCGGCCGGGTACTTCAAGCCACACGTCGCGGCCTACCGGAAGGCCGCCGAGATCCTCCAGACGGAGATCGGCCGGATCATGCACGTCGCCAGTCACGCGTTCGACTGCATCGGCGCGAAGGCGGCCGGCATGCGGGCCGGATTCGTGAACCGCCGGGGGCGGCCCTGCGAGGACACGCCCTACCACCCGGACCTGGTGGTCCCCGATTTCACGGCGCTCGCGGAGGCGCTGGCCTGAGACGCGCGGCAGCGGCGACGGAGGACGGAGCGGGCCCCGCGAAGGTCGCCCGGAGGCCCCGGCCGGTCAGGACTGGACTCTCGCCTCGAACTGACCGATCTCGACCAGCCGCGCCCGGGAGATCGACGCCAGCGCGTCGGTGACGGCCGGGTCGAACTGGGAGCTCGCATTCCGCAGCACCTCCTCGAGCGCCGCCTCGAGAGGACGCCGCTCGCGGTAGGGGCGGGGCGAGGTCATGGCGTCGAACGCGTCCGCCACCGCCAGGATGCGGGCGGGCAGCGGGATGTCGTGGCCCTGCAGCCGGTCCGGATACCCCGTGCCGTCGAAGCGCTCCAGGTGGGCCTTGACGGCCTCCGCCTCCTGCGCGAGGAACGGGAGCCGCCGCAGGATCCGGGCGCCGAGCACGGGGTAGCGCCGGAGGGCGCCGTACTCGTCGTCCGTCAAGCGCTCCGCCTTGAGGACGAGCGCATCCGGGAGCACCAGCTTCCCGAGGTCGTGAAGCAGGCCCGCCCGGCGGATCACGGCGAGTCCGTCCGGAGGGACGCCGAGCACGCCGGCGATCTCCGCGGCGTACAGCGAGACCCGCTCGCAGTGCCCCTTCAGCGACGGGTCCTTGGACTCGAGGGCCGTGATGAAGAACGCGATGGTGTTGAGGACGTCCGTCTCAACGCTTTCCCGGAACAGCACCTTTTGGAGCGCCAGCGCCACGACCTGCCCGTATCGCACCAGGAGGTCCTGCTCGTCCGGCAGGAACGCCCCGCGATGGATGGGCCGCCCCAGGCAGAGGACCCCCTTCGTGCTGCCCATGTCGGGGATCAGGACGGCGATCCCGGCCACGGGATCCCCGGTTTCCGTCAGCGTGAGGGCCTCCCGCCCCCGGCTCTTCACGAGCCGGCCGAAGTGGGCATGGAGCAGGTTGAGGAGCTGGGTGAGGAGCGCCGCGTCGCCCCGCTGGCTCTGCGTCACGCTCCCGTCGTCGTCGCGCAGCATGATGAGCGCGGCATCGCACTGGAACCCCTGCAGCGTGTAGTCCAGGACGGTCTCGACGAAGAGCCCCGGATCGGCGCGCTGCAAGGCGAGCTCGCTGATCCGGAACAGCCCTTCGACGCCGAGCTGCCGCCGGACCTGGTCCTCCGTGACCGCCACCGCGCCGGGCCCGCGTGCCGGGTGCGGCTGCTGGCGATCCCGCGAGACCCGCTGGACCAGGTCCTGCACCTCGTTCAGGGAAAAGGGCTTGCGCAGATAGTCGTACGCCCCGTGGCGCAAGCCGAAGACCGCCGAGTTGACCGAGGGCATCCCGGTGATGAGCACGACCGCGGTCCCGGGCTGGCTCCCCTTGACGGCGCGCAGCACGTCCAACCCGCTCAACCCCGGCAGCTTGATGTCCGACACGACCAGGTCGAAGGGCGTGTCCGCGAGCTGATCGAGGGCCGCCTCGGCCGTCTCGGCCGTCGAGACGAGACAGGCGTTGATCGTGAACGCGTCGGCGAGCACCGCGAGGACCTGGGGATCGTCGTCCACCAGCAGCACCCGGAGCAGACCGGGACCCCGGGGGACCGAGGCCTGGTCGCCGTGCGGCTCAGCGGACATCGTGGCGCCTCCCAAGGCTGTCCGGGAGGGGCGCGGGGCCGTCGTCGCCACCCTCCCGTTCGGCCCATCCAGGGTCGCTCAGCACGCGGCGCGCTGTCAAATTCCCGCGGTGGCGCCGCCAGCGCGGCGGCGGCCCGCGCGTCGCGAGGCCGTCGGGCCATCGATCCTCCACCCGCATCACGAAACCGAGACGTTCGCTCGATTCCCGGCACCCTCGTCCGGCTCAGGTACACTCCACGTCATCGGCCACACCGACCTCCCCCGAGATGGGCTAGGCGATCGGGAACCCCCGTGGTAGGAATTGAGGTCAGGGCGGGGGCGCCCCGCCACCGCGGCAAGGGTTCGCCGGGAGGTGCAGTCATGCGTCTCACCGTGGCCCTGGGGACCGAGTGGGTGTGGGCCCTGGTCGCCCTGGCCGTCGCCGTCGTCGCCCTGACGGTCGCCGCGTTCGCCCTCGAACGGACCCTGGCGGAGATCCGCCGGCAGAACGTCGCCGCGACGCAGCTCCTGCACGACGTCCACGAGCGGCTGGCCCGCATCGGCGGGGACCAGTACGAGCTGACCCGGATCCTGCTCGAGACGGGCCTGCGGGACCTCCGCCGGCTGGCCGGGTCCACGCAGGCGGCGCTCGAAGGATCCGTACGCGAGCTCAGGCGCGCGGGCGAGACCTCCAGGGCCGTGCTCGCCTCCGGCGCCGCCGACCCTCTCCGCCCGACCCGGTTGCCCCCCGCCCCGGCCCCGGGCGCGCTCGTCGTCGTCCGGCGCGGGGAGACGAACCTCTACGACCTGCTCCGGGACACGGCCGGCCAGGTGGTCTGGGACCGCCGCCAGACCGAACGACGAGCGCGGCGGGACCCCGCCGCGAGCGAGCGCCGCCGACGCGAGCGCCGGCGCCCGCCGCCGCGGACCTGGGAGGCCCTGGGCTTCGTCGTCACCGCGGCCGAGCCGGGCCGGCGGTGACCGGGGAGCGCGGGAGCGCGCGGCATCCCGTCACGGGCTCCGCCGCAGCGCCAGGTCGGCCTCGAGACGGATCGTGTCCCCGACGCTCAGGACCACGGCGACCCGGGGGATGGGCAGGCCGAACTCCCCGAAGCGGAACGCGGTCCGCGCCCGCACGCCCACGTCCTGGCCGTCGAAGGTCGCCGTCGCGTCCCAGACGACCCGTCGGGTGACGTCCCTCACGGTGAGGTCGCCGTCCAGCTCGAACGACGCGGTGCCGGCCGGAGGGAACGGGACGCGCAGCCCGCGAAGCTCGGTGGGCACGAGCACGACCGTCGGATCTAGTATCGGGGGCAGGGCCCTTCGTCACATGCGCTGGCTGGTGGACGGTTACAACGTGATCCGCCACGACCCCGACCTCTCCAACCGGGAGCGGGAGAGCCTTCAGGCGGGACGTGAGGCCCTCTGCCGCCTCCTCTCGACGATCGCGCGCCGGTCCGGTGACGGGTTCACCGTGATCTTCGACGGCGATCGGGGCGGCGGAAGCATGGGTGGCGGTCAGGGCGTGCGCGTGATCTTCTCGAGTGCCCGGGAGCGAGCCGACGAACTCCTCGCCCGGCTGGCCACCCGGGGTCTTGCCGTCGTCTCCAACGACCGGGAGGTCCGTCGGGCCGCCGCACGGGCCGGGGCGCTGGCCATCACCGCCGACCAGTTCCTGGCTCGCCTGCACAGCCACGGCCCGGCGCCCGCCCCGGACAAGGGCGAAGACGACGCTCTTCCGGCCCGGCCCAAGAAGGGCAACCCGCGCCGACTCCCCCGGAAGGTCCGCCAGGCCGAGCGCGCCCTCCGTCACCTCGACCGCAACCCCTGAGACTTCTGCAAGGGGTGCTCCACGGGCGGCGCGCGGCGCCATCCTCCGATGAGCTAGCCCCAGCGGTCCCGGGCGCCGTAGACCAGGTAGGCGCCGGCCAGGTAGGCCCGCCGCAGGACCGGCAGCGGGAAGCGCGGGATCTCGACCGCGGTGAGCGGCGTGTCGCGCGGGACCTCCACGCCCGCGGCCAGGTCGCCGGCGAGCCCGCCGCAGTACGTGGCCATCGCGACGCCGCTCCCCGTGTAGGCGAGCGCGTACGCCACCGTCGGGTCCCCCTCCACCGTGCCCACGTGCGGCATCCGGTCGTAGGGCATGCAGACGTTGCCGTGCCAGAAGAACTCGCTCCCCACGCCCGCGAGCGCGGGACACAGCGCCGCCATCCGCCCCTCGAGCCACGCCCGCCGCGTCGCGAGGCGTGCGGGCGTGTTGATGACGCCGGCCCGGCCGCCGAAGAGCATCCGCCCGTCGGGGAGCCGCCGCCAGTAGTGGACCAGCGTCCGCGTATCGGTGTAGACCTGGGTCGTCCGCATCCCGACCTCGCGCCACTCGGCCTCGGTCAAGGGGCGCGTGACGACGATGTTGCTGGCGGCCGGCATCGTCCGGCCGGCGAAGTAGGGATGCAGGCGCTCGGGCGTGTACCCGTTGGTCGCCATGACCACCCGGCGGGCCCGGACCGTGCCGCCCGGCGTCGCGAGCACGTGCCCGCCGCCGTCTCGCCGCCACCCCACGACGGGCGAGTGGTGGTGCACGCTCCCGCCCCGCCGGAGCACGGCCGCCGCCAGGCCGCGGACGTACTTCAGGGGGTGGAGCCCGAACGTGGCGCGGTAGCGGATGGCCCCGTGCGCCACCGGACCGCGGAGCCACCCGTCCTGCGCGAGCGCGTCGCGGTCGAGGAACTCGATCTCGTGGTAATCGAACCGGTCGCGGTAGAGCTCCCGGCGCGCCTTCAGCACCGGGACCAGCTCGGGCCGGTGGGCCACGTTGATCCAGCCGTCGGGCTCCTGGTCGCAGGCAATCTGCTCCTTGGCGACGACCTCCCGCACCGTCTCGCAGGCCTCGATCCCGATCCGGACCACGCGCCGCGCGACGTCCAGCCCCCACCGGGCAATCCGCTCCTGGAGGGTGAGCTTCCCGATGGAGAGCATGGCGAACCCGCCGTTCCGGCCGCTCGCCCCCCAGCCGATCGACCGCGCCTCGAGCACGCACGCCTCGATCCCGTGGGTACCGGCCAGCCGGTAGGCGGCGGCCAGCCCCGTGTAGCCCCCGCCGATCACGGCGACCTCGACCGCGCGATCCCGGGCGAGGCGGGTCACCCCCTCCGGCTCCGGCCCCGCGGTCGCGGCCCAGTACGAATTCGGCTCCGGCTCGGTCATTCGGATCCCCCCGCACCCCCGACCCCTGTCATCCAGATCGCCGGGACGGCTCGGGCCTGCGGCCCTCGCGACGTCCCGCCCCTCCGGTCGCCCGAGGGGGAGGGGAGGCCGAGGCTGCCACTGGCCACCCCCGGTGCCGGCGTCATCCGCTCCGCGCGGCCGGCCGGGTCCGGCCGAGGAGCTGGACCAGCCCCACCAGCCCGACCGAGATCACGATCAGGAGGGTCGAGATGGCGGCGATCGTGGGATCGATCTGATCACGCAGCGCGCTGAACATCCGCCGCGTCAGGGTGGCGTTCTCCCCGCCCGAGAGGAACAGGGCGACCACCACCTCGTCGAGCGACGTGATGAACGCGAAGAGCGCGGCCGAGATCACGGAGTAGCGGATCTGGGGCAGCGTGACGGTCAGGACGGCCCGGACGCGGCTCGCCCCGAGGCTCCGGGCGACCATCTCCTGGGTCATGTCGAACGAGGCGAGCCCCGCGGTCACCGTCACCACCACGAACGGCAGGGCGAGGAGCGTGTGCGCCAGCACGAGGCCCAGCATCGTGTTGACCAGCTCGAGCCGGGCGTACACGTAGAAGAGCCCGATGGCGACCAGGATGGCCGGGACCATCTGGGGCGCCACCAGGAGGAGCTGGAGCGCCCGGCTCCACCGCCACCGCGTCACGGCCAGGCCGTACGCGGCGGCGGTCCCCAGGACGGTCGCCGCCGCCGTGGTGAGCACGGCCGCCCGGAGGCTCACCCACGTCGCGTCTCGCCACTCGACGGAGCCGAAGAACGTCCGGTAGTTCCGCAGGGACCACCGGCGCGGCGGGAACTCGAGGTAGACCGTGTCCGAGAACGACATGGGGATCACGACGAGCACCGGCAGCACCAGGAACAGCGCGACCAGGCCACACCAGACGTACAGCCACAGCCGCCGGACGTGCGAGACGGGTACGGGCGCGCTCGCGGCCATCAGTCAGGACCCCCCCACCGCATACCGGTTCACGCCCTTTCAGCGGACCCCGAACAGGCGCTGGATCGCGAGCACCCGGTGGAGCCCGACGAAGATCAGCCCGACCGAGACGAGCAGCACGACCGCCAGGGAGCTGGACGCGCCCCAGGCGAAGTACGTGTTGACGTTCTGCTCGATCTTCATGGCGACCAGATACGTCTTGCCCCCGCCGAGGAGCGCCGGCGTCACGTAGAACCCCAGGCACAGGACGAACACCAGGAGGAGGCCCGCCACGAGCCCGGGCAGCGAGAGCGGGAGGAACACCTGCCAGAAGGCGCGGACCGGGCTCGCCCCGAGGCTCGCCGCGGCCCGGACGTAGTCGGGATCGATGGCGCGCATGGAGGCGTAGAGGGGGAGGATCAGGAACGGGAGCAGGATGTGCGTCATGCCGATGACCGTGCCGGTCATGTTGTGGACCAGGGGGATCGGGTCGGCGATGAGGCCGAGGTTCACCAGCAATGTGTTGACCAGGCCGCGTCGCTGGAGCAGCACCAGCCAGGCGTAGGTCCGCACCAGGAGCGCGGTCCAGAACGGGAGGATGACCACGATCAGTCCGAGGTTGGCGGCCCTCGGCGGGAGCTGGGCCAGGAGATAGGCCAGCGGGTACCCGAGGAGCACGCAGATGAGGGTGACGAGGACGCTGACCTCGACCGTGTTCCAGAGGATCGTGACGTAGGCCGGTTCCTGGACCAGCCGCTCGTAGTGGACCAGCGAGTACGCGTCCTTCTCCACCACCGAGAGATAGAAGAGCCAGCCCACGGGCAGGACGAGCAGGAGGCCCACCAGGACCAGCGCCGGGATGGAGAGGCCCAGGAGGCGCCGCCGCTCCCGCGCCGCGTCGCGGGCCAGCGCGTCCGCGTTCGGCGCGACGGGGCTCGCCCCGGGCCCGCTCACGACCGGTCCTCGGGGACGACGACGGTGTCCGCCGGGTGGAGCCCGAGGCGGATCCGGCCGCCGGGCTCCGGCACCGCGGCGAGGGTTTCACGGCGGCTCGGGCTCCGGACCGCCAGCTCGGTCCCGTCGGCGAGCGTGACGTAGAGGAGGACGCTTTCGCCCTGGTAGACGCGCTCCTTCACGGTGCCATCCAGGCAGTTCATCCCGTCGGCGTCCCCGGGCGGGACCACCGCGAGCTTCTCCGGCCGGACCATGAGGAAGAACGGCCCGTCCCCCGCGGGCGGGCCGCCGTCCAGGAGGAGCGGGCGGCCGTGGAGCGTGAGCCCCCCGCCCTCCCGGCGCACGGGGAGGAACGTCGACTCGCCGACGAAGTCGGCGACGAACCGGGTCCCGGGTCGCTCGTAGAGGCGCTCCGGCGCGTCCACCTGCACGATCCGGCCCTCGTGGATCACCGCGACCCGGTCCGAGAGGGTGAGGGCCTCGCGCTGGTCGTGCGTGACGTAGACCGTCGTCATGCCGAGCGCGCCGTGGAGGTGACGGATCTCGATCTGCATCCGCTCGCGGAGCTTCTTGTCGAGGGCCGAGAGCGGCTCGTCCATGAGCAGGACCCGCGGCTCGAAGACGATGGCGCGGGCCAGCGCCACGCGCTGGCGCTGCCCGCCGGAGAGCTGATCCACGCGCCGCCCCTCGAAGCCCGCGAGCTGGACCAGCTCGAGCGCCCATCCCACCCGCCGCGCGGTCTCCGCCGCGGCGACCCCCCGGAGCCGGAGCGGATAGGCGATGTTCCCGAAGACGTTCATGTGCGGGAAGAGGGCGTAGTTCTGGAAGACCATGCCGACGTTCCGGCGGTGAGGCGGCGTCCGGACCATCTCCTCGTCCCCGAACCGGATGCTGCCCGCGTCCGGGCGGATGAACCCGGCCAGGACCAGGAGGAGCGTCGTCTTGCCGGATCCGGACGGGCCGAGGAGCGTGATGAACTCGCCGCTCCGGACGTCGAGGTCCACGCGGTCGAGCGCCGTGACCGGGCCGTACGATTTGCTGACGCCGCGGACCTCGATCGGCAGGGCGGAGGCGGCGGAGGCGGGCATGGCTCAGCGCCCGGAGTGTCCGGACCACCGGAACCGGCCGGGGCGGGACGCGCCCGCCCCGGCCGATCGCCGAGCTACTTCTTCGCCTTGAAGGCGTCCATCCGCTCGAGGAGCTGGTTCAGGCGCGTGCTCCACCACTCGACGTCCATCACCGCCTGGGTGGCCGCGTTCTTCGGCGAGGAGTTGATGCGATCCATCTCGGTGCTGGTGAGCTTGCCGATGGTGAACGCCCGGCTGTTGACGGGGCCGTAGTCGATCAGCTTGGGCAGGGCCGCCTGGATCTCCGGCGAGACCAGAGCGTTGATCACCTTCATCGCCCCTGTCTTGTTTTTCGCCCCCTTGGGCACGGTCAGACAGTCGGCGTTCATGATGCCCTGGTTGTAGGTGAACGCGGCCTTCGCCCCGTCCTTGATGACGGTCGAGGCGCGCCCGTTCCAGATGCCGATCATGTCCACCTCGCCATCCTTCAGGAGCTGCGCCGCCTGGGCCCCCGACGTCCACCACACCGCGATGTGGGGTCGCAGCTCCTCGAGCTTCCGGAAGCCCCGCTCCACGTCCAGGGGGTAGAGCTTGTCGGGCTCGACCCCGTCGGCCATGAGCGCCGCCTCGAGGGTCTCGGTGGGCCGGTGGTAGAGCGAGCGCTTGCCGGGGAACTTCTTGACGTCCCAGAAGTCCTTCCAGGACTGGGGCCCCTTCTCGCCGTAGGTCCTGGTGTTCCACGCGATGACGTTCGAGTAGAAGATGATCCCGATCCAGTGGGGCTTGACCAGCTTCGGGGTGATGCCGTCGGCTGTGATCACCCCGTAGTCGAGCGGCTCGAAGACGCCGTCGATGGTCCCCTGGGCGCAGGACTGGAGCCCGAGCTCGGCGATGTCCCACTTCACCGCCTTGGCCAGCACCTGGGTCTTCACGTCGCCGTAGCCGTTGAGGGTGTCCTCCTTGATGGTGATGCCCAGCATCTTGGCGGACGGCTCGAACATCGCCTGCCGCTGCGCCGCCTGGAACGCGCCGCCCCAGGACGCGATGGTCACCGTCTCCTGGGCCCAGATCGCGCTCGAGACCCCGATCACCGCCAGCACCGCGACCACACACCGACTGAACGCTCTCACGGCTTGCCTCCTTCCGGGTGCGCGCGTTCGAGAAAGGGAACCGGCTCCTGGCGGCACCGATCCTAGCAGACCGCCCGGGGCCGATCAACCGACCTGAGCGCCGTGTAGTGGCCGGTTTTCAGGACGGTAAAACCGGCCACTACCGAGCACCGGGTAGTGTTCAAGAAGTGTCCGCGCGGGGGCCGGGCCATCGCAAACCCGCTGCCCACCGCCTGGTTACGACGCGGCCGGCTTCTCAGGTGGGGAGGCCGAAGAGCGAGGTCATCCGCCTGGCGTCGAGCATCGCCGCCATCTCGGCGTCCGGGGGACGGCGCTCGAAGCGGCTGGCGGCGTCCAGGAACCGGGGAAGCAGGGCGAGGTCGCCCACCGTGTTGAGGAAGACGCCTGGGAGACCGAGCACCCAGTGCACCGCCCGGTCGATGTCCGCCTGCTCCTCGAGCGGCTGGTACCAGGTGGTGTGCGTGCGGTCGGCGGTGGCCCACGGGCCGCGGGCGATGGCCTTGATGACCTGGACCGCGACGTTCCGCGTCCGGCAGATCTCCAGCACCTCCTCGAAGTTCCTCCGGTAGCGCTCGTCCCGGGCCAGGAAGAAGTTGTAGGGCAGGAGCACGGCGTCGAAGTCGAAGCGCGCGAGACTGCGCGTGTGCATGGCCGCGATGGTCCAGCCGTGGCCGGTCACGCCGATGAAGCGGGCCAACCCCTCCCGGCGCGCCTCGATCGCCGCCTCGAGCGCGCCGCCCGGCCCCATGGCCTGCTCCCAGTCGTCCGGGTGCCCCAGGGAGTGGAGCTGGATCAGGTCCACGGAGTCGACGCGCAGCCGCTCGAGCGAGCGGTGGATCTCCTCGCGGGCCTCGCGGGCGGTCCGCATCCCGGTCTTCGTCGCGAGGAAGAACTCCTTCCGGTGGCGCGCCATCCACGGGCCGATGCGCAGCTCGGAGTCCCCGTATCGCGCGGCGGTGTCGATGTGGTTGACGCCGTACCGCAGCAGCAGGTCCAGCGTGCGGTCGGCGTCCGCCTGGCTGGCCCGGGCCAGCGCGGCGCCGCCGAACAGCGTCACGGTGCTCAGGTGCCCGGTCCGCCCGAACGGTCGCCGCTGGATCATGGTCGCCTCCCGTCCGATCCTCGCCCCTGGACGGGAGATGATCAAGCACTTTCGCGGGCCCGCGCGGGCGGCTGACCGAATGTTTCCCTCTCCCCTGGGGGAAGCGGGAAGGGTGGGGGGGAGGCGTCTTGCAGGCTCGGGGCGGCCTCCGCATACTGGGGCACGCCATGGCGCTCCACTTCACCCGCGCCGAGTTCGCCCGGCGCCAGGCGGCCGCGCGTGCGGCCCTCCGCGAGGCCGGGCTCGACGCCCTCCTCCTGTTCGCCCAGGAGAGCCTCTACTACCTGACCGGCTTCGACAGCTCGGGCTACGTCTTCTTCCAGTGCGGCGTGCTCACCGCCGACGCCCAGCCCTTCACCCTGTTGACGCGCCGGCCCGACCTCGAGCAGGCCCGGCGCACGTCGGTCATCGAGGACATCCGGCTCTGGTACGACGCCGACGGGGCGAACCCGGCCCTCGACCTCAAGGGGATCCTCGAGGAGAAGGGCTGCCGCGGCGCGCGGGTCGGCGTGGAGCTGGCCACCTACGGGCTGACGGGGGCGAACTGGGAGCGGGTCCGGCGGGCGCTGGAGGGCTGGTGCCGCCTCGAGGACGCGTCGGACGTGGTGCGGGCGCTCCGCCTGGTCAAGTCGCCGGCGGAGCTCGAGTACGTTCGCCGGGCCGCCGCCCTCGCCGACGACGCGCTCCTCGCCATGATCCAGGCCGCGCGCCCGGGGGCCTTCGAGGGGGACATCCTGGCCGCCGGCCAGAGCGCCATCTTCCGCGGCGGCGGCGACGTCGCCCCCTCCGGGCCCGTGCTCGGCTCCGGCGAGCGCGCGCTCCTCGTGCGCTCTTCGACGGGCTCGACGCACCTCGGCGAGCGGGACCAGCTGACGATCGAGTTCGCCGCGACCTACCGCCGCTACACCGCCTGCCTCATGCGGACCCTCGCCATCGGCGCGACCGACCCGCGCCAGGCGCGCATGTTCGAGGTCACGCGCGAGGCGCTCTCGGCCATGACCGACGCGGCCGCGCCCGGCCGGCCGCTCGGCGAGATCGACGCGGCCCATCGCCGCGCCTACGACGGTGCCGGCTTCGGCCACGCCCGCATGGCGGCGTGCGGGTACTCGCTGGGGGCGACCTACCGCCCGACGTGGATGGACGTGCCCCCGATGCTCTACGCGGGGAACCCCACGCCGGCCCGGCCGGGCATGGTCCTCTTCCTCCACGCGATCCTCGCCGATGCCCGGGCCGGGCTCGCCATGTCGCTCGGCCACACCATCGTCGTCACCGAGACCGGCCGCGAGGTCCTGAGCCGGCTCACGCCGGTCTACGAGGCCTGCCGGTAGGGCTGCGGGAGGTCCGGTCGCGCGTCAGGACCGGGCCCGACCCCGTTCCTCGAGAATCGCCTCCAACTCGGCGATCGCCTCGAGGTCCTTCGGGCGGCCGGCGGCGCGTTTGACGCGGATGAGGCGCTCCAGGCCGAGACACCGACACGTGGTCCCGAAGACCTCGAGGGTCACGCAGTCCGGCAGCAGCGCTTCGTAGGTGCCGCCCCCCGCGATCTCCCCCCACAGGTCGATCGCGCCCAGGGCGGTGGCGAGCGTGAAGTTCAGTCCTCGCTCGAGGGTGCGGACGTCCCACTGGAAGGGCAGACCCGGCGGCGCTCCCCGGAGATAGGGCCGGTGCGGCCCGAGGGCGGACGCGAGCCGACGGATGTTCTCGCCGGAGCGGCGGTACACGACGTCGAGATCCTGGGTGAGCCTCGCCGAGCCGTGGGCGGTTGCGGCAGCCCCGCCTACCACGATGTACTCGACCCCGGCCCCGGACAGGCAGCGGAGCAGCGCCGGGAAATCGGTCACGGCGCCGTTCGGGCGTTCCGGCCGGCCCGGCTCAGCTCCTCGGCGAAGCGCTGCAGCGCCATCAGGTTGAGGAACCGCTCCTCGACCGAGCGCCGGAGGTTCTCGCGAATCAGCGTGCGGTCGATGTCCCGCTTGTAGGCCTCGATGACCGGGTCGGGTTCCAGCGGGGGCTCGACACGGACCACGGTTCCACCACCTTCCCGGAGGATCCGGCACAGAGTCTACCATTCCTCGCCGGCGACGGTAGCATCCGCGGGCCGGAACGCGGGCCTCGTTTGCCGGGCTGGGTCAGGTCCGTCTGAAGCGCTATGATCGTGATCAACCAGCGACGCGTAACCATCTGGTCGGCGTCCGCGCTCTGCGTGCGGGACGCTGGGGAGCGAGCGCTATGATGACCCCGGAGAAAGCGACGGTCTTCGTCTGGATCGACGAGCACCGGGCGCGCCTGTCCGACTGGCACCTCGTCATCTGGAACTACGCCGAGCCGGCCTGGCGCGAGTACCGGTCGGCCGCCTTCTACGTGGACCTCCTCCGCAAGGAGGGCTTCGAGGTGGAAGCCGGGAGCGCGACCATGCCCACCGCCTTCCGGGCCCGCTGGGGACGGGGCCGGCCGGTGCTCGCCACCTACGCGGAGTACGACGCGGTCCCCGGGATGTCGCAGGCACCCGTGCCCCAGCGGAAGCCGCGCGAGGGGTTCCACCGCTGGGCCGCGGGCCACACCGATCCCCACTCGGCGCTCGGGATCGCCGCGCTGGCCGGCGTGCTGGGCGCCAAGGCCGCCATGGAACGCCACGGGCTCCGCGGCACGCTCGATCTGTTCGGCGAGCCGGCCGAGAAGGTCTGCGGCTCGAAGCCGGTCCACGCCGCCCACGGCTACTACGATGACCTGGACGCGGCGGTCAGCTTCCACCCCACCTCGCTCCCGGCCCTCGCCAACACGGTCGTGTGGGACACCCACTGCGGCGCGTACTGGTCGAAGATCTACACCTTCGAGTGCGAGGCCCCGGAGACGTGGGGGAGCGCCGGGACGCGCGAGGGGACCAACAACCCCCACACGGTCGCCCGGGCGCCGGCCGCCCTCGACGCGGTCTGCCTCATGTACACGACCACCAAGTACACGAAGGAGGCGATGCTGCCGCACCGGGGCACCTGGACCCTCAACGAGTTCGTCCTGGTCGCCGGCCAGGCGACCTCGGACAACCTCGCCCCGACGGTCAGCCAGATCCAGTACGCCTGGCGCTGCCCGTCCGTCGAGCTGGCCGAGCGGATCGAGGCGGTCCTCGACGAGAACGCGCGCCACGTGGCGGCCCTGACCCACTGCACCGTGCGTGACGGCTGGGTGTCGAAGACCCGGGTCGGCCTCCCCAACCACGCGATGGCGGAGATCACGTACCGCAACCTCGCCCTGGCCGGCCCGCCCGCGTTCTCCGAAGAGGCGCGCGCCTTCGCCCGCGAGATCCAGCGCACCCTCGGGCTCGAGCCCATGGCCGATCCCTTCCTGCCCGAGATCCAGGAGCTGACGCCGCCCGAGGTGGGCGAGGCGCGGCTCCGGCAGGCGCTGCCGCCCTGGCAGACCCACTACACGTCGGACGACTACGTGGAGTACACCTGGCACGCCCCCACCGCGCGCCTCTACGTCGGCCGCGCGATGCTGCGCCCGCCGGCCCCCGCCTACCGCTACCCCGACTGGCCGCGCAACGCCCTCGGGGGCTTCCCGCCGGCGATCGATCCCCTCTGGTACACGGCGGGCCGCGCCATCGGCGCGACCTTCGTGGAGCTGCTCACCTCGCCCGGCGAGCTCCAGCGCGCGCGGGCGGAGTTCGTCGAGCGGACCGGCGGGGGGATCGGGGGCGCCCGGTGGGTCCCGCCGCTCCTCCCCCGGCGCTTCCCCGCGCCGGTCCACTACCGCTGGCCGGAGTACGTGACGACCGTGCGCGGCGAGGAGTGGTGGATCCCCACCGACCCGGGCGCCGCGTGAGAAGGCGTGCTCCTCGGGCCGCGCCCCCCCGTGGCGCGCCGCGTCCTGGGTGATCTATGCTGGCGGCGCAATCGGGGGCGGATGGGTACCGGGAAGAGGGGGTTTGAAGCGCCTTCTATGAATCGGCCGGCGACAGCGGGACGGTGTGAGGCGCGAATCGCGCTAACCGGCGAAGGACTCCCTGGGCGTCCAGTGCCTGGCCGTGCGCATATCGATCCAGTCGCAGTGCAGTTCAAGCCGGATCTCGGCGTCGCCGCGGGGGACGAGAAACGGTTCCAAGGGGCCCGGTATCGGGAAGTAGATACCGTCGTACATCTCCTGCAGCGGCCGATCGAGCTCGATCGCCCCCTCCGCGCGCGCGACGCCGTTGACGGTTGGCGCTACAACCTCATCGAGGCGGATCTCGTACTGGAATGCCGTGCTCACCGCGTCAGAGGCCACGTACAGAATCTTATTTCCCGCCCAGACCACTCCGCGGCTGTCGCACTCCGGCAGCAGATCCCCGTATGCTCTGAACGCGGTTTCGGGCAGCCGTATGTAATAGCCGCCGAGCCCGGTCGCTCCCTGCTCATCGACAATCTGGAGAATGCGCGGATGTGGCTTTCCCGGCGGGGGTTCCGGCTGGGCGTGTCCGCCTCCGACGTTCACGACCTGCACATCAGACCGCGTCACGACCTGACGCTGTCCTCCCTTGCGCACAACGCCGATATCGTCTTTCAGCAAGATCCAGAGTTCGGATCGTCGTTTGGCGAGAAGCTCGAGATTGAGCGCGCCATCCCCAAAAAACCTCGGGCTCCACTTCTTGAGCGAAGGCCCGAGATATTCTCGACAGAACGTCGCGATCAGCGAGTAAAGAAGTTGCGTGAAGCCCAGCTCCTCCAGCTTGGCGATCTCCTGATGCTTCGTATCGACAAAGATATCCACTGTCTGACTCGTGCACTCCTCCTTGACGAACACCGGAATGTCCTCTGTCAACTTTCCAGGAATGAGGCGGGAGTTCTTGACCTCATAGGACTTCGCGATGTTCAGCTCCAGTTCGCTGAGAAACACGCGCTCGAATCTGGTGAGATCCTTGTAATATTCGACGCAGTCGATCACGCCGTCGAAGGGCTTTGCGGCGCAATACTGTTCGAGGTAGCGGCGCTCGGCGCTCTGGCGGTGGCCATCCGCGGACAGAAGTACGACCAGATGTCCCCGGGCCTGCATGATCTGGTTCAGGGCCTGCTTTTGCGCCACTCCGAAAAACACGCCCACTCCACCGTGCTCCGCCCTCCTGCGGATGTCGCCAAGAGCGCTCTCGGAGCCGTCCGCAAGACGGACTTTCACATTCCCAAGTCTGCTGACGAAGCCGTGCTTATTGACAAAGCGGAATATCCGCGTGTGCTGCGCGATCCGTTCAGGCGTTTCGAGGACCGCCTCCACGGCGACCTTCTCGAGCGAGAGGACGATTCTGCTGAGCAGGCTTGTCGTTGGGGCGTCGAGCGAATCCCGGCCGGCAGTCGGAACAAAACGGTCGCAATCCAGCCTTCCCGATACGCCAATCGTGCTGCCGATCTGCGTTGCACAGAGTCTTGAAACCGCGCTTGAACACATCGATCGGACCATGCTCGAACCTGATGTGTCCGACCAGGTTCACCGGCTCGCCGCCGATGCTCAGGCTCTCGATCGATGCAACGAGCGTGTGGCCCCGATCCTCGTACAGGCGTCCGGTAATCACGAGGTCGCCCTCGCGCCATTCCTGTGTGCCCCCACCGACCTCTGTCAGGTTCTCCCTGTTCTCGATGTCGAGAAACTTGGCCTGAGAAATCTTCTCACCGTTAAAGTAAATTGCGGTCGGCACGAACCGGACGAAATCCTGCAGGTAACGGCGGAGCTCCTCGATATTCGGATCGCCACGCATGTGGCCGATCACGATGGTCCCCCTGGGCGCTGCCGCGTCCGACGGTTCGGCGGTCACGGAGGGAATCGCCGCTCCCGCCGCTCGGATGTTGGCTTCCGAAAGCCGTGTAAGGGTCCCGTGCGGAGCGTCGCCGGGTTGGGAAATCACCTCCAAAGTGTCGCAGACGCCGAAATTGGCGAACCCGCCGATTCCGAACATGCCGACGCAGCCGGCCGCCTGTGCTTCCGCTGTCCGCTTGCCGCTCGCGCCGATGGTCCAGAAAAAGCTCTCGAGGTCACCGGCAGACATGCCGGTTCCGTTGTCGCGTACAAGAATCTTCCGGTCCTCGACAGTGATTTCGATCCGGTAGCGGTCATCGCCCGGGCCAGCGTCTTCCCGGTGAGCCTGAATCCGGATAGCATCCACCGCGTTCTGGACGTTCTCCCGGATAAAGGCGAGCGGGGTCTCATAGATCTGTTTCGAGATCGCCCGCAGGACGCTCTCGAAATCGATGCCTACCTTGAATGACGTGCTGTCTTTAGTCACGTCTTCCTCTCGCTGCTATGGCCTCGAGTTCTTTGCGGAATTCCCTGTCTCCTGTCGCCTCGACGATCCGTTGGCCGATCTCAAGGAACCCGCCCGGCGCATCTGCGCCGAACTTCCCCACGCCGTCGAGCAGAACCACTCTGGCCTCGTCGAAGCTCCCGGCATCCACGAGGAGTGTGGCCAGATTGCCGACGTCGGCCGCCTCCGCCAGGCCCTCCTTGGCCAGCGACCGATAAAGCTCGGTCGCGGCTGCCCTGTCCGCCGCCTCCTCGGACTGCGCAAGCCCGAGCGCCAGCATCCGTCTCGCCTGGATGGCCACTGTCCGGTCAGGCGACTCCAGATGCCGTGCCGCCTGTTCGCGCAGCAGGTCCCAGTCGTGCGCGGCGGCAAGCTCGGCCAGCAGGGCTCCGGTGTGCGAAAAGCCCTTCTGCGGCTCGGCCTCCGCCAGCATCCGAGCGTCCTTCTCCTGATCCGCCAGGCGTGCTTTGAGCTCAGGCCACGACCCGCCGATCTCCTGCAGGATCGCCCCGTACTGAGCGACCGGTTCTCCGTACCGGGCGACGAGGTCAGCGAGCGGCATCCGTCCATAGAACACCCGAACCACGTTCCTGAACGCCTTGAAGGCTATTGTCCTCCTCCTCAATTCGCCATCTGCCTGAGTCTGCAAGACCGCGAACGACCCGAAGGTGTAGCCGTTCTGGGCAGGGATGGGAATTTCCGACTTCGCGTCAAGCAGCAAAGCAGCAAGATAATGCGCACACGGCGAGAGCGATGGCCGGTATGCCGTCAGCGTCAGCGCGAGTTCGCGAACTCCGCACGTGCCGGCAGGCGCGATGTTGATCGGATACTCTTCCGACGCCGAGAAGGAAAACGCGCCGCTGCGGGGATTATACTGGATTGCTTTTATCGTTCGTTTCGCCCTCAGCAGGTCGAGGATCACGATCGAGTAGCTGTTGTGGGACTGGCGCGTCTCGAACGAAGCGCCGGCGGCGATGGTCAGGCAGTCCGGTCCGGCGTGGCCGACATGCCGCGTCTCCGGTTCGTGGAGGTGGCCGCAATGAAAGAAGTGGCAGGCATCCTCGATGCGACTCTGGACGGGCCCACGGTCGAATTCCTGGAGCAGACGAAAGGGGTGATGGGCCATTTGCGATGACGACATGGGGATCGAGTTTCGTGGCCAGAGTCAGCGCATCGATCGTCTGACGCTCGCCCAAGAGCAGCTTGCCGTGGTCTGAAAACCCGCCCTCCGCAAGCCAGGCCGAGTTCAGGCCGACGATCGCGAGCCGAACATCGTCAATTACGACGCACGAGACGTAGCCGAGCCCCTCGGGCGTCCAGGTTCTGTCCTGACCGCGAAAATATGATTCCAGAAAGCTGCGGTAGTTCTCCTGCCGCTTCAGCAGCGCTTCAAGATCCTCTCCCGGTGTCAGAAACGAGTCGACGTGACTCGTGCTCTGCAGCACATGGCGGGCGCCCCGAAAGCACATCGTCTGCCGGTCCCGGTCAACGTCGTGGTTTCCGGGGACGCAGAAGATCCGGCCCTTCGGCACGCCGGACGCCGTGCTGAGGGCATCGAAGAATTCACCCGCGAGCCTGTATTCATCCGCCTTGCCTGAAAACGCAAGATCGCCGGTCGCGAGGATGAAGTCCGCCCACGTTCCCTCACTGCGCTGACCGGCGATCTCGTCGCACATGGCTCTCAGCACCACGTCGTGCGACCATGCCTCGCTGACCTGCATGTGGATGTCGGAAATGTGAAGCCAGCAGATCGGGCGCACCGCTAGCCTCTTGATCGCCCAACGCGATGTCTGTAGACGTCGGCGATCTCACGAGCGCAGTCATCAGCCTTCTTGAGAATCGTCCTGCCCCAGTAGGTCAGCACGATCCACTCGCCACTCTCTTTCGACTGCAGCCAATTGCGCTTCTTTGCGTCCAGTTCCAGCGTCTCGGGGTTGCCGTGGAAGGCGAACCCGTCGCAGAAGACGGCGATGCGAGCATCGGGATAGGCGAAGTCGGGAACCGTGACGAGGCGGTCACCATGACGAATCTCGTGTTGCGGCACCGGTGCCGGCAGATCGGGGACAGCGCGGAGCGCATCCAGGAGGCGCGCTTCGATCGGCGATGCCGGGCCAGGGGCTCCGGGAAGGTGGCCGGCCGCCTCCAGCTCGCTCCGCCGCTCCGCGACCGCGTCAGACGCCGCGCGCATCGCCGCGCCGGTCGCCTCCGCGCGGGGCGAAACCGGCTCCAGGGCCGACAGCGTGAACAGCATGTCACGGACGCGCTCCTTGTCGAAGAACGCGTGCCACTGCTGGTTCCGGTAGTGCTTGAGGCAGAGGTAGCACGCCTTGGCGCAGTAGTGTCCGTAGAGTCGCTCCCGGGCGGCACGGGCGACCTCGGGGAGCCGGGCGGCCAATTGCTCGAGATAGCCGGCGCCGCCGGGCACGGTCTCATAGAGCACGATCTCGCCGGCGCGCTCGTCGTCCAGCGACCGCCGCGGGAAGGCGGCGATCTCGAACGGCTCCAGCTCCAGGAGCGCGCCTGCGCCGACGACCAGCGCCTCGGCGAGCGTGACGAGCGTCGGTGAAACGGACCGTCGTCCAATTGTCAGCGTGTCACCCGGGCTGGGGGCCGCGAGCACCAAGCAGTCACTCTGGGACTCGTACCCCAGCACGAGCTGTGCGGGCTCCCCCGGACAGAAGCGACGGTGCCGCTCCCGCCAGGACCGCAACGAAGTAGCGTGCGCAGGATTCGACGGATCGTAGGGCTGGTGCCGGCCACAGTCCGGGCAGAGCCAGAACCGCATCCCCTCGCCGGTCTTCGAGTCGCTGCGGCCCCAGTTCGTCACGAGCATCCGCGCCAGCCGGCGATACTCGACCGGCACGAACGGGTACGGGAAGAGCTGCACGGTGTCGCCACCGTCGGAGAGCAGGCTCTCACGCCTGACGTGGTACTGCCGCTGGCGCGACTCTTCGTCCGAACCGATCCTGAGCGCCTCCTCCGCCTCGAACGCCTCGACGAAGACACAGTCGACAGCCGCCGGCAAGGCGTCGCCGCAACGCGCGCAGGCATTCCGCGTCGCCTCGACGACGTCGTCGCACCGCCCGCAGAACTGGAACGAGCGAAGGCGACCGGACGTCTCGGCGTCAGTCCGCCCGGGCCGGCCTCCCGCAGCGCCCGGGCCGCCAGGGAAGAGCACCCGGATCGAGAGCAGCTTGTGGCCGTTGGCGTACACGAAGTTGCCTGGTGCGAACTCCTCGATGGCGATCGCCGCTGGACGGTAAAGCGTGGGGGTGTCCACGACTCCCGGGTCGAGGGTGAACGTATCGACGGGAAACTGGTACGCCGGTAAAAGGTCCTGGGTGGCGAGGTAATTGAGAACGTACGCGCCCTCGGGATCCTGCGTGATCTCCCAGTACGCGCGCTTGCGCGCTTGCGCCTTCTTCTCGTCCTGCCGCGGCGAGCCGACCTGTGAGTACTCGCGGAACTCGCGATCGAGCTGGTGGACCCGCTGCCACCAACCCTCGATCACCCTTGTCATGTCCGGCTCGAACGCGTCCACCAGGGTCTCGCACGCCGGGGCCGCCCAGCCGACCGTGCGGCCGGCGGCGCGGTCGTCGGCGAAGATCCGCTCGAGCGCGGCAGTGAGATCCGTTCGGTTCGCCTTCACCTCGTTGAAGAGCGGCTCGAGTCGCTCGGGAGTCCAGCGGGTCGGAGTGCGAACGTCGTCCAG
>CAYQDR010000055.1:0-28341 GCA_964416315.1 uncultured bacterium
GGAAGAGCCTCCGTGAGGAGTTCGAGGCGCTTGCCGGTCAGTTCGAGCTGCTGAAAGAACAGCCCCGTGATGTTTCCGGCAGGGCGCGCAAGCCCGGCCACATAACCGAGCGCAATGGGATCGTAATCGATCGCGACCATCACGATGGGAATGGTGCCCGCGACCTGCCTCACAGCCTTCAGTGTCGCTTCGGGTCCCGCCGTGACGATGAGGTGGGGTTTGAGGCCGGCCAACTCGGTGGCGAGGTCGGGCATTCGCTCGGCCCGGCCCCCCGCGTCGCGGAAGTCGAAGCTGAAATTCTGGCCGTCCACGTACCCCAGTTCGCGAAGTCTTTGTTCGAATGCCACCCACTGTGGCGCCGTTCGAGGGTTGGCCGCCGACAGAATGCCGACGCGGAAGGTTCTCCCCGGCGGCTGCGTGTCGGCGGCAAGCGGTGGGAGGAGGATCCCAAGGGCAAGGGCCACGATCAACGCCGGCCTTCTCATGGATGGATCACCTGGCCGCCCGGAGGAGGATCGTCGGCGGAATCGTCAGGCCGAGCGCCTCGGCGGTCTTCGCGGCTGGGCGCGGGAGGGCGAGTTGTACGCGCACGGCTGTACTTCCCTCGCATTGTACCGCACCCGAGTCCCTGGACAGCAGGCGGGGAAGGTCGCGCGGATTGACCAAACGCTCGTTCGGCTCGTTCGCGGCCCCGCCGCTCCACCACGGCCCCGCCAGCCGACCCGAGCCGGGGTGCGCCAGCGGGCGGGCGGCTGCTCCCCCGCCGCCCCGGGCCCGCGCCGCGCCCCTCGGGCTCCGGTGTGGGGAGGGCGGAACCTTGAGGCCAGGCCGGCAAGGGACCCACAGGCAGATCGGGGCGGGGGCCCGTGGGGCGAGCCGGACCGGGAGACCGGCCGAGGGGGGTGGCCCCGGCGGCGACCGGGGGCGGCTCGGGGGGAAGCCCAGGGGGGCCAGGAGCCGTCGGAGCGAGTGGGGCTCGGTGACGACGCCCACGACGCGGCGGTGACCGCCGCAGCGCGGACCCGGTCGGGACGTCGACCGCGAAGACCGCGAAGACCCAGCGCCTTGACCCCCCCGCGGGCCGGCGTTAGAATCCTGCCTACCACCAGTCCGAACGGAGCGATGAGGGCCGTCGGGCCGAACGGCATCTCTGAGCGACCCGATCCAAGCCGGCGATACGGGTGCTTGCCGGGTCTTCCCATGACGGGCCAACGTGACCGAAAAAAGATGGAGCGCCTACACACCCTACAGGGTCGACGGCTCGACCCGCGAAAGAGGAGGGACGACGATGCAGCGGTACAGTCGGCGTGAACTCCTGACGGCGTCGCTCGCTGCGGGCGCCGGAGTGGCGGCCGCGGGCCTCGCGGGACGCCTGATTTCCCCGGCCAGCGCGGCGGTCAGCCTGAACTTCAAGGGATGGGACTACGAGCCCGACTTGGTGCGGGAGAACATCAACTTCTTCGAGAGGCAGTACCCCGACATCAAGGTCAACTACGAGGCGGTTGGAGGCAACTACAACGACAAGCTGGCGGCGCTCTTCGTGGCCAAGAGCCCCCTCGACTGCCTGTACGTGCGCGACACCTACTTCGCGGCCTGGGTGGAGGCGGGATGGTTGCGCGACCTGGAGGGCCTGCCGGGGGTCGACGGCTACAAGAAGCGGATCTATCCGGGCAACCTCGACGGGATGACGTACAACGGCAAGCTCTACGGCCTGCCCTACTACACGGACTTCCACGTCTGGACGTACCGGGAGGACCTCCTCAAGAAGGCGGGCTTCAAGGACGGCGGGACCACGCTCCAGGACGTGCACGACCGTGCCATGGCGATCAAGAAGAAGGGGATCATGAAGTACCCCGTGGCCCAGGGCTTCAAGTTCGCCCCGTGGGGCAACTGGGAGTGGTGGTCCATCTGCTACGCGAGCAACGCCAACCTCTTCGACAAGAGCGGCAACCCGCTCGTGCACGAGGATCCCCGCTTCGCCAAGATCCTCCAGTGGTTCGTGGACGGGATCCACAAGCATGAGTACATCGACCCCAAGGTCCTCGAGCTGGACACCAACAACGTGCGGGACGCGCAGGCGGCGGGCGCGTACGTCTATGGCACGATGCCCAAGTACGACGTCGAGCGCGTGAACAACCCCAAGTTCTCCAAGGTGCCGGGCACGATCAAGATGATGGCCTATCCTTCGCTCGAGCCCGGCCAGGCGGGGACGGTCTCCTGGACGCGACTGTACAGCCTGACCGCCCACGTCAAGGCCGACCGCGTCGACCCCGCGTGGAAGTTGATCCAGTACCTGGGCGGACTGGACAAGAACGGCACGCTCTACACCGCGAAGCGCTGGTACCTGTTGAGGGGGCTCGGCTTCGCCTACCCGGAGTTGTGGGAGGACAAGGAGATCGTCGAGTCGACCTCGAAGTGGGCCGATCTGAACGTCATCAAGAAGATTGGCAACACGGCCCGACCGATCGAGATCATCAAGACGCCGTGGTACTACGACTTCGAGCGTAACATGATGCCGATCGTGCAGGGGGCGATCACGGGGAAGACGTCCGTCAGCGAGACGCTCAAGGGGCTCGCCGAGCACGCCAAGAAGGTCAAGAAGGAGTGGGGCTAGGCGCGCAGCGACCCGGCCTGAGCGCCTAGGAGGCCGCGGTGCGTGCCTCGTGGTCTGACGGGGGCCCGCACGCTGGGCGGCGGCACGCGGAGCGCCCTTCGGGTCCCGCGGGGGAGCCCGAAGGGCTTGCCGCGCCCGCGACGCGCAGCCGGGCGACGCGCGTTTTCCTGCCGGTGGCGTGGGAGGAGCTGAAGCGCCGCTGGGAGCGCGACGACCGGATCTTCGCCTACCTGCTCAACATCCCGTCCACGGTCATCATCCTGGCGCTCGTCGCCTATCCCGTCGGCTACTCGTTCGTGCTGAGCCTGTACCGCTACAACCTCAAGCGGCCGCGGCAGGTCCGGTTCAACTGGTTCAACAACTACTGGGACATCCTGACGGATCCCTTCTTCTGGACCGTGATGCAGGTCACGGTCTACTTCGTCTTCGTCTCCATCGCTCTGATCCTGGTGGTCGGGATGACGCTGGCCCTGCTGCTCAACGAGCCCTTCCGGGGCCGGGCGCTCCTGCGCAGCATGCTCTTGATTCCCTGGGCGATGCCGCCGGTGGTCAACGGGCTCATGTGGCAGGGGATCCTGAACGGCACGTACGGGGTCTTCAACGGCGTGCTCTTTCGCCTGGGGCTCATCGACGAGTACGTGGGGTGGCTCACGCACCCCCTCATCGCCCTGAACATGACGGCGCTCGCCCACGTCTGGAACAACGTGCCGTTCGCCGGCATCATCCTGCTCGCCAGCCTGCAGGCCATACCGGACGAACAGTACCAGGCGGCCCGCGTGGACGGGGCCGGGCCGGTCCAGCGCTTCTGGCACGTCACGCTGCCCTGGCTCCTGCACCCGGTGCTGATCATCCTGATCTACCAGACCATGCTGGCGTTCCGGGTCTTCGACTTGATCTACACGCTCACGGGCGGGGGGCCGGCCCACGGGACCCACGTGCTCGCCTGGCAGACGTACATGACGGCGTTCGGCTCGTACGACTTCGGCCACGGCAACGCGTACTCGTACATCATCACCATCGTCACCATGACCCTCGCGGTCATCTACATCCGCCTGCTCTACCGGCGCGGCGAGATCTACGCGTGAGCCGCGAGGCAATGATGGCCGCCGGGTTCGCCACGCGCTTCCGCCTCAGGCGCCGACTCGGCACGGTGGCGCTGTACCTGGGAGCGCTGGCGGCCGCATTCTACCTGGGCGCCCCGTTCTACTGGCTGGTCGCCTCCAGCTTCATGTACGACGCCGAGGCCGTGTCGATTCCGGTCCACCTGACCCCGCAGGACCCGACGCTGGAGCACTGGGAAGACTACCTCTTTCCGAAGCCTCACAGCGAAACCGCGAACATCGGGGCCGCGACGGCGCGGGTCTACCGGCGGGGCATCTTCAACAGCCTGGTCATCGCCTCCGCGGTCACGCTGGCCAACCTGGTCCTGGGCACCCTGGCCGCCTACTCGCTGGCGCGGCTCCGGTTCTTCGGCACCTCGGTCCTCCTGCTCTTCTACCTGGGCTCCCGCAGCGTGCCGGCGGTGGCCATCATGATCCCCATGTTCATCCTCGTTCAGCAGTTCGGGCTGATCGACACGCATTTCGTGGTGATTCTCGCCCACACCACCTTCACGCTCCCCTTCACCGTCTGGATCCTGCGGGGCTACTTCCAGACCATCCCGAGAGACCTGGAGGAGGCGGCCCGGGTGGACGGCTGCGGCCGGATCCAGGCCCTGCTCAGAGTGTTCCTGCCGGTGGCCGTGCCGGGGCTGGTGGCGGCGGGGATCTTCTCGTTCATGCTGTCGTGGATCGAGTTCCTGTTCGCGCTGCTCTTCACGGCGACCGAGAAGTCCAAGACGGTGACGGTGATGGCCTCGGCCTTCACGTCGGACGTCGACGTTTCCTGGACGGTCATCGCCACGGGCGGAGTGCTGGCCATCCTGCCACCGCTCCTCCTGGCGCTGATCTTCCAGAGGTACATCATCGCAGGGCTGGTCGGCGGTGCCTTGAAGGGCTGACGGTGGCTGGCCCCTCCTGCGCGGGATCAGCGCGTGCGTGGGCGGGATGTGACGGACGCCGGGGAGGGACCGGAACGGGGAGAGGAGGCAAGGGGTGGCGCTGAGGGAGCGGGACCGGATTTACGGGGACGCGGGATTTGGCGGGGCGTACGGCCTGGGCGGCAGCCCGATCATCATCATCATCGACTTCCAATACTCCCACACGGACGCGCGCTCGCCCATCGGGAGCGAGAATCTCACACCGGCGATCGAGGCGACCAAGCGGCTACTCGAGGTGGCGCGCCGCAAGGGTGTCGCCGTGGTGTACGTCAACACGATGTACCGGTCGGACGGCCGGGACTGCGGCCTGGCGGGCCTGAAGAACCGGACCGCCTTCGAGTACCAGATCGAGGGCACGCGGTGGGTGGAGACCGACGATCGGATCAAGCCCGATGCTGACGACATCCGGATCGTGAAGAAGACGGCTGACAGCTTCTTCATGACGCCGCTCGACTACATCCTGCGGAACATGGGCGTGGACACGGTGATCGTGACCGGCTGCTCGACCAGCGGATGCGTGCGTGCGACTGTCGCCTCGGGCGCCGACCTGGGCTACCGGATGATCATCCCGGAGGAGTGCGTGTCCGAGCGAAGCCTGGAGGCGCACCGCGACAATCTGTTCGATCTGAACGCGCGGTACGCCGACGTCGCCGTGCTCAGCCAGGTGATCGAGGCGATCGAGCACCTTACGCCGCCGAATTACTACGTGGGCCGCACGCCGCGCGGCTAAGTGGCCTGGCCAGGCAAGCCGCGCCTCGAGGGTGGCTCCGCGCCCGGAGGAAGGCCGTTGGCGGCCGCGCTGGCCGCGTGGGAGAATGGATCCGGGCACCGGCCATGGGACAGTTCAAGGTGACGGTAACTCTCCACCCGCGCGACGGGGGGGTGCCCCGCCCACTCGAGGCGCTGGTGGACACCGGCGCCGGCTACTCGGTGGTGCCCCGGCCGGTCCTCGAGGCCCTGGGATGTCGCACCCTCCGAAGCCAGCGCGTCGTGTTGGCCGACGGGCGGGTCGAAGAGTGGCCGCTGAGCCAGGTCGATGTCGAGTGTGAAGGGCGCCGCGCCACGACCCCCGTCCTGATGGGGCCCTCCGGCGCCCCGACCCTCCTCGGGGCGACGACCCTTGAAGTGCTCGGCCTCGGGATCGACCCGCTGAACCGCCGCCTGATCCCCGTCGACGTCTACCTGGCCTGAGGGATGCGCTTCAGCCCGTCGGCAACGGGCAGGAGATGCGCTGGGCCTACTTCAAGTGAGCGCCTGCGAACTCCAGACGCTCGTTCGGCTGGTTCGCGGCCCCGCGCTTGTCCGCCACGGCTCCGCGCGGGATGGCCGAGCCGAGGCGCGGTGCGCCGCGGGCGGGCCGCGGTTCCGTTGCCGGCACGCCGGTCATGGTGGCGGAGCCCGGCGATCGAACTCCGAGTGTTCCTCCCCATTGCCACCGACGGCCGGCCGGACTCCGCCCCGGGGACGGGCGCCGGGATAGGCCGCCCGCCCCACGCAGCAGACGCGTCAGCCCTGAGCCGGTGTGGAGGGCAAGAATGAGGGGAGATCTGCGGAGTTCGGGACGCACCGTGCGACGATCGAATGCGGGTGATAGCCTGCCCAGGCCTGCAGGGTCTGCGGTAGCCGTCATATGCCAATGAACCACCCAGCCCTCGGACAACTGAAGATTCTGGATCCACGGGAAGTCTGGAGGAACGAGGAGAAGGACTTTACTCCCTGGATCGCAGCGAACATTGACAGCCTCTGCGAAGTCATAGGTATCCCTTTCACGGTGGACCAAACGGAGAAGCGGATCGGTGCTTACGAGCTGGATATCTTCGGGCGTGTTGAAGGGACGGAGGCACCGGTCATCGTCGAAAACCAGTTGGGCGCGACTGACCACAAGCATCTCGGTCAGCTCATCACCTACGCTTCCGGACTGGATGCGGCACTCATCATATGGGTTGCCGCGGAGGTGACCGATGAGCACCGAGCCGCCGTCGACTGGCTGAACAAGAGCACTAGCGACGCAGTCTCGTTCTTCCTAGTGAGACCCGAGATTCTTCGGATCGACGACTGGAAGCCAGCCGTGAAGTTCGTTGTCGAGGCGGCCCCGAGCACGTTCAAGAGAGTCTTGCGCGAGGCTGTTGAGGGAGAAGAAGGGCCCAGACATGAATTCCGACGCAGGTTTTGGGCCGCGTTGCTCGCCTTTCTGGTTTCGAAGGGGCATGGCTGGGCAAGCGGGAGGCAGACCACCAAGGACTCCTGGATATCGTCCCCCGTCGGCAAGTCTGGGGTCGGCGCAAACGTCTCGATGGCTTTGGGCTCTCGCATGCGAGTCGAGATCTACTGCGGCAACGATCGAGAGAAGGCACTGTTCAACATCCTGCATTCGCACAAGAGCGGCATCGAGGCGTTGTTCCCAGACGAAACCGTCAGCTGGGAGCCACTGGAAGACGCATACGCAAGCCGGGTTGCTGTCTACCGGCCTCCAAAGAGACGGTATCGGACGACACGGAGCAGCGACGCGAGCTCTTCGTGTGGATCGAGAAGAATCTTTCCCGGTTTCGGGAGGTGGCAAGGAGGTATCTGAGTTGACGGCCAACCTTTCGGTGCAGCGGACCGGGTGCTCGCGCCGCTTGCATCCGGCCGCTGACCGCGGGCATTAGGCTTCATGAGCATAGGACCTGGATTCAAGATAAGCGACGCGTATCGGTTTGCCTCGGAGCACGGTCTTGAGGCGGAGAGCCGGGGGATCCGGTCGATGCGCGTGCACCCAGGAATTAAGAAGAGACACGTACCTCGAAAGGGCGCCTTTGTCGAGCTCTTCGAAAACCGGGGCTTGATGGACGAGTTCGCCCGGATGTACTGGCCCGCGCGGCATACGGATCATGGCAAGGCACGTAGACAGCAGTATCTGGATTTGAAGAGCCAGAACGAAGCGCTCCTCCGCGGGGAAGGCATTGACGAAGACATTCTCGACGAAGTGGCTGATGCCGAAGACGGTGCCGCACCATCAGATGCGGATCTCGCGGGATTTGCCATGGAGGCTCAACTTCGCGATTTCATTGTCGAGAACATCTCGCGCATCGCGATCGGTGGGCGGCAAGTTCGCTTGTACCGCGATACCGAGGGTCGGGATGGCAAGGAGTATCCAACCGACGTTGGTCCGAGCGACATTCTGGCGATCGATGATGTCGGCAACCTTTTCGTATTCGAGCTCAAGCTTGATCGGGGGCCGGACCGCGCGCTCGGCCAATTGGCCCGCTACATGGGATGGGTGAAAGTTCATCTCGCGCCAGAACGCGAAGTTCGTGGTGTGGTCGTTGCGCAGAACATCTCGGTCAAGCTGGACCCGGCGCAGATCCAGGCGCTGCGGAAGATCGCCACGATGAAGTCGATCCCGTATCAGACTCTCATCCGGCAGTGGTTGGCCGAGGGCATCCGCAAGGAGCTGCGCCTGGCGGGAAAGGCATGAGCGTGGCGGGCGGCGAGACCCAGGAGGGCGCCCCCGCCTGCTGGCTGTGAAGATCCCCCGACGGATCGGCCCGGGAGGCGGGATGCGGTCCACAGGGCGGGCGGCGAGCTCACTCATGCGCCGGCCGCCTCAGGACGGGCAGGACCCGCGGTCGTCGGATCGTCGATGAAGGTCCTGGTCCTGACGATCACGCGGCTCGCCTGGTTCGTCCCCACCCTGCTCGGGCTCCTCCTGGTCACCTTCACGATCTCGCACGTCATCCCCGCGGACCCCGTGGCCCTCGTCGCGGGGGACCTCGCCACGCCCGCGCAGGTCGAGGAGCTGCGCGTGAAGCTGGGCCTCGACAAGCCGCTCCCCCTCCAGTTCCTCCACTACCTGGGCCGGCTCGCCCGCGGGGACATGGGCGTGAGCCTCTACACGACCCGGCCCATCGTGGAGGACCTCGCGCGGCGGCTGCCCGCGACGATCGAGCTGACGCTCGGGGCGATGGCGTTCTCGATCGTGGTCGGCATTCCGGTGGGGGTCGTGTCCGCGCTCTGGCGCAACTCCGTGCTGGACCACCTCCTCCGGGTGGTCACCGTCGCGGGGCTCGCCATCGCGAGCTTCTGGCTCGGGATCATGCTCCAGCTCCTGGTCGCGATGCGGCTCGGGTGGACGCCGCTGAACGGGCGCATCAAGGGGTTCCCGCCCGAGCCCATCACCACGCTCTATCTCGTGGACGCCCTCCTCACCTGGGATCTCCGGGCGTTCCAGAGCGCCCTGAGCCACCTCGCCCTGCCCGCGCTCACCCTGGCGTTCCCCGCGCTGGCGACCCTCGTCCGGTTCACGCGGGCGGGGGTGCTAGACGTCATGCAGAGCAACTTCGTTCTCTACGAGCGCGCCATGGGCATCCCGCCGTCGGTGATCACCTGGAAGTACATCCTGCGCAGCGCCCTGACCTCCACGGTCACCCAGATCGGCCTGCTCTTCGGGATCCTGCTCGCCGGCGCGGTGGTCACAGAGACCGTGTTCGACTGGCCCGGGATCGGCACGTATGCCGTGAACTCGATCATCCGGTCCGACTACAGCGCCATCATGGGGTTCACCGTCTGGGCGGGCGCGATCTTCATCGTGGTCAACCTGCTCGTGGACATCGCGCACAGCTTCATCGACCCGCGGGAGACGGTCCGGTGAGGCGCCGCGGCGGGCCCGCGGCCCGCACGACCGGCGAGGCAGCGAGCAGGCCGTCGTGAGCGAACCGCTCTTCGTCCTCCGGGCGCTCGCGCGCGACCGGTCGGCGCTCCTCGGCTTCGTGCTGGTCACCGGGCTCGTCCTGGCCGCGCTCCTGGCACCGGTCCTCGCGACTCATCCCGAGGACGTCTACGAGCTCCACCCCGCGGAGCGGCTGCGGCCCCCGAGCGTCGAGCACTACTTCGGCACCGACCGGATGGGCAGCGACCTCTACAGCCGGCTCCTCTTCGGGGCGCGGATCACCATCCTCATCGCGGTGATCGCGGTGGGGGCGTCCCTCGTGATCGGGGTGCCGGTCGGGCTCCTCGCCGGCTACTACCACACCTGGCTGAGCGACGCCCTCATGCGGGTCTCGGACGTCTTCCTCGCCGTCCCGCAGGTCGTGCTCGCGATCGCCATCGCCCAGACCCTGGGGCCCTCCCTGCCGAACGTGATCCTGGCGCTGTCGGTCACCTACTGGCCGTGGTTCGCGCGGCTCGTGTACGCGGAGACGCGCTCCCTCCAGAAGGAGATCTTCATCGAGTCCACCGGAGCCCTCGGGGCCTCCCCGTTCCGGCTGATCGCCTACCACATCCTGCCGAACGTCGCCTCGCCGATCATCGTCCGCTCCTCCATCGGCATGGGGTTCACGATCCTCACGGCGGCGGCGCTCGGCTTCCTGGGGCTCGGGCCCCCACCCCCCACGCCGGAGTGGGGGCGGACGATCGCCGAGGCCCGGGAGTTCCTCCCGGAGGCCTGGTGGTACGCCACCGCGCCGGGGCTTGCGATCTTCCTCGTCGTCATGGGGTTCAACCTCCTCGGCGACGGCCTGCGCGACATCCTCGATCCCCGGATCCGGCGGGCGAGGCGGGCGCATGCCTGAGCTCCTCGCGGTCCGGAACCTCACCGTGGAGTTCGCCACCGAACAGGGGGCGGCCCAGGTCCTCGACGCCATCAGCCTCGCCATCGGGCCGGGGGAGGTGGTGGGGCTGGTGGGGGAGAGCGGCTGCGGCAAGACCACGCTGGCGCGGGCGATCCTGGGGATCCTGCCGGGCAACGCGCGGGTCCGGGGCGGCGAGATCCGCTTTCAGGGGCGGGACCTCCTGCGGGAGCCGGCCGCGACGCTCAGCCACACGGTGCGGGGCCGGGCCATCACCTTCATCCCGCAGGATCCCTACAGCTCCTTCAACCCGCTCTTCACCGTGGGCACCCAGATCATGGAGCTGATGAAGTGGAAGTCCCCGCGCCTGCGGGAGGAGGCCTCTGGGGACGGCCGGGGGGGCGAGCTCTGGCCCGACCTCCTCCGGGTCTACCCGCGGCGGCGCCGGCGGGCGGATCGCGGGGCCGTCCTCGAGATCCTGCGGGCGGCGCAGATCCCCGAGCCGGAGCGGGCCCTACGGCGGCTCCCCCACGAGTTCAGCGGCGGCCAGCGGCAGCGGTTGATGATCGCGATGGCCCTCTTGCCCCGCCCCGACCTGGTCATCGCCGACGAGCCCACCTCGGCGCTGGACGTCACGATCCAGGCGCAGGTCCTGCGCCTCCTGCGCCAGCTCGTGAAGGAGCGGGGCGTCTCCGTGCTCTTCACCACCCACGACCTCGGCACGGCGCACGAGATCTGCGACCGGATCGTCGTCATGTACGCGGGGCAGGAGATGGAGGCCGCGCCGACGGACCGGTTCTTCTCCCGGCCGCTGCACCCCTACACGCGGCGGCTCCTCGACAGCCTGCCCCACCCCCAGCGGGAGATCCGGGACATCCCGGGGGAGGTCCCGACCCTGATCGACCCGCCGTCGGGGTGTCGGTTCCACCCGCGCTGCGAGTACGCGACGAGCGAGTGCCCCGCGGTCCGGCCCGCCGAGCAAACCGTCGAGCCGGATCACCGGGTGCGCTGCTATCACCCCGTTGGCCTCGCCTGACCGACCGGACGCGCCGCGCGCCGAGCCGGGGTCCCCCGACGGACCCATCCTGGAGGTCCGGGGCCTGAAGCGCTACTTCCCCGTCCGGAGCCCGTTCGGCCGGCGGGTCGGCTGGCTCCGCGCCGTGGACGGCGTCTCCTTCGCGGTGCGCCGGGGGGAGGTCCTCGGGCTCGTGGGCGAGAGCGGCTGCGGGAAGTCCACGCTGGGCAAGACGGTCATCGGGATCTACCCGCCGACGGCGGGGGCGATCTACTTCCAGGCGCGCGAGATCGGGGGGCTGCCGCGGAGGGAGCGCCGGAAGGTCGCCCGGCACCTCCAGTACGTCTACCAGGACCCCGGGGCGTCGCTCGATCCGCGCTGGAAGGTCAAGCACTCGCTGCACGAGCCCTTGAAGATCCACACCGCGCTCTCGCGGCGCGAGCGGGAGGAGCGCGTCCAGCGGATGCTCCGGGCGGTGGGGCTGCCCGATGCCCACCTGGACCTCTACCCCCACGAGCTGAGCGGCGGCCAGCAGCGGCGCGTGGGCCTGGCGCGCATCCTCATGCTCCAGCCGAGCATGATCGTCCTGGACGAGCCGACCTCGGGCCTGGACGTCTCCATCCAGGCGACGATCCTCAAGCTCCTGCGGAGCCTCCGGGACGCGTTCGAGCTGACCTACCTGCTCACCTCCCACGACCTGAGCGTGGTGCGCGTGATGTGCCAGCGGGTGGCCGTGATGTACCTGGGCCGGATCGTGGAGCTGGGCGACACGGCGACCGTCTTCGCGACGCCGCGGCATCCGTACACCCGGTCGCTGCTGGCCGCGGTCCCGCAGATCGGCGGGAAGCGCGTGACGCAGGAGTTCTGGTTGGAAGGCGAGCCCCCGAGCCCCGGGGCCCTCCCCAGCGGCTGCCGTTTCCGGACCCGCTGCCCCCTGGCCGAGCCGATCTGCGCGGCCGAGGAGCCGCCGCTCCGGCCGGTCGGGGGCCAGCTCGTGGCGTGCCACCTGGCCTGAGCCGCTCGCGCGGCTCACACAGCACTTGTAATAGGGAGATCTCTAGTCAGCTCAGAGTGAATTCTGGGGCCGCCCCTCACCCCACCCCCTCTCCCCTCAGGAGGGGAGAGGGACTCGGAGTGTCCTGGATCGCAGGGCGGACGGCGCCCAGGCCAGACCAACGTGATCCGCGACCTCACCTTCGGCGCCGTCCAGGAGGTCGGGGACCGCAACCACCAGGGGGCGCTTGACGAGGCTGCCGCGCCGGCCTAGCATGGACATACATTGTATTACACGAAGAGGAGGTGCGCCCATGGCGGGCACACGCAGGCTCGTCACCATCTCGCTCCCCCCGCCGCTCCTGAAGAAGGCAGAGCAGGTCGCCGAAGAAGAGAACCGGTCGAAGTCGGAGCTCGTCCGGGAGGCGCTCCGCTTCTACATCGAAACCAGGGAAGTTCGGAAGGCGGCCGCGCGCGAGCGGCTCTTCGAGCTGATCGACCGCGTCCAGGCGCGGACCCGTGGGGTAGCCGCATTGGAGATACGGAAGGTCGTTCGTGAGGCGGTCCGGGCTGCGCGGCGGGCGGCGCCCCGCTCGACCGCATGAGGGTTGTACTCGACACGAACGTCCTGATCTCTGCGACTCTCATCCGTGGTGGCAACGAAGATCGGATCCTTCGCGCCTGGCGGCGCAAAGCGTTCGAGCTGGTGCTGTCGCCTGCAATCCTGGAAGAGGTGGCGAGGGCCTTTTCGTATGACCGGCTTCGACGGACGCGATGGATGACGGAAGAAGAGACACTCGAGTTGCTGCAGGCTCTGGGCGAAGAGAGCGTCCTGGTCTCGGGCCGGCCTGCGGTGAAGGTGAGCCGGGATCCGGAGGATGACAAGTTCGTGGCGGCGGCCGTCGAGGCGGGGGCCGAATACGTGGTGACCGGCGACAGAGATCTGCTGGACGTCGAGACGCACCGCGCCGTGCGGCTGATCCGGCCCGCGACATTCCTGGAGATCCTCCGCGAGACGGAACGGGCATAGGGGGGCCCCAAACAGTCGAGGTGAGGCGGCCCCTCACCCTGCCCTGTCCCCTCAAGAGGGGAGGGGGCGCGGCCGATGGGGGACAAGGAGAAGTCGGTGGTCGCGGGGAAGCTCGGCTACGCGCTCGTGCCGAAGGAGGCTCGGCTCACGCCCATGCGGGGCGTGTGGACGGTCGCGATCGCCCGGGACGCCAAGAACGCCGACGCGGCCTGGGAGTTCGCCCGCTGGCTCGCCGGGCGGGAGTTCGGGCTCCAGGCGGTGAAGTTCCCCTCGACCTCCTCGGCGATCCACAACGCGCGCTACTCGGTCCTCCGGAGCCCGACGTTCACCGGGACGCTGCCCTACGCCGACGCGATCTTGAAGAGCCTGGAGGTGGCGAAGGAGCGGAACCGGGTCCCGCAGTTCCCGGACATCCAGGAGCAGCTCCGGGTCGCGGGCGCCAAGCTCACGACGGGCGAGGCGAGCCCCGCCGACGCGCTCCGGGAGCTGGAGGCGAGCATCAACCGGATCATGGCGAAGTAGGGCCGGGGGCCGCCGCGACCGGGGAGGCGGCTACGGCGCCGCGGGGCAGACGCGGAAGGCGGCGTAGTCGCCGACCGCGCGGCTCCGCGTGTCGTCCGCGTCGGTCAGCACCGCGATCCCCTGCGGTCGCGGCGCCGGCCCGCCGAAGAGCCGCTCGAAGTCGCGGGCGACGTCGACCTGCTCCTCGACCCAGCCCTCGTCGCGTGGCGGCCCCGAGCGGAGCACGATCATCTGCGTGAGGCCGAGGCTCGCCTGGGCGGTCGTCCCCACGGGCACGGCGAGGCTCCACACGTACTTCACGGTCCGCACGGTCATCGGGCTGTGGGGGAAGACGGCGTAGACGCCGAGGACGCTGTCGTTGCGGCTCCCCAGGCGTTCGTCGGCGCCGGCCGGGAAGGTGCGGGGCCGCCACCGCCACGCGAGGACGGGATGGGTCGCCAGGTCCCACGGGACCTCCTTGCCCATCTGGAGCCCCGTGCCCTCGGCCGTGGCCCGGACGAACCGGAGGCCGCCCTCCTGCATCACGCGGTAGATCTCGCGCGCCCGATCCTGCTTGGGCCGCCAGTCGGCGGGGAACACCCCGACCGCGTTCGTGGCGAAGTCGCCGACGACGCGGCAGTCGGCCGCGGATGCGCGGGTCGCGCCGGCCGCGACGGCGAGCGCGACGGGGAGCGCGAGCACGACACGGGGCTTCACGGGTAATCCAGTCTAGCAAAGGGCGGGAGCGTGCGGCTCGGCAAGCTCCGGCGGACGACGCGCGAGAGCCTGTGGTTCATCCTGCCTGGGCTCTTCTTCCTGCTCGCGATCGATCTCTTCCCGCTCGTCTTCTCGCTTGGGGATCGGCCTCTACGAGTTCCTCTTCGCGCGGATCCTCTCCGGGATCCGCGCGAAGACGCTCCCCGTCGTGATCGCCGGCTTCAACACGGACATCGGCCCCCTCTACTCGGACATGAGCGCCGGCGCCACGCTCGTGATGATCCCGAACATCGTCATGACGGTCTTCCTGGCCCGCGGCCTCACCTTCGGCGCCGTCCAGGGGTAGGGCGCGGCGGAGCCACACGCCCGCTGGCGCAGCGTGTCCGGGTGGGCTGTGTGGTAGAGGTTCGGTCCGCGTCGCCGGCGCGAGCCAGCGACTCAGTAGAGCTCGACCGTCCGCCCGTCGCCGCGGGCGAGCCGCCGCGAGACGTCGGCCGCGACCAGGGCCTCGTGCGGAGCGCCCTGATCGGTGAAGCGATCGAAGAACTGGCGGGTGACGAGGAGGTTGTGCGCCTTCCGCGGTTTGCCCGGAACGCTCGGCTCCGCGACGAGGAACAGATGGGCGGCGTTACAGCCCCGAGGATAGTCGTCGATCCGGCCTCTCAGAAACGCCTTCCCGAGGTACTTCCTGACCTGATCGATCTTCCAGCTGTCGATGCGCGCCGTGGCAAGCGTGACGCCCCCCTGCCGGCCCGGTGAGCAACCGGGAGGCCAGAGGACCCGTCGGCCAGCGCACCTTCGGGAGAACGCCAGCCAAATCAATAGCTTGTGCGTCGGATCGGAGAGTGTCCGGCCGTGAGCCTGAAGCCGCGAATGCGTGCGACCGGGCGGCGCAATTTGAGCCACCCTGGCCAGGAACTCCACCCGGCGGCACGCGACAGCTACCCCTTCACCGACCCCGCCGTCAGGCCCTGCACCATGTACTTCTGGAAGAGAAGGACGAGGATCACGGCGGGGAGGGCAGCCAGGAAACCGGAGGCGGCGATCACGGAGTAGTCGATGTTGATCTGGGCGTTCATGCCGGCGATGACGGGGGGCAGCGTCGTCGTCCCGAGCTTCGTGTTGAGCACCTGGGCCACGATGAACTCGTTCCAGCAGAGCATGAACGTGAAGGCGCCGCCGGCGACCAGGCCCGGACCGGACACGGGCAGCACGACCCGGTAGTAGGCCTGGAGGCGATTGCATCCATCCACGAGGGCGCTCTTGTCGAGGTCGGCCGGGATCGTCTCGAAGTACGCCTTCATGATCCAGACGGTGAACGGGAGCGTGAACGAGCAGTACGCGAGCACGAGCCCCGCCAGCGTGTTCTGGAGCCCGAGCGCCTTGAAGAGGAGGAAGTACGCCGGGATCAGGACCACGGTCGGCAGCATCCGGGTGAAGAGGAGCGCGAAGAGCGAGAGCGTCTTGAGCGGCACGCGGAAGCGGGCGTACGCATAGCCGGCGGTGGTGCCGATCACCAAGTTGACCAGCGTGACGGCGGCCGCGACGATGAGGCTGTTGAGCATGGAGGGCAGGATCTTGGCGGCCTGCCCCTCGGCGTGGAAGCGGACCATGCCGAGGACCATCCGGTAGTTGTCGAAGGTGACCTCGGGCGGGATGAACGCGAGCGGGCGGGCCAGGAGGTTCCGCTGGTACGACACGCTCGTGACGAACAGCCACACGAACGGGCCGACCAGCCAGAGGGCGACCAGGGCGACCAGCGCGTAGACGATCGTCCGGTTCGCGCGCCGCGTGAGCGCGCCGGGGTGACCCCGCGCCCTGGCCTTCTCCCCGGAGAGGAGAGGGGACCGCGGGCCCATCACGCCTGCTCCGCCTCGAGCTTCCGGAACACGAGCTTGTGGTACACGACCGTCAGGATGAGGCAGAGCGCCGTGAGCGTGTACAGGATGGCGGTCCCCGGCCCGAACTTGAAGAACTGGAACGCGGTCTGGAAGCCGAGCCAGGAGATCGTCGTCGTCTCGTTCCCCGGCCCGCCCATCGTCAGGATGTAGATCAGGTCCAGCATGAGGAAGCCGTTGACCGTGGAGACGACGAGCACGAGGAAGAGGATCCCGCGCAGGGCCGGGAACGTCACGTAACGGAACCGCTGCCAGTAGCCGGCCCCATCGGCCTCGGCCGCCATGTAGAGCTCCACGGGGATCGACTGCATCCCGGCCAGGAAGAGGAGCGTCGCGAACGGCGCCTGGTTCCACATGTAGACCGAGACGAGGACGTTGAGGGCGCTGAAGCCGTGCTTGAAGAAGGAGACGTAGCTGTCCACGAGCCCGAGCTTGTAGAGGAGCCCGTTGAGGGCGCCGAACTCGACGTCGAGGATGCCGATCCAGAGGAGCCCGACGACGACCCGCGAGAGCGACCAGGGGATGAGGAGGAGGCTTCGCATCAGGGGCCGGCCGGCGAAGCGCTCCTGGAGGACCAGGGCCGTCCCCAGCCCCACCACGGTGGTCTCGGTGACGAAGGCGGCGACGAAGTACGCCGTCCGCCAGAACGAGTCCCAGTAGAGGGGATCGGCGAAGAGGCGGGCGTAGTTCTGGACGCCGACGTACCGGAAGAGCGGGACGCGGAGGCCGAAGACCTCCAGGGCCGGGCCCGTGGCGCGCAGGAGGTTCACGTCGGCGAAGCTCATCCACAGGGAGTAGAGGAGCGGGAAGACGATGACGAGGAAGATCGCGAGGAAGGCCGGCAGGATCAGGAGCGAGGCGAACCAGCGCTCGGAGAGCCGCGCCCGCCGGACCGCGACGATCGGGACGAGGACGGGGCTCGCGACGCGCTCGGGGGGTGCCGACGCCATTGGGGGGCGGGCGCCGGGGCGGAGCCGACGGCCGTCCGCCGGACTCCGCCCCGACCGGGGACGGCTACGCCAGGGACTTCTGGAGCTTCACCAGCTCCTTGAGCCCCTGGGGAACGGTCACCGTGCCGCGGATGATGTTGTGGACGATGGGCACGGCCTTCACGTCGTACTCGCCGTACCAGGGCTCCTTGTAGGCGGCGATGACCTTGCCCTTCTCGTACTGCTTGCGGAGGAGCTTCAGGTCCACCCAGCGGTCGTAGGAGGCGGTGATCTCCGGGTGGTCGTACATCTCGGGGTAGGGGTTGTCGAGGCCCGAGATCAGACACCACTGGCGCTGGACGTACCACTCGCCCGTGAGGTTGCCGCCGAGGAAGCGGACGAGCTTCCAGGCGTCGTCGAGGACCTTGGTCTTGGCGTTCAGCGTGTAGGAGTCGGTCCACATGTAGGTGTGGCCGGTCCCCGGGTACATCGTCATCTTGGCCTTCTTGGGGGCGAGCTTCGAGTTCTCGGGCTCCCCGGCGATGGTCTTGAGGTAGTACGAGTGGTTCGTGTGATAGGCGTACCGGCCCGTCCAGAAGAGCCGATGCGTGTCGGTGGAGGACGTCTTGGTCAGCACCTCGGGGTTGACCAGCTCGGCCTTCCAGACCTTCTGCCAGCGCTCCATGGCGCGGGCGACCCCGGGCTCCTGGTCCACGATGAGCTGGTTCTTCGCGTCGAAGACGTTCGCGCCCTCGGAGAAGGAGTCGGTCATGAACTGCGGCATCGTGCCGGAGGGGCTCACGTTCCAGTTGGGGAGGTAGGGGTACTCGCTCACCTTGTCGCGCTTCAGCTTCAGGCTGTGCTCGACCAGCTCGTCCCAGCTCTTCGCGGGCGCCTTGATCCCGGCCTGCTGGAGCATCGGCTCGTTGTAGATGAGGATGAAGAGGCTCGTGAAGTAGGGGAGGCCGGCGAGCTTCCCGTCCTTGGCCTTGAGGCTCTCCAGGTTCTGCGGGTTCATCTTCTTCTTCAGCTCGTCGATCCCCGGCAGATCGTCGAGCGGCCGGATGAGCCGGTTGTCGTACCAGCGCTCGCGGAAGTTGTGGGCGCAGTACATGACGTCGAAGATCTCGCCGCCGAAGGCGCGCGTTTCCATCGTCGGGTGGTATTGGGCCCACGGGATCGCCTCGTACTTCACCTGGCCGCCGAACTTCTGGTTGTAGAAGTTGACGTAGTCCTTGACCGTGTCCGGCTTGAACACCCAGCCGGCGAAGTTGACCGGCTTGTCCGCGCGCGCCTCGCCGAAGAGCCCGTCGGCGAGGACGGCCGAGGCGCCGAGCAGCCCCGTGGTCCGGAGAAAGGTCCGTCGACTGCTGCGCTGCATGAGCGTGTCTCCTCTCCCGGCTCTCGCCGGCATGGGGAGGTCAGGGGTCGGTGGGGTGCGGACGATGCACGGCGCGTACCCTCCTGCCCGGGGGGATCCTGGGCGCCGGCGCGGGCCGGCCCCCGGGGGCCACGTGTCGAGGTGGCGTGATTATTCGGGGCGGCGCCCCCGGCTGTCAAGGGCGTCCGGGCGTGAGCCTGATCGACGGGCCGAGAGCCGCCCGGCCCGGTGCGGGCGCTACCGGCGCGCCCGCGGGCGGCGCGCCCGGGACGAAGCCGGCGCCGCGGAGGCGGCCGCCGGGCGGTCGGCGTGCCACCGGGCGACGGCCTCGCAGGTGGTGAACCAGGCGCCGGGGGCGCGGCGCATGTAGCGGACGAGCTCCTCGAGCATGGCGATGCGGGAGGCGCGCCCGCTGATGAACGGGTGGCAGGTGAGGACGAAGCAGCCGTTCTCGGCGTGCATCCCGGCGAACTCGCGGCTCCACATCTGGAGCACGCGGCCGGGGTCGGCGATGGCGTTGGTCGCCCCGTAAACGTGCCGGAAGAGGGGGGCGTCGTCCATGAGCCACTGGACGGGCACCTCGACGAGCGGCCCGTGGGCGGTGTCCAGCTCGTAGGGCACGTCGTTCCCCATGAGCGAGCTGTCGTAGCGGAACCCGTGGACCTTCAAGACATCCGGGGTCCACACGTTGACGTCCCACGACGGCGAGCGGTAGCCGGCCGGGCGGACGCCGAGGAGGTCCTGGAGGATCGCGAGCTGGGCCCGCATGATGGCCTCCTCCTGCTCGCGCGCCATCCCGTCCACGGCCTCGTGGACGTTCCCGTGGGCGCCGATCTCGTGCCCGGCGTCGCGGATCCGCTTCGACTCGGCGAGGTGGTGCTCGACGGTCCAGCCGGGGATGAAGAAGCTCGCCCGGAGCTTCAGGCGGTCGAGCAGCTTCAGGATCCGGTCGACGCCCACCCGGGGCCCGAACCGGCGCTCCTCGAGGTCGGCCAGGCTCCGCGCGGCCTTCTCGGGCTGGCGGAAGAGGAACCCGGATTCGGCGTCGAAGTCGAACGAGAGGACGACGGCCGAGCGCTTGCCGTCCGGCCAGGGGTAGCGCATGGTCATGTCACGCTCCTTCACGACGCGATCGGTCGTCAGCAGACCTGCCGGCGCGCGAAGGCGCAGAGCTTCGCAATGGCCTCGCCCGCCATGTCGAGCATCGGCATCTGCACGAACGCATGTCGATGAGCGCCGCGACCTGAGGATTCAGGGGCACACACCCCCCTTCGATGGGCTAGGGCCGCGAGGAGACGATCCGGCTGTAGAGCGCGGTCTGCGCGAAGAAGTGCCGCAGCACGTAGTGCTCGTTGACGTCGTGCTGCTGGTTGTCGCTGTTCGCCGAGGGGATCACGAAGGTCGGGATCCCGAGGAGCTGGGTGAAGACCCAGGTCGGCAGGGTGCCGCCCAGGATCGGCAGCGCCACCGGCGGGCCGTCCCCCTGCTCGCCCAGGAGGCGCAGGAGCCAGGCGAACTCCGGCCGGCCGGGCGAGGTGTAACTCGCGGGCTGGCCGTTGATCCGGACCTGGAACGTCACGCCGTCGGCCGCCTTCTGGTGGTCGGCGACGGCGCGGTGGACGAGGGCCGAGATCGCCTCGGGAGAGGTGTCGGGCGTGAGCCGGATGTCCACGCGCGCGTGGGCCGCGCGCGGGATCACCGTCCGCCGCTGCTCGAGCGAGGTGCCCTCGCTCGCGAAGTGGTTCGCGTTGACGTAGGGCCGGAGGAACGGCCGCCACACGGCCTCGCGCTCCCACCGGGCGAAGGCGGCCTCGGCCTCCTGCCGGAAGGCCCCGCTCTCGCGGGCGAGCTCGGCGACGCGCTCCTGGAGGTCGTCGATCAGCCGGGCGAGCGGCAGGACGGGATTGGCCACGATGTTGCCGTAGTTGCCGGAGTGGACGGCGGTCCGCTGGCCGTTCTCGACGGTGAGGTGGACCTCGAGCATCCCGCGCACGCCCATGACGAGGGTCGGGCGGTTCTTCTGCTTGGGCCCGTCGGAGGACACGCAGACGTCGGCGGCGAGGCGCTCCCGGTGGGCGCGGGCGATCTCCCCGAGGTGGGGGCTCCCGTGCTCCTCCTCGCCGTCGAGGATGATCCGCACGCGCCAGGCGAGCGTCCCCGCCCGCGCGGCGTCCAGGGCGCCGAGGACGTTCGCCAGGTGCTGGCCCTTGTTGTCGGCGCCCCCGCGCGCCACCATCGTCACCGCGTTGAGCGAGGCCTCGTCGAGGCCGGCCGGGTCGACGCGCCGGTCGTCGTGGAAATAGGTGGGGACGAAGGGGTCGCACGGCACGTCGTGCCACACCCAGCGGGCGAGTTCCCCGGTGGGCTGGACGTCGTAGTGGCCGTAGAGGAGGAGGGTCGGCGCGCCGGCGGGGCCGGGGATCTCGCCCCAGAGCGCGGGCGTGCCCTGGCCGTCGGGCGGGAGGAGCGGCTCGAGGGAAAGCCCCTGCTCCCGCCAGAACCCCCGGACCTCGGCGACCATCTCCGGCGTCACGCGCCGGCTGACGGTGGGGATGCGGACGTAGCGGTCGAGCAGGGCCAGCCGGGCGTGGCGCGGGGTCATGACCGGGCCTCCGCGAGGACTATACCGGCGCGGGGCCGGCCCTGTCGAGCGGCCTGTCGCTCAGGTCTCGATCACCGGCAGGACGATCCGCGAGGGCCGCGCGGCGTCGTGGAAGAGGGTGTTGAGCGCGACCTGGCCGCGCGCCTCCGCGGCGACGGCGCCGCCCGTGTTCAGGTTCCGGTCGAAGCGCGGGAAGCTCGAGGAGGTGACCGCGACCCGGATGCGATGGCCCCGCCGGAAGGTGTTGGCCGTGGCCCAGAGGTCCACGGTCAGCTCATACACCTGGTTCGGCACGAGCGGCGTCGGGTGCGTGGCGGAGTCCCGGTAGCGGGCGCGGAGGATGCCGTCGCAGAGGAGGCGGGAGACGCCGTCGGGGTGGACGTCGGTCAGGCGGACGAGGAAGTCGGTGTCGCGCGCCGAGGACAGCGCGTGGAGGACGCCGCGGACGTCGCCCACGATCGTGAGGTCCCGCTCGAGGGGCGCGCTCGTGTAGGCGAGGCAGTGCCCTTCGATCGGCCGCTGGTCGTAGGCGCCCCCCGGGATGTTCAGCGTCGCGCCGCCGAGGGTGCGGACGGGCTCGTCGGGGTCGTAGCGGTAACCGTCCGCCCGCTCGGCGCCCGACGGCGGCTCCAACGTCAGAACTCCGCCATCCCGCAGGTACCACGGCGTGGCGCGGGTGCCGGGGAGCGGGTAGTCGTCGGCCGTGCGCCACCGGTTCTCGCCCATGACGAAGAGCCGGACGCGTGGCTCGTCGAGGACCTCGTTCCGCTTCCCCTTGAGCCAGTGATCGAACCACGGGAGCCGCTTCGCGTTGTAGTCCCAGACCGCCTCGGCGCCGAAGTCCACCTCGCCCTGGACGGCCTTGGCCATGTTGAGCGGGCCGTGGACCCAGGGCCCGACGATCAGCCGCTGGGCGTCCCGCGCCGCCTGGCTCCGGGCTCGGGCCCGCACGCCGGCGAAGTTCTTGAGCGTCCCCGCGAGGAAGATGTCGAACCAGCCGCCGAGATGGACGATCGGCGTGTCGATCTCGGCGTGCTGGTGGGCGATGTTCCAGCGCCACCAGAACGGGCCGTCGGCGGGGTGGGCGAGGAACTCGTTGTACCAGTCGTCCAGGCCCTCGACCAGGGGGTTGGGGTGGAGCGGCAGGGCGCGCTGCCAGCTCTCGAGCTCGGCGAGCGCCCGCTCGAGGATGCCCTTCCGCCGCGCACGCTCCGCGGGGTCCGGCGCCAGGCGGGCGAGGTTGTTGTAGGTCCACTTGACCGTCCACTCGAGCATGAAGGCGAGCTCGAGCGCGCCCCCGTGGTACACCCACTCCGCCCAGTAGTCCGCGGAGGACTCGCGCACGTACATGGCGCGCAGATGAGGCGGCCGCGTCGGCGCGAGGCGGTACTGCGTGGCGCCCGCGTAGGAGCCGCCGATGGTGCCGACGTGGCCGTCGCACCACGGCTGGGCGGCGATCCACTCGATCGTGTCGTAGCCATCCCGGTTCGGGCCCCAGCCGTCGTCGTGGAAGGGGACGAAGCGGCCCTCCGACGCGAAGCGCCCGCGGACGTCCTGGACGACCACGGCGTAGCCGTGCGAGGCGAAGAAGGGCGGGGCGCCCACCTGACACTCGGGCGAGTTGTCCTTGCCGTACGGCGTCCGCTCGAGCAGGGCGGGGAACGGCCCCCCGTCCTTCGGCAGGTAGACGTCCGCCCGGAGGACGGTCCCGTCCCGCATGGGCTGGGCCAGGTCGCGGAGGATCGTGAAGGCTGACGGCTCGGCCATCGGAGCGCTCCCGCGAGAATAGACCATCCAGGGCCGCGTCGCCAGCCTGGTCTACGCCCGGCGCGGCGGCCGGGTTCGGACGTTGGCGCCGCGCGACTGCGATGCGATACAATACCTGCGTGCCAGAGGTCACGAGGGGTAGAGGATGACGCCCATCACGATCAGCTTGCCCGAGGATCGCGTGCGACGGCTCCAGGAGCTTGCGAGCCGTCTCGGAGTGCAGCCCGAAGACCTGGTTCGCCTCAGCATCGATGAGCTCCTCGGGCGTCCGGATGAGGCGTTCGAGCGGACCGCCGACTACGTGCTGAAGAAGAACGCGGAGCTCTATCGCCGGCTCGCGTAGTGCGCTACCTGACGCCGGCGGAGCTGCTGGGCCTCCATCGTCGGATCATGGAGGCGAGTCGCGGTCCACTGGCCATTCACAGCCTGCCGGCTCTCGAATCCGCGCTGGCGCAGCCGCGCGCGACCTCTGGCCGACTGCCAGGACCCGATCTGGCGCAGCGTGCTCAATCGCGGCCGTACTTGGCGTGGAAGTACGGCAGCACCCGCTCGCCGACCAGCTCGAGCACTCGCAGCACCTTCCAGTTCTCCATCCCGGGCCAGCCGACCCGGAACACGAAGACGTTCGACTGGAGCCGCTCGACCCGTTCCTCGAGCTGCTCGATGGCGTCCTCAGGGCGGCCGAGGACGAAGCGGTTGCGCGCCAGCGCCTCGAAGGCGACGCGGAAGCTCTCGTCGCCGGGCAGCACCCGGTCCTGGCCCCAATCGGCGTACGCCGTGTACTTGGCGGCCAGGAATGGTCGCGCCGTCTCGATCGCCTCCTCGCGCGTCGGGGCGACGTGCAGCTCGAGCGCGATCGGGCGCGCCGCGGGCAGCCCGTGGCCCGCCCGCGCCAGCGCCTCCCGGTAGAGCTGCCATTGCCGCTCGATCGTGGGCAGCGCGGCGTGCGGGTTGACGAACCACGGGTAGCCCATGCGGCCCGTGCGCGCGACGGCCCGGTCGGCGTTGGCGGCGATCCAGATCGGCGGGTGGGGCTTCTGGACGGGGCGGATCGTGCAGGTGGCGCCGTGCAGGCGGAAGAACCGGCCCTCGAAGGTCACCTGCTCCTCGGTCCAGAGCCGCCGCACCAGATCGAGCGCCTCGAGCATCCGCGGCACGCCGTCCCGGGGCGCGACGCCGAACGCCTCGTACTCGATCTCGCGGTAGCCGAGCCCGATGCCGAAGATCACCCGGCCACCGGAGATCACGTCCAGCGTCGCCACGTCCTCGGCCACCTGCACCGGGTTCAACAGCGCCAGGAGCACGATCCCGAGGCAGAGCTGCATCGACCCGGTGTCGGCCGCGAGCCGAGCGAGCAGCGCCAGCTGCTGGAGCGACTGGTAGGGCGGCGAGAGGTAGTGCTGGCCGGCGGCGACGGCGTCGAAGCCGGCCTCGCGCGCGACGATCGCCTGCTCGACGCACTGCCGGAAGCGGCGGACCGGGTCGTCCGCCCGCGGGTGCTGCGGCATCAGGAACACGCCGAACTTCATGCTCGCTTCTCCCTCGGTGGCCGGCGGGTCCGGCCGCTCGCCGCGCGCCCCGGATTCGGCGCCGAGGATAGACCATCGGACGCCGCGTCGCCAGAGGGATCGGCGCTGTGCTAGAGTGGCTGCCGATCCGCGAGGTGGTGTGACGATCGGGGTGCCCGGCACCCGGAAGGAGGGCCGCACATGGCACGGACCGGATGGGATCGGGGGCGGGGGCTGAGTCGGCGGGACCTGCTGGCAGGGGGGCTGGCACTCGGGGGCGGGCTGGCCCTCGGCGCGTCGGCCCGGTCGGCGCGGGCACAGGCCGCGGGGGCGCCCAGGCACGGCGGGACGCTCGTCGCTGCGGCGGAGATCGACCCCATCAGCCTCGACCCCCACACGAACTCGAACTTCTCCGCGATGCAGGCGTTCGACCACCTCTACGAGAGCCTGACGATGTACGACGAGAAGACCAACGTCGTGCCGGCCCTCGCCCAGAGCTGGGAGATCACGAACAACGGGAAGACCTACACCTTCAAGCTCCGGCCCAACGTGAAGTTCCACAACGGGCAGACCATGACGGCCGAGGACGTGAAGTACTCGATCGAGCGCGTGCTGGACCCGAAGACCGCGTCCCCGTGGAAGAGCTGGCTCGACGCGATCAAGGAGATCAAGGTCCTCGATCCCCTGACGGTCCAGATGAACCTCGACGCGCCCTATCCGCTCCTCGGCTCGTTCGCCGGGATGCGGGCGGCCGGGATCATCCCCAAGGGCTTGGCCGAGCGCGAGAACCTCAAGATCAAGGGGATCGGGACCGGCCCCTTCAAGCTGGTCGAGTACGTGCCGCAAGACCGGGTCGTCTACGCGCGCAACCCGGACTACTGGGACAAGCCCCTGCCGTACCTCGACGGAATGGTCTTCAAGGTCCTGCACGAGGAGAACGCCCGGCTGGCCGCCCTGCGGGCGGGCCAGATCCAGTACGCGTTCCTCTCCGCCCAGGGCGCGGCCCAGCTCGAGGGCGCCCCGGGGATCGGCGTCCAGAAGAGCCCGTTCGCCTGGGTCGTCCTCCACTACATCAACGTGCTGAAGGGGCCGCTCGCCGACGCGCGCGTCCGCCGGGCGATGCGGATGGCCGTGGACACGAACGAGGTGATCCAGAAGGCGGCGTTCGGCGCCGCGGTGCCCTCGGGGCCGGTGCCGACGGGCTACGGCGACTGGTACCTGGACCCCAAGGGGCTGCCATACGTCAAGGCTGACGTCGAGGGGGCGCGGAAGCTCCTGGCCGATGCGGGCCACGCGAGCGGGTTCAAGCTCGAGATCAAGTGCTCGCCCCAGTACCCCGAGTTCGTCGCCACGACGCTCGTGATCCAGGAGTCGCTCAAGAAGCTCAGCATCGACGTCACCGTCACCCAGATGGAGTGGGGCGCGTTCGTGGCCGAGAACGCCAAGTCGAACCGGAGCTGCGGCCGGGAGGGTTCGGACGTCTACGCCTCCGCCAACACCTTCCGCCCCGACCCGGACGGCTACCTCTACCCGTACTTCCACTCGAAGGGGGACCTCAACAAGGGCGGCTGCGACCGGCCGTACCCGAGGGTGGACCCCCTGCTCGTCGAAGCCCGCCAGAGCGCGAACCACGCGGAGCGGCGGCGGCTCTACCAGGAGGCCCAGCGCATCCTGGTGGAGGAGTCTCCCAACTGGTGGTGGTACGCGAAGTTCAACATCGAGGCGGTGACGGGCAAGGTGCGGGGGTACTCCCAGTCCTTCACGGGGCGTCGCCTCTTCCTCAAAAAGACCTACCTGGCCTGAAAGGCTAGCCGACCTCGCCCCGGGTCGCGCGCGTCGGCGCGGCTCGGGGCGACGGGCCCCGTCCCGCGCGGATGCGCTACCTGGCTCGGCGCGCCCTCTGGACCGTCGTCGCGCTGCTCGGCGTTTCGGTCCTGATCTTCCTCCTGGTGCGCCTCCTGCCCGGCAACATCGTGGACATCCTCGCCGGCACGGAAGGCCAGCTCAGCCGGGAGCAGCGGGCCGCGGTGCTGCGGGAGTTCGGGCTCGACCGCTCCGTGCCGGTCCAGTACCTGCTCTGGATGCGGGGCATGCTCCGGGGCGACCTCGGCTGGTCGTTTCGCTCCGGCCAGCCGGTCGCCGAGCTGCTCGCCTCCCGCCTGCCGATCACGATCGAGCTGGCGGTCCTCACGGTCCTCGCGGTCACCCTGATCGGCATCCCGCTCGGCGTCCTGGCCAGCGTCTCGCGGAGCATCCGGGTCAAGACGCTGGTCCAGATCGTGGGCCTCCTGGGCCTCTCGCTGCCGAGCTTCTGGATCGCGGTCCTGCTCATCATCGCCGCCTCCCACCTCTTCGGCTGGCTGCCCGCGCTGATCTTCGTGAGCCCGTGGTCGGACCCGTGGGTGAACCTCCAGCAGATGTTCCTGCCGGTGCTGTCGCTGGCGCTGGGGCTCTCGGTCGTCGTCGTCCGGATGACGCGCTCGTCCATGCTGGAGGTCCTCGGCCAGGACTTCATCAAGGTCGCCCGGGCGAAGGGGCTCTCGGCGCGCGCGGTCCTCCTGCGTCACGCCCTCCGCAACGCGCTGATCCCCATCGTCACCGTCCTCGGGCTCCAGATGGGATACCTCCTCGGGGGGGTCGTGATCACCGAGCAGATCTTCGGGCTTCCCGGGCTGGGATGGACGCTCCTCAACGGGGTCTACCAGCGCGACTACCCGGTCGTGCAGGCGACCGTGATGCTCTTCGCGGTCACGTTCGTCCTGATCAACCTGGCCGTGGACCTCCTGTACACTTACCTGGACCCGCGGATCCGCTATGAGTGAGGCCCGCACGGCTCCGGAGGTCGTGGCGCTCCCGGGCGTCGTGGCGGGCCGGCCCGCGCGCCGCGCTCGAGTGATCCGGGCGCTGGGGCGGACCCCCGTCGCGCTGATCGGCGCCGCCACGGTGGCGGCCGTGATCCTGGTGGCGCTCGCGGCGCCCGTCCTGGCGCCGCACGACCCCGTCGCCCAGATCGCGAAGCCGCTCCTCCCACCCGGCCGCGAGTATCTCGCCGGGACCGACGAGTTCGGGCGGGACGAGCTGAGCCGGCTGATCTACGGCGCGCGCGTCTCGCTGTACGTGGGCGTGCTGGCCGTGCTCTTCGCGCTCGGGGTGGGCGGGACGACGGGCGTGGTGGCGGGCTTCCGCGGCGGCTGGGTGGACGACACCGCGATGCGCGCGATGGACATGCTGCTCTCGATGCCCCCCCTCGTCCTGGCGATCGCCATCACGGCCGTGCTGGGCCCCAGCCTGACGAACGTCATGCTGGCGATCGGGATCGTGTACTCCCCGACCTTCGCGCGCGTGGCGCGCGGCCCGACGCTGGCCGTCGTCCAGCGGCCGTACATCGAGGCGGCCCGGGCGATCGGGGCGCCCGGCCTCGTGATCGTCCTGCGCCACGTGCTCCCGAACGTCGCCGCCCCGATCCTGGTCCAGGCGACGGTGTCGCTCTCGACGGCCATCCTCACGGAGGCGGCGCTCTCCTTCCTCGGGCTCGGGACCCAGCCGCCGACCGCGTCGTGGGGGCTGATGCTGAGCGCCTCCCGGCAGTACATGCTGATCGACCCGTGGATCGCCGTGCTGCCGGGTCTCGCGATCGCGGTGAGCGTGCTTGGGTTCAACCTCCTCGGCGACGGCCTGCGCGACGTCCTGGACCCGCAGATGCCCTCGCAGTAACCTGCCTCCCGAGTGACACCGTGCCTGTTGCCCAACGCCCACGATAACCTGCAGCGGCTGAGCACCGCGAAGCCGCTGTCGGGTTCAT